>JADGQJ010000073.1 GCA_017881885.1 Chloroflexota bacterium
GTGCCGGCCTCGACGACCACCTGGTCGTAAGCACCGCCGAGCGACCGTTTCAGCTGGTCGCGAGATTGCTGCGACAGGATCGACACTGCTGCCTGCGGGTCGGTGAAGAGCTGGCCGAAGTCGAGTCGCTCGCCCGTATTGAGCGCATAGGTCAGGGTCTCGATGTTGGTGGACGGATGCGCCGGGGCCGTGTCGTCGACCCATTTCAGGGTGAGGCTGACCAGGTCGAAAGCAAGCATGTTCACCGTGAACGTGCCGGTCAGAGTGTTGTTCTTGCCGGGGAGTTGCCGCACGGCCGCCGGACCGCCTTCGAAGGCTGTGATCCGAGTCCTCACTTCCTCGAGGATGTCCTGGTTCACGACGCTCGCGAGGGGCGTGCTGCCGTTGCGGAACTGGGGGTAGCGCCAGACGACGAACCAGATTCGTTTGGGGTCGCGCTCGCCGTGGTAGACGGTGAGGATGACCGGCATCGAGGACGGAAGCGGCACGCTCATCAGCGGCGATGGGCTGTCGGTCGGCAACTCCGAGGGCGATCCGATGGGAGCGATCGTGGGCGTCGCCGGCGGGCCGGAGGGCGAGGGCGTGGCGTCGGCCTGGGTGTTTCCGAGGACCGTCATGGCGGTGGTCACGGCGACGACGGCCACCAGAGCGAGCGCGAGGATCGGGAAGAGACCCTTGATCCGCCTTACGAAGAAGTTCGACTCCATCGGACGAGTATGGACCGAGGGGCGCTTTGTCCGCTTGCGCGAGGCTCGTGGCGGCTCCCCGCCAGGCGCCTCCGCGCGGCAGCGCGGCGCTCGTCGGGCGCGAGGCGCTCGTCGCGCGCGAGGCGCTCCTTGTACTTCGAACGCGTTCCAGCTAGGCGGGCGGGTCGGCGGTCCACCGGAGGATGTCACCCGGCTGGCAATCGAGCACCCGGCAGATCGAGTCCAGGGTGGTGAACCGGATGGCTCGGGCGCGCCCGTTCTTCAAGACGGCGACGTTCGCCGGGGTGATGCCGACCGCCTCGGCAAAGTCGCCCACGCACATCTTGCGTCGGGCGAGCATGACGTCGAGGTCGACGATGACGGCCATCAGATCACCTCGTCGAGCTCGGCGCGGTCGGCGATCGCCGACTCGAGCAGGCCTCGCATGACGACTATGAGGAGCACGAACGCCAGCCCGCCGACGACGCAGGCGGCCAGGTAATAGAAGGTCGGTCCGCCGCCGCCGGGGACGAAGCTGAGCATGTGGATCAAGACGACTGCGCTCAGAACCGTGGCAACCGCCGCGCAGGCCGTGATGACGTCCACCCAGCGCAGGGCGCGGCGGGTGAAGATGACCCCGCCGCTGACCATGGACAGCAGCCGCCAGACGGCGAGCAGCGCCACCTGGCCGCAGCCGATGAAGAGGATGGCGGCCACCGAGTACGGAACGACGAGGTAGGCGACTTCAGGGAAAGTCTTCCCTTCCTCGGACGCGAGCACGGGCATGATCACCTGTGCGAGCACGGTCCCGAGCAGGATGACGACAAGGGCGACGCGGAGAAGCCGTGTTGTGAATATGTTCATCTATCGATTATCGATTGCTTTCGCTCGACTGTCAATATATTGTGCGGCATCCGGCGGCTTCATAGTCACCAGGTCACCCACCTCAGCAGTCGAACGCGAACCAACACAACTCGTTGCGAAGCCGCTGGTCGTCGAGCACGAGTTCTCGGATCTCGAGGGGGAGTTGGGCACGCTGCCACAGGCACTCCAGGCGGCCGGCCGCCTCGCGCTCGCCTTCAGCCGCTGCCGCACGCTGGGCCTTGATCGCATATGCCGCAGCACCGAGCTCGTGGGCGGCCACATGCCCCACCGCTGCCGCCTGGCCGGCAGCAAATGCGGCGTGCCGAGCGGCTCCGCTCAGCTCTCTTGCAGCAGCGTTGGCATGGCCGCCCGCCGTGCGGGCCTCCCACCACGTGATCTCACCCCGGGCCCAGGCACGCCCGAGGTCGATCGCGCGTCGCGGACGGTCGTCCTTCGGCCGCGCCTGCTCGAAGTAGTTGAGCACGTGCTCCGCGCAGTCAGCCGCCCACATCGCGAGAAGACGATGGTCGTCGTCCTGGAGGGACCCGCCGCGACGCACGGTGATGAACCGCGGATCCCGGATCTTGGGGAGGATCACCAGTTTGCCCATCTCGCTCTTGTGTCCGCCAAGAGTCGACAGCACGATCGGCCTCCGACGAACCTGCTTCCCCATCGTAGGTCGGTCACCCTTCCTCAGGCAACCTACTTCGCGACGGGTATGACCCGAATTGGCACCCGGCCGCCTCTGTATATTCGGAAAGCATTAGAAGGGGCAGATTTGGGCATCGAAGCCGCGGCCGTAGAGGACGCCAGGGTCGCAATCGCGGTGGGCCTTGCGGAGCATTCGGCTGTGTTGCTGGCCGCTTCACGATCAACCTGCTCCAGGATGGCCGCGTCCTGATCGCCGGCGGTGCGTCCGACACAGCCGAGCTGTATGACCCTGGGACGGGCACGACGTGGACTCCCTAGTCGCTTTCGACGGCCGTGGGCGACCTTGACGGCGTTCTTGCGGGCCGAACAGCGGTCTGCGCCCGGCAAAGAAGAAAGGGCGGTTCGAGAACTCGCTCCCGAACCGCCCTAAAGCGACTTGCTTACCCTGCTTGGCGCCCCAGGCGCGAGAGGGGGAGGACTGTCAGCCGACCTTCTTGACGACGACCGTTCCGCCGATCATGTCGTGCCAGCCGCGCTTGCGCGCATCGAACGCGACCCAGATCACGCCAATGAAGATGACGACGAAGGAAATGATCAGCCCGATGAAGCGCAGGATCGCGTTGACCCAGGTGATCTTGCCACCGTCGGCGTTGCTCACGACCCGCAAGCCGAACGGCATCATGCCGATCGTCTGGCCGGTTGTTCCCCAGAACCCGATGAAGTAGACGATGCCGACGATGCCGGCGATCCCCTGCCCTGCGGAGGTTCCCGCGGCGGCGATGAGCACCACCTGTATGATCCCGAGGATGATCGCGTCAATGATGTAGGCGGCGACTCGGATCCAGAACCCACCAAAGGCGAGGCCCGGAGCCGGTCCGACTTGAGTCTGCTGAGCCCATGGACCACCCGGCGTCGGTGCGGGCGGCTGCGGCCATCCGGCGGGCTGAGTCATTCGAACCCTCCTGCAGTCAGCCACGCCAGCGATCGCCGGCGCGCGATCCACCAAGTGTAAAGCTTGTGTTCTGTCGAGGGTAGCTCTCCACCGGCTCCCCTGAGCACACGTTACGTAGAAGGTCGGTCCGCCCCCGCCGGGGACGAAGCTGAGCATGTGGATCAAGACGACTGCGCTCAGAACCGTGGCAACCGCCGCGAAGGCCGTGATGACGTCCACCCAGCGCAGGGCGCGGCGGGTGAAGATGACCCCGCCGCTGACCATGGACAGCAGCCGCCAGACGACGAGCAGCGCCACCTGACCGCATCCGATGAAGAGGATGGCGGCCACCGAGTACGGGACGACGAGGTAGGCGAGTGCCTAGTCGCCCGGCGTCGTCTCGGCCACCTTCGTGGGGATGCCCAGGAAGGCCTCGACCTCGACCTCGGACCGCCGTCCCGGCAGCGGCGACAGGTTGCCGTCGACCGGTGTGCCATCGACGACGAGCCGGGTCACCCGGATCCCGCCGTCACCAGCGTCACCAGCGTCCGAACCCCGATGGACGGTTATGTGATAGGTCGCGCCGCGAAACCGCCTCGTCACCCGGAGGCCGGTCGACGCCACGGGCAGACGCGGGTCGATCCGCAGGCCGTCGATCTCGGGCCTGATGCCCAGAATCCACTGTGCCGCGGCCACGTAGTTCCAGGCCGCTGTGCCGGTCAGCCAGGAGTTTTTCGCCTCACCTGGGGTCGCAGCGTCGCGCCCAGCGATCATCTGAGAGTAGACGTACGGCTCGCAGCGGTGGATGTCCGAGATTGCTTCGCGGGCCGACGGATTGATGCGCAGGTAGTAGTCGAGGGCGCCTTCGGGATTGCCCGCCAGCACCTCGGCGATCATCAGCCAGGGGTTCGTGTGGCAGAAGATGCCGGCGTTCTCCTTCTATCCGGGCGGGTAGGACGTGATCTCGCCGAGCCGCGGCTGGTACCAGGGGAAGGCCGGCTGCACGAGGAGGATCCCGTGCGGCGTCGCCAGGCGTTCGCGGACCGCTGCCAGGGCGCGGGTCGCTCGCCCGTCGTCGCACGTGATCCCGCAGCTGCAACGCGAAGCCGCGAGCAAGCTCGACGACGTGCTCTCGGGCTCGTAGGAGGCGCCGCGTGGAAGAGATCACCTGTCCGAACTGCCGTCAGCGCGTGGAGCCGATCCCGGTCCTGTACGGCTACCCGATAGAGGAAGCATGGGATGCCGAGAAACGCGGCGAGCTTGTGATCGGTGGGTGCGTGCCGGATCTCGGTCCCGATGCCGTCTGTCCGAACTGCCGCCAGCCTATCGCGATGGCAGGTGGTGACTATGTCGAGCCCACATCGGCCGGAGCGGGCGACTGAGCCGCGGCGCGATCCAGTTCGACGAGCGCTTCGCGGACCCGCGCTCGGATTTCGGTGGCGAGCCCGAACACGTCCGGCCGCACGGCGAGCCTGTCCCCCTCTCCTATGACCACGAACAACTCGAACGTTGGGGTGAACGTTCTGTAGGGTTCCTGCTCTCGGGACGGTACCCGTACAAGCGGCTCGCCAACAGCCACCGCCGGCCCGTAAAGTCTGACGTCCGGCCAATCTTCCAACAGCGCCGTACCAGTCCAGCCCACCGAATCCGCCTCTACAACCGAGGCAAGCAGGTTGATCTGACGGTGCCGGTCGATCTCCGCAAGTTCGTCGAGTTGCGCCAGTGGGTCGTCGCGGCCGGTCGCGCCGGCGAACGGTTGAAACCGCCGAACGACTTCCCTGATTTCGGCCGGCACGTACCTTAGCGGGGCTGCGGAGGCAGCGTCGTAGCGGGCTTCGTCCAGCACGATCGGGAACCCCGGCGGGCGGACATAGTCCGGCTCGACGGCAACCGAGAACGCGAAGATCGCGTGATCCAGGGCCGCGCGCGCAGCCTGAAGGAAGTCCCCAAAGACGAGAGAGATGGGCGCCGGCGGAGCGGGGACCTCCCCACGCCGGTACTCGATCCCACCATCGGCGGCCGTCGAGACAGAGAAGAGCGCCCCCCTCACGCCTCGTTTGTACTCGTCTAGAAGCAGTCTCAGGTCAGCCACGTGGGCGTACGCACGACCGAGCTTGAGTTCGCCTCTCATGCCGACGAGTCTATCCGACGTCAAGAGCGTCAACCCGGAAAGCTGTCGGAATCCGGGTGGCCGTCAGATTGGCCGTCAACCCCGATCTAGCGAACCTACGGGAGAGCCCCTGCGAGCCCATTTCACGCTCAAATCGTTGGCGGAGAGGGTGAGATTCGAACTCACGGGACTCTCGTCCAGCGGTTTTCAAGACCGCCGCAATAGACCGCTCTGCCACCTCTCCGCGGGCAAGTTGCACTCTACCGCGTCGAACATCGAGCCGTCAGGATCGGCGAGCTGCCGAGCACCGAACTGCCGGCATTTCGCCTCGGTGTCAAGTCCGGTCGAGCGAGCGGGCGCGAGCCCGAACGAAGACCATTTCACGCGGCAACCTCGTTCTTCGGCGGCGGTCGGCCTGACCCGATCAAACCCGTTTCGAACTGAGCGGCGCGGTCGCCGGGCGCGGTTCGATCAGCTGTACGCCACCGACCCGCCGATCTGCTCGGTGATGGCCGCCGCGGCGGCCCGGATCCGCTCGATCAGTTCGGGCACGCGGCCCGGCTGGATCCGCTGGCCGGATGCTCTGACTTCCAGGGCGGCCACGACGGATCCGCGCTGATCGAATACGGGCACGGCAACCGCATTCACTGAGGGCTCATACTCCCCGAAGGCCGTCGCAAAACCGCGATTGCGGACCCGGGCGATCTCCTCGAGCAGGCGGTCCACGCGGACGATGGTGCGGGACGTGTAGGGCGTGAAGCCTATCTTCGAAAGGCGGATGACTTCGCGCTCGGGTCGGTTCGAGAGCAGCACCTTGCCCGGCGCCGTGGCGTGCAGCGGCAGGTATGTCCACTTCCGGTCATGGCCGATGCCTGATGCGTCGGACCAGGCAATCGTGATGACGCTATCGCTTTCGACCACTCCGAGAGTTGTCGTCTCCCTGACGGCCCGGGCCACGCCCTCGAGCTCGGGCATCGCGATCGACTGAAGGTCGAGCGCCCTTTCGGCCTGGCCGCCCAGACGGACCACGGCCAAACCCAGCCGGTACTTGCCCGAGTCACGACCCTGCTGCACGAGGCCGCGCTTCTGGAGCGTCGCCAGAAGGCGAGAAGTTGTCGACTTGTGAAGTCCGAGACTGCGCGCCAGTTCGGTGACCCCGGCCTCCCCGTCCCAGTTCCCGAGGGCGATCAGGAGGGAGGCGGCACGATCGACCGACCGTACTCCCTCCCTGTCGAGCTCCGCAGTGGGTGCTGCCGTCGGCGTGGTTGCGGAGACGTATTGAAGTACCGGCGTCGCGTCCACGGTCGGAACCTCGCAGGTTGGTTGGCAGGCGACACACGCGCCCTTGCCCTGAGAGTGGGCGTTCGAAGGCTGGTTCCGCGAGGATGGAAACCCTGTCCTTGGCTGGAAATGAGGAGCTCGGGGCAGCCGATCAGGTGGCGAGCTCAGAGTCGGTTCGACCCAACAGCTGGTTCTTCAGCGACTTCGCCAGCCACGTCTCGAACTCGTCCGCGCTCCAGCCTCCGATGCCGGTGAGTTCCGCGTACACCTCGGGCAAGGTCAACGCATCGAGGACGGCCGTGGCGTGAGCCAGGTCGATCCCCGGCTGCAGTTCGGCCTCGAGCGACTGGGCGAACCGAGTGATGCCGTTGCGCCGCATGCCCAGGACCTGCTCCACTTCGGCGCGGACCGCCAGATCGGTCGCGGCCGCGTCGCCATGGATCGCCACGACGTCATGCCCGAACTCCCAGCGTCGGCGGATCGAGCTTGCGAACAACTCGAGCTTTCGCTCCGCTTTCGGCTCGCGCATCGCGTCGTCGTACAACGCCTCCGCAGCCGGTTGGCGCACGACCGTGTCGCGAAGCTCGTGAAGGATCCCGGCCTTCGAGCCGTAGACCGCGTAGACCGTCTGCACCGCCACGCCGGCTTCGTCGGCGACGGCCTTGAGCGTCGTTGCTCCGTAGCCACGGCTCCCGAATAGGGTCCTCGCGGCATCGGCAATACGCCGACGGGTGACCGCCGCCCGCTCGTCCCGCAGGGTAAGCCTCTCTTTGACATCGCCCATGTCGGTAGAGTATCACTCTACGTCAATAGAGTATCACTCTAACGAACGTAGGAGATGACATGTCGGCCGAAGAGAACATCGCGGCGTTTCGCAAGCTCATCGATGTCGGTTTTGCCAAGGGCGACCTCAGCGTCGTGGACGAGTTGGTCTCCCCCGCATGCATCGAGCACCAGCGAGGGAGCAAGCCCGGCATCGAAGGCACGAAGGCGACGATCACGATCCTTCGCACGTGGTTCTCGGACTTCGAGCTCACCGTGGTCAAGGTCGCAGCCGACGGTGACACGGTCTGGTCGCTCAACCGCGCCCGAGGTGTGAACACCGGTTCGGTCATGGGCTTCCCGCCCACCGGCAAGTCGTTCGAGACCGACGTGATGGACGTCGCCCGCTTCGAGGGCGGCAAGATCGTCGAGCACTGGGGAGTGCCCGACCAGCTCGGGCTGCTCATCCAGCTCGGGCTGATGCAGCGGCCGCAGCCGGTCGGCGCCCACTGAGGGGTCGCCGCGGCCGCCCGACCACGTTCGCCATTGCTCGGCCTTACCCAGCGGTCGGTAGAGGACGCCGTCAGCGTTTGATCAGCGGCAGGCGTCAGCGTGCGCGGCATCGGCCCGTGAACGGGGCTCCGAGATGAGGTTCGTTCGCCTTAACCACGACCCAGGACCAGGAGAAGTGCAAGATGAGATTCCAGACGAGAACGGCCGCGGCGTTGTTGATCTTGAGCGCAGTGGCCACGGCCTGCGGAGGCGCCTCCGCCGCGACCTCTTCGGCCACCCAAGCTCAGGCGGGCGCTCCGGCGCAAGCAGGCGCCGGGGCGCAGTCGACGGCTGCGACGGGTTCGACAGCGGCGATCAACGCTTGCGCCGTGATCACCGAGCAGGATGCGACCGCCCTTCTGGGCTCCGACCCGGGAGCCGGCAACGACACGACCGGCGACATGGGACCGGCCTGCGCATATGGGGCATCCCTTACCTTGAATGTCGCGCCCCACGCCGGGAAGGCGAAGTTCGATAGCGACAAAGCCTCGGCGCAGGGCTCGGGAAAGTCCCAGGACCTCAGCGGCGTCGGCGATGCCGGCTTCGTCTTCATCGTCGCCAACACCATCGGTCAGATGGAGATTCTCAAGGGCTCCACAATCCTGACCGTCAACGTCCAGGGTGACCCCAGTCTGCAGAACATCACCCCCGCCTCACTGACCACCCTGGGAACCGCCGCAGCCGGGCGACTCTAAGCGCCAGGGCCACCACGAGGAGCGGCGACGCAGCGCCCGATGCCTCGGCTCAGGCCGAGGCATCCAGGACTTCGATGGCCGCCGAAGTGATTTCGATCCGGCCGGCCCCTGCCTCGACGTCCGCTATGGCATCTCCATCGAGGCTCGATCGGGCCAGCGAAATCGCCGCGTCGCGGTCGCGCCGCTCGTCGGGAGTGGATACCTCGAGTCCAAGCCGGCGACGGGCGGCGTCGACGACCTCGAACAGCCGCAGACCTGGGGCCATCCGCCCTTCCGCGACGTCGATTGCCGCGACGACGTCGAGACAGTCGACCTCGCCCTCTGCGTGGCCGAGGGCGACGCAGTGCCTCAAGGCGTCGAGACAGCACTGGCGTGAGCTTTCGAGCCGGCCGCGCCGTCGCTCGAGGATGGCCCGGTTGATAATCGCCGAGGTCTCGCCTCTCACGTCACCAAGGCCCTGGAACACGCCCGCCGCCTCGCGAAGGGCGACGTCCGCGTCGTCGAACCGATCGAGATTGCGAAGTGCAGTGCCGAGGTTCGTGAGTGAGGCGCCCAGCCCGCGTCCATTACCCGTCCCGCGGACCTCCGCCAAGCCCTCCTCGCCGTATCGAACGGCATCCTCCACGCAACCCATGGCGAGGGCCGTAGCACACAGGCTGTTGAGGGAGCCCGCGACGCCACCTCGGTCGTCGAGGCCCCGGCACATCGCTAGACATTGCTCGCCCAGAAGGATCGCTTCCGCGTAGTCGCCGCTGCTGCGGGCCAGGGCCGAGGCGCCTCTCAGGGCAGCGGCCCGCGTCCTCGAGGGGAGCGGCGAGGAAGCCGCCAGCGTCCTGCGCAGCCACGCCAACCCTTCGGTAACGTGGCCGCCCATATACCAATACCACCACAAATCCGCGGTCATCGCGAGCGCGCCGTCGGGATCGCCCCCGTCGCCGAGAGACCAGATCAGGGCCGCGAGCAGATCGTTGTGAGCTGCGGCGAGACTGGCGAGCCACATTTCCTGTCGGCTGCCGCCCCAATCACGAGCAGCAGCGACCAGACTCCCGCACCAGCTCGCGTGACGCGCCCTGGTTGCCCGGCTCTCCCCCGCCTCGGCAAGCCGTTCCTCCGCATACTGCCGGACGGTCTCGAGAAGCCGGTATGAGGTCGGGCCATCCAGACGCGGTTCGGCGACAACCATCGACTGGTCGACGAGCCGACATAGCGAGGCGAACGGGTCGTCGGCGGGCTCGGCTTCGCCCCAGACCGCGACTGCGCCGTCAACGTCCAAACGGCCGCGAAAGACGGCGAGCCGACGGAGCATCCGGCGCTCGTCCGGCGCGAGCAGATCGTGACTCCAGTCGATCGCGGCGCGCATGGTCCGATGGCGCTCCAGCGTCCCCTCCCCGGCCCGGGCAGGCAGGTCCATGCGGCCCTCGAGGCGCTCGACGATTTCCGCAAGGGAGAGGCTTCGTAGACGGGCAGCAGCCAGCTCGATGGCGAGGGGGAGACCGTCGAGCCGGCGGCATAACGCTGCACCCCTCGCCACGTCAAGCCCAGACAACACATACCCGGGCCGGGCCGCGCTCGCTCGATCCTTCAGAAGTTGCATCGAGTCCGCTGCCAGGATCTGCGAGTCCGCAGCCGTCGGCGACGGAAGCTCGAGACCCGATACTGCCCACGTGACTTCGCCTGGGGTGCTCAGGGGCTCCCGGCTGGTGGCCACTATCCGCAAGCCTGGTGCACCGGCAAGAAGCTGCGAGCACAGGCCCGCAACCGTCGTCAGCACGTGCTCGCAGTTGTCTAAAACCAGCAGGCTGCGCTGGTTCTGCAGGCTCGAAGCGATGCTGGATACAAGCGACTCCCCTCGTCGCTCGCGAACGTCGAGAACGTCGGCGATGAGGCGGGTGACCGAGCCACCCGGCGGGAGCGCGGCGAGCACGACGAGATGGATTTGCACCGGCCCCTCCGCTGCCACGGTGCGAGCGAGCTCCAGCGCGAGACGGCTCTTGCCGCAGCCTCCCGGCCCCACGAGGGTGAGCAGCCGAGAGCCGACCAGAAGATCGTGAACCTCGCGGAGCTCTCGCTCGCGTCCCACGAACCGAGTCGTCGGAGCCGGCAGCCCGGCGGTCGGGCCGGCGAGGGTCGGGTCGTGTCGCTCGATCGCCCGCCGAAGCTCCAGCAGAGCTGCGTCGGGAGTGGCCGCAAGTTCCTTCTCGAGAGCGGCGCGCACTCGATCGAACGTGGCCAGGGCGTCGCTCGATCCGTTGCTACGGTATTGGGCCAGCATGAGCCTGCCGGCAAGACGCTCATTGGTGGGATCGCCGGCAACGAGACCCGCGAGTTCCACCACTACGGTCTCTTGCTGCCCCAAAGCGAGACAGGCGTCCGCCCGGTCCACCTGCGCCGCCCATCGCAGCGCGTCGAGGCGGGTCGCCTCGGCACCGGCCATCCGCCCCGTCGTGGCGCCGTCGAAGGCGGGGCCGCGCCATAGGGCCAGCGCATCGGCGAGCTGCAAGGCCGCAATCGCCGGCTGCCCTTCCAGTAACCCGTGCGCCTCCCGGATCGCCTTCTCGAACCGTCTCGCATCGATGTCCTGGGGCTGTGCGGCCAGGCGGTACGCCGTCCCGGCAGTCTCGATCCGCCCTGGAAGCACGCGGCGCAGGCCCGCGATCTGCGCCTGCAATGCGTTCTCGGCGGTGGCCGGAGGTTCGTCGCCCCACAGCTCGTCGATGAGTCGGTCCCTCGAGACGAACCGATCGGCTTCGACCAGGAGCGCAGCCAGCAGGGCGCGCGTTCGAGGTCCACCGAGGCGCAGTGAAACGCCGCCTTCGACCACTTCCAGCGGCCCCAGAACCAGGAAGTCGAGACCCACGCCGATCCTTTCGCGGCACGGTACAACCCGGCAAGGGTAGTCGAGTCCGATCCCAGTGTCGGGCGTCGTTCCCGTGTGATCCGGTGGACGTCAGGCAGGCATCAGCGTTTGGTCAGCGACCGGGAACATCGTGCGCCGCATGAAGTCCCAGCCGCAGCCCAATGAGGACGCCCGGGCACGCCTCGATCACATCGTCGACGCCCAGCTGTGTGCCGAGCACGACGGCGACATCGAGGCGATCCTCGCCCTGATGGCCGACTCGATCGTCCACGACGTGGTCGGCTCAGCCGACGGGCCCATCCAGGGGCTCGAGGCTGTGCGGCGGCGGTACCAGGAGTCGCTGGCCGCGACGGTCCACGAAAGCGACGTCCCGATTCGACGGTCGTACGGCAAGGACTTCGTCCTGGACGAGCACGCTTGGCATGGCCGGCTGACCGGCCGCGCCTTCGAGATCGACGGGCACGGGCGATGGATCAGCTACCGCGTGCTTTGGATCCTCGAGGTACGGGGCAGCCAGATCGTCCGGCAGACCGTGTGGAACGACCTCGCGTCAATCCGGAGGCAGCTTCTATGAGCTGATCCCACAGCGCCCCATCCACCGACCAACGGCAACGGC
>JADGQJ010000074.1 GCA_017881885.1 Chloroflexota bacterium
GTCGAAATCGTTGGGTCGAGGGCCGCCTGAGCGCGGGCCGCCGAATCCACCGCCGGGTCGAGGGCCGCTCGGGCGCGGGCCGCCGAATCCACCGCCGGGTCGCGGGCCGGCGAAGCCGCCGTCACGACGCGGGCCGTCACGACGCGGGCCGCCGGGGCGCGGGCCGCCGAAGCCACCGCCGGGTCGCGGGCCGCCCGGGCGCGGGCCGCCAGGGTGCGGGCCGAATGACCTCCGCCCTTCAAACGCCGGCCCGTCGGGCCGCGGTCCCTCGAACCGGGGGCCGTCGGGTCGCGGCCCATCCGGCCGCGGGCCGTCGTGGCGGAAACCATCCGGGCGCGGCTTCTTGCCGCCGGGCTTTCGGCCTCCGGCGTGGTCGTCCCCGGGCTTGTGTCGATGGTCAGGCAAGTTGATCCGTTCTCTCTCTGCGCACCAGATGGCGCGCGGCTATCGCGGTTAGTCGGCGCGGCGCCAGCGCTGGCCGTCGCGCGTGTCTTCCACAAGGATGCCGCGCTCGGCGAGCACGGTCCGCAGGCGGTCGGAAGCCGCCCAGTCGCGGGCGGTTCGGGCCGCGGCCCTGTCGTCTACGAGCTTCTGCAACTCCGTGTCGAGCGACTCGTCCGCGGCCGGGACGATCCCCAGGACGCGGTCGAGATCGCGGATGAATTCAGTTGCGCGGCCGGCATCGGCAGTCGAAATCGTGCGAGCGTCGATCCGCCGGTTCAATTCGCGGACCAGTTCGAAGACCGCCGCCAGCGCGGGCGAGATGTTCAGGTCGTCGTCCAAGGCCGCCACGAATGCCTCTCGCGCGCCGTCCAGCAACGCCGGCAGGGTGGCGTCGTCCGGGCAGTCGTCGCGGTATGACGACAAGGCCGCGAGCAACGTGTCCAGGCGGTCGATCGCGGAGCTTGCCGACTGCAACGAGTCGTCCCCGAACGAGAGCCCCATCCGGTAGTGCGCGGAGATCAAGGCCAGCCGAAGCGCTCGCGGGGAAACCCCGCCGGCCAGAATGTCCGCGACTCTAGCGATGTTGCCGGTCGATTTGGCCATCTTCTGGCCGCCCATCTGCAGATGCGCGCAATGGAGCCAGTAGGCGACGAAAGTCTTGTCGGTGGCGGCTTCGCTCTGGGCAATCTCGTCCTGATGGTGCGGGAAGATCAGATCGATCCCGCCCGTGTGGATGTCGAACGACGGCCCGAGGTAGGCCATGCTCATGGCCGAGCATTCGATGTGCCAGCCCGGTCGGCCGGATCCGATGGCAGTGTCCCAGCTCGGCTCATCCGGCTTCGGACCCTTCCAAAGGGCGAAGTCGCGGACGTCGTCCTTGCCGTATTCGTCCGCATCGACGCGCTCGCCGACGCGCATTCCTTCGGGGTCGAGTCGAGCCAGCCGACCGTAAGGCGGCCAGGACGCGATCCGGAAGAAGATCGAGCCGTCGTCGGTCCGATACGCGTTGCCGCGCTCGAGCAGCTTGCCGATCAGGTCGACCATTTGTGGAATGTGCTCGGTCGCGCTGGGCATCACGTCCGGCATGGTCATGCCGATCGTCTTGACGTCGGCCAGGAAGCTCTCCCGGTACCGCGCCGAGACTGCCGCGATCGAGACTCCTTCGGCGCGTGCGCCCTTGATGATCTTGTCGTCCACGTCGGTGATGTTCATGACCCAGGTCACGCTCAGGCCCCGGTATCGGAGGTAGCGGACCAGCAGATCGGCGAACAGGAACGACCGGAAGTTCCCGACGTGAGCCGGGCCGTACACCGTAGGCCCGCAGCTGTAGACACGGACGTGGCCGGGCTCGAGCGGCACGAACTCGCGAACGGCGCCGGCCATAGTGTCGTGAAGCCGAATCGTCATCAGGCTTTCTCTACGGCCCGGCCGTCGAGCTGCGCGAGCCAGACGATTGCGCTGGCCGAGATCGAACGTCCGGCGCCCTCGGATCCCGCCAGGTTGCCGGTGGAGGCCTTGACGTTGACCGACCCGGGATCGAGGCCGAGGATGGCGGCGATGGTCTGAGCCATGTCCGGCAGCAGCTTCGCCAAACGCGGCCGCGAGGCGACGATCGTCATGTCGAGGTTGACCGGGGTCCAGCCGGACGCTCGAACCTTCTTAGCGACGGCGCCCAGCATCACCTTGCTGTCGATCCCGGCAGGGGTCCGTGAGTCGGCTGGGAACAGCCGACCAAGGTCGCCCAGACCGGCCGCCCCGAGCAGGGCGTCCGCGACCGCGTGAATTGCGACGTCGCCGTCCGAATGCCCAACCAGCCGCGGCGCACCCGCGATCTGGAGACCGCCCAGGACGAGAGGTTCGCCGGGGCCGAACGGGTGGCTGTCCGTGCCGAGCCCGACCCGGCCGGGCGGCAAGAAGGCGGCGGGCGCGCCGAACCGGGCGCGTTCGGTCGCACCCGAAATGGCGGGCGTGACTGGACGGCCGGGCACGAGTCCGCCTTCGAGCATCGCTCGGGCGCGTTCGAGATCGACGGGCACGGTCACCTTGAGATTGGTCGCTTCGCCGCTGATTGCATGGACGGCGATTCTACAGGCCTCCAGCAGAGAGGCCTCATCGGTCCAGGTTTCGGGGCCGTCGGGAGGGTACGCCGCGTACGCGCGCTCCAGCAGGCTGCGCCGCACCCCCTGAGGAGTCTGGGCCGCGACGACGTCCGTTCGATCAACGGTGGCGCCGACGCGCTCCCCGTCCAGCTTCTTGAGGGTCTCGGCGACCGGCAGGACTGGGATCGCGGCGCCATATGTGGCCGTCGCGGCTGCCACCGCCCGAGCCAGCTCGGGGCTGACCAGCGGCCGGGCCGCGTCGTGGACGAGGATCACGGGGTCGGCGGCCGTGGTGCGTCGCGACGGCCGGGCCGACGCCGTGCCGCCGCCCTCCGGGGCCACGTCTCGCGTCTCCGCCACGGCTTCGGCCAGGGCCGCAACGCCGGCCGCAACGGATTCCTGCCGTCGCTCCCCGCCGGCAACTACAGCCACCACCGAGTCCGGGAGCCAGCCGGCTGCCGCGATCGCGGGGATGCGCGCCGATGAAGTGACGATGACGATCCGCTCGACGCCCGCCGCGGCCAGCGCCTCAACCGACCAGCGCAATACCGATCGGCCTTGGAGCTCCGCCTCGAGCTTGTCGAGCCCGCCCATTCGACTGCTGGCTCCCGCGGCCACGACCACAGCTTCGATCGGGCCTGCGGAATCGGGGCGCGGGTTCTTTCGGATGCTCACTCCTGGTGCATCTGGGCGAAGACCATCCGACCCATGACCGTCTGGAGGACGCGCGTGACCAGCACCTCCAGCTCGGCATCCACAAACCGGGCACCGCCCTCGATCACGACCATCGTCCCGTCGTCGAGGTAGCCGACCCCCTGCCCCTGTTCCTTCCCCTCGGTCATGATCTTGATGTGCAGCGAGTCTCCGGGCAGCAATGCCGGTTTGAGCGCATTCGCCAGCGAGTTGATGTTCAGAACGCGGATCGACTGCAGGTCGGCGACGCGGTTGAGATTGAAGTCGTTCGTGAGGATCGCGGCGCCCCTCAGACGAGCCAACGCCACGAGCTTGCTGTCGACGTCACCGGCTTCGACCGGATCGTCGGTCACGATCTCGACCGGAGTCGGACCGTCTTTCTGGAGCCGAGCAAGGATCTCCAGCCCGCGCCGTCCCCGACCCCGGCGCTGGGTGTCGGAACTGTCCGCGATCCGCTGCAGCTCGTCGAGGACGAAATGCGGGATGACGAGCTTGTGGAACAGGAAGCCCGAGTCGACGATGTCGGCGATGCGGCCGTCGATGATGGCGCTGGTATCGACGATGACTTGCGTTTGGGCTCCCTGAGTGCCGGTCGAAGCCGGGTGCTCGGCGCGAAAGAACCCGGCAGCCTGCGCGGCGGCCACGAGATCCTCGCGTTTGGCGACGGTCAGGCCGACCATCCCCAGCCCGAAGCAGATCGAGACGCCGATCGGCAGGTAGCGCCCGAAGGGCTCCGGCAACGCCGCCAGCGGAAGGCCGAGCAGGAGAGCGATCAACAGGCCGAGCAGGAGCCCGACAACGGCAGCCACGAACTCGGTGGTGGACATCGCCTGGACTTCGCGCACCAGCCGACCGGCTGGGACGACCGTCAGGTAGGGCAGCAAGAGGAAGCCGACCGAAATCCAGGCCAGCACCCAGATGAAGATGATCAAGCCAGGAGAGACGGTCTTCTCGAACAGGTTCGCGTCGGCCAGAACGAATGACAGACCGACGACAGCTCCGAGAGCCGCTCCAAGCAACCGAATGATCCGGACCACGCTGCTCGCCTCAAGGGCTACCGAGGGACCGAGATGATGAATGAGTCCGATAAAGGGCGCCTCGGCGGGTTCAGCCTAGCATCGCGCCCGGCGCGCCGCCACTTTCGCCCGTGCGGCGCGCCCCTGAAGCCGCCGCTCCCGGCCCCGCCCGATCCTAGCCGGGGTTCGAGGCCAGGGCGTGAACGATCGCCTCGCGCAGGTTCGAGACGGCGACGACTTCCATTCCCTTGACCTCGGGCACGTCCCCGCGTCTCGACTTTGGGACGATGGCCTTCTTGAAGCCAAGTCTGGCGGCCTCGCGTAGACGGCGCTCCAGCCCGGGCACCGGCCGCAGCTCACCCAGCAACCCCACCTCGCCGATCGCGATCAGGTCGGGCGCAACCGGCTTGTCGCGCAGCGACGACGTCAGGGCGAGCGCGAGTGGCAGATCCAGCCCGGGATCGGCGAGATCCAGGCCGCCCGCCAGGTTCGCGTACACGTCGTGACTCCCCAGGCCGACGCCTGCCCGTCGCCCCAGAACCGCGATCAGGAGCGCAAGACGGTTCGTGTCGATGCCGGACGCCGTGCGTCGAGGGCTCCCGTACGCACCCGGCGCCACCAGGCCCTGCACCTCGACCAGCAGCGGCCGCGTCCCTTCCAGCGTGGCGCCCACGACGCTGCCCGGCGCGTGCTCGTCGGCGCCGGCCAGGAAGGCTCGGCCCGGGTCGGCGACTTCGGCCAGACCGCGCTCCGCCATTTCGAAGACGCCGACCTCCTCGGTCGAACCGAAGCGATTCTTCGTGGCTCGCAGCAGGCGCAGCGTCGCGGTCCGCTCTCCATCCAGGCTCAGCACGACGTCGACGAGATGCTCGAGTGTCTTGGGCCCGGCAAGCGAGCCGTCTTTGGTTACGTGGCCGACGACGATGACCGCGATGCCGTCGCCCTTGGCGAGCTCCATCAGGCGCAGCGCCGACTCACGCACCTGGCCGACTGACCCTGCGGGCCCCTCCAGCTCGTCCACTGTCACCGACTGGATCGAGTCGACGACCAGGACGCCAGGCCGGCCCTCGCGGGTCAGGGCCGTGATGCGCCCGACCTCGTTTTCCGCTACGACCCGGATCCGCTCGCCGACCGTGCCGTCGAGCAGCCCCAGTCGGCCGGCTCGCAGCCGCACTTGACCCGCCGATTCCTCGCCGCTGGCATACAGAACCTCTCCGGCGGTGGCAGTCAGCCCCGCCGCGGCCTGGAGCAGCAGCGTGGACTTGCCGATCCCCGGCTCGCCGCCGAGCAGCACGACCGACCCCGGCACGAGCCCCCCGCCGAGGACGCGGTCCAGCTCGGAAATGCCCGTTGGAGTGCGGACGGGCTCGGCCTCGCGCAGGCCGGCCAGAGATTGCGGAACCTGGCCGGCGCCGGGCCCGGTTCCCGCCCCAGCGGTCCGCCCTTTGTGATCCGGTTCGCGGACGAGCGTCTCGACGAGGGTGTTCCAGGCGCCGCATGTCCGGCACTGGCCTTCCCAGCGGAGATGGGCAGCGCCGCACGCCTGGCAGATGTACCGGCTTTGCTGGCGAGCCAACCCCCTCGACCTCGCGCTAGGGTGCGACTTCGGCGGGCTGCTTCTCTTCGGCGACGTGGATGTCCAGGCCGGCCTCGGAGTTCTTGTCGACGACGATGTGCATGCCGTTCTTGTACTGGCCGAGCAGCAACTGCTCTGCCAGAACGTCTTCGATCATGTTCTGGATGACCCGCCGCAGCGGCCGGGCTCCATAGGCCACGTCGTAGCCGATCTTGATGATGTGGTCCTTGGCCGCCTGCGTGACCTCGAGAGTCATGCCCTGGGCTTTGAGCTGGTCGCGGACGCGGCCCAGCATCAGGTCCACGATCTGGCGGATCTCTTCGACCGTGAGCGACCGGAAAACGACCGTGGCGTCGAGGCGGTTGAGGAACTCGGGTCGGAAGGTCTGCTTCAGCTCGTTCTGGACCTTGTCCTTCATCAGATCGTAGCTGGCGGTGGCACGCTGCTCGTCGGTGTCGCCCTGGACTCGGAAGCCGAGCGACGAGTTCGTCTGGAGCTGCCTGGCGCCGAGGTTCGAGGTCATGATGATGATGGAGTTGCGGAAGTCGACCCGGCGGCCCTTGGCGTCGGAGAGATGCCCGTCCTCGAGGATCTGCAGGAGGATGTTGAAGACCTCGGGGTGGGCCTTCTCGATCTCGTCGAGCAGGATGACGCAGTAGCTCTTGCGCCGGACTGCCTCGGTCAGCTGCCCGCCCTCATCGAAACCGACGTATCCGGGGGGCGCCCCGACCAGACGGCTGACGTTGTGGCGTTCCATGAACTCGCTCATGTCGATCTTGATGAGCGCGTCCTCGGATCCGAACATGAATTCGGCGAGGGCCTTGGCCAGCTCGGTCTTGCCGACACCGGTGGGTCCCAGGAAGACGAACGAGCCGATAGGCCGCTTCGGGTCCTTGAGACCGGCACGAGCGCGTCGGACTGCCTTGGAGACGATCTCGATCGCTTCCTGCTGGCCGATAACTCGCTTGTGGAGATCGTCTTCCATGTGGAGCAGCCGCTTCGACTCCTCCTCGGCGATGCGTGTGACCGGGATGCCGGTCCACATCGCGACGACCTGGGCGATCTCTTCCTCGTCCACCTGAGGCTGCTCGTTGGAGATCGAGGCCTGCCACGATGCGCGCAGGTCATCGACCTTCTGGCGGGCGCCGGCCTCGGACTCGCGCAGCGTGGCGGCATCTTCGTAGGCCTGGGAGTTGATGGCGCTGTCTTTCTCGCGCGTGATTCGGTCGAGATCCTTCTGGGCCTCACGCAGCGCCGGCGGAGCCGAGGCGTAGCGCAGGCGGACTCGGCTGGCCGCCTCGTCGATCAGGTCGATCGCCTTGTCGGGCAAATGGCGGTCGGTGATGTAGCGGATCGAAAGGTCGACTGCGGCCTTGACCGCGGCGTCGGTGATCACGACCTTGTGGTGCTGCTCGTAGCGTTCGCGGATGCCCATCAAGATGGCGATGGACTGTTCGAGCGTCGGCTCCTCGACCATGACCGGCTGGAAGCGGCGCTCCAGGGCGGCGTCGCGCTCGATGTACTTGCGGTACTCGTCCAGCGTGGTGGCGCCGATGCACTGCAGCTCGCCGCGGCTGAGCGGCGGCTTGAGGATGTTCGCGGCATCGATCGCGCCTTCGGCAGCGCCGGCGCCGACGAGCGTATGCAGCTCGTCGATGAAGAGGACCGCGTCGTTGGTGCTGCGCAGTTCCTCGATGATCTTCTTGAGACGCTCCTCGAACTCGCCGCGGTACTTCGTGCCGGCCACGAGCGAGCCGATGTCCAGCGTGAGGACGCGCTTGTTGAGGAGGGTTTCGGGAACGTCGCCGTTGACGATGCGATGGGCCAGGCCTTCCGCGATCGCCGTCTTGCCGACTCCCGGCTCGCCGATGAGCGCCGGGTTGTTCTTCGTGCGGCGGCTGAGGATCTGGATGACCCGCTCGATCTCCTTCTCACGTCCGATCACCGGATCGAGCTTGCCCAGCCGCGCCGCCTCAGTCAGGTTGATGCCGAGCTGGTCGACGGTCGGCGTCTTGCTTGCGCGCTTGGTTTCCTGGGTAGGACCGGCCGACGATGACTGCGAGAGAACCCGGATGACCTCGTGGCGGACCTTGTCAAGGCTCACACCCAACGACTCCAGGACGCCCGCGGCGATGCCCTCGCCTTCGCGGACCAGGCCCAGGAGCAGATGCTCGGTTCCGATGTAGTTGTGGCCCAGGCGGCGAGCCTCGTCGATCGCGAGCTCGATTACGCGCTTGGCGCGCGGGGTCAGCCCCACCTCGCCGACGACAGGCCGATCGCCCCGACCGATGATGAACTCGACGGCGGTCCGGACCTTGGGCAGCTCAACGTTCATGTTCTCGAGAACGCGCGCGGCTACTCCCTCGCCCTCGCGGACGAGCCCGAGGAGCAGGTGCTCCGTTCCGATGTAGTTGTGGTTGAACCGCTGCGCCTCGTCCTGAGCCAGAGTCAGGACTTTGCGAGCCCGGTCCGTGAACTTGTCGAAACGATCCATCAACTTGAACGCCTGTTCTGTCTCTTCGCCGAGAGGCGACCGTGGGGCCATGCTAGCACGCCCCGCTTGCCGTGTAACTCGCCCCAACAGGGTTGGGCTGGGTGGCCCAACGCGTGGGCCCGAGCTTCGAGTGATCGACCCGTTCTACGGTTCCCCGGCGCCGGCCGTTGAGGAGTCCGGAGGGGCAGACGACCCGCCGGCGGGGCCGGCGGGTCGTCGGTTACGTCTACAGGTTGTACGCGCGGGAGGCGGCAGCGGATCTGCCGACCGCCTGGAGTTACGCCTGGGGCTCCTCCGTGGGAGCTTCGGCTGGGGCTTCGGCGGGCGCCTCAGCTTCCGCAGCCACCTCGGCCGCGGGAGCGACTTCGGCAACGACTTCGGCCTTGGTCTCGGCCTTGGCTTCCACTTCGGGTTCGGCCTTGGCTTCGGCCTTGGTCTCGGCCTTGGTCTCGGCCTTGGCTTCGGGCGCGGCTTCCACTTGGGCTTCGGCCTTGGTCTCGGCCTTGGCTTCGGGCGCGGCTTCCGCCTCGACTGCAGGAGCGACTTCGGCGACCGGGGCCGCCTCGGCTTCGGCTTCGGCGGGCGCCTCGGCTTCCGCAGCCACTTCGGCCTTGGGGGCCTTAGGGGCTCGGACGGCCTTCGGCTTGGCAGGGGCCGGCGCATGAGCCGGCGCGGCTTCGCCTTCGGCGACGGGGGCAGCTTCTGGAGCCGCAGCGTCTGCTGTCGGATCCACGGCGGCCTGCGCCTCGGATTCGGCAACCTGGGCTCGGATCTGCGCGAACGCCGACGCGAGCGTGTTGTCGATGCCACCTTCCGGCTCCTGCACGGCGTCGGTCATCGAGTAGCCACGCTCCGGGCGAGGACGTCGCTCGGGTCGCGGGGCTGCCGGTGCCGGCATCGCGCTGGGAGTTGTCTCGACCGGTCGAGCCGGCGGTTCCTCGGCCTGCTTGAGGCTGAGGCCGAGGCGATGCCGCTCGGAGTCGAGGGAGATGATCTTGAGCTTGAGCGTCTGACCCTCGTGGACGACGTCGCCGGGATGTGCGACGCGCTGATGGGACAGCTCGGAGATATGGATCAAGCCCTCGAGGCCGTCGCGCACTCGCACGAAGGCGCCGAAGTTGACGAGCTTGGTGACAGTGCCGTCGATCACGTCGCCAACCTTGAAGTCGGCCACCGTGGAATGCCACGGGTCCGGCTGGAGCTTGCGGATCGAGAGGCTGATGCGACCACGCTCGTGGTTGATATCGATGACTTCGGCCTCGACCTGGTCGCCGACCTTGTAACCGGCTTCGGGATTGTTGACCTTGTTCCACGAGAGCTCGCTCTTGTGGACGAGGCCGTCGATCCCGCCGAGGTCGATGAACACGCCGAACGGCGCGATCGAACGGACCGTTCCGCTGACCTTCTGGCCGATCTGGAGACTGCTGAAGAGCTCGTCACGCTTCTCGCGGCGCTCCTCGTACAGGGCGACCTTCTCCGAGAGGATCAGGCGGTTGGCCTTGCGGTTGACCTCGAGGATCTTGAGGCGGAGCTTGCGGCCGACGTACGGCTGCAGCTTCTCGGCGATCTCCTGGGCCGCGTCGCGCGGCTGGTCGTTCTGCGGCCGGCGCGGGAAGTCCACGATCTGGCTGATCGGGACGAAGCCGCGGATGCCGCAGTCGACGATGAGGCCACCCTTGTTGTGGTCGATGACGGGCGCGTCGATGATCGCTCCAGCTTCGAACTGCTCCTGCATCGAGCGCCATTTGCGCTCGAGCCCGGCGCGTCTGAGCGAGAGGACCGCGTGGCCCTCCTGGGATTCCGGCTGCAGCACGTAGACGAGGACAACGTCCCCGACTGCCAGTGCCGGCGCGGATTCGGCATGCCGACCGTAGAGCTCGCGGTTCGAGACGACACCTTCGCTCTTGGCTCCGATGTCGACGAGGATCTCGTCTCGATCGATCCGAACGACGGTGCCTTCGACGACATCTCCGTGCTTGAAGCTTCGGATGTCCGCGTCCTGCTCGGCCAGAAGCTCCTCCATCGTGGAGGGCTCCGGGCGCCGGATTACCGGCACCTCCGGGCTTTCCTCGGGCTCCTCGGGCTCTTCGGCGGCCGGCGCGTCGGCGACCTCCGCTTCGCTCACCGCGACGGGTTCGAGCGCAGCCGGGGCGGGCGGCTCGGCGCTTGGTTCGATCGTCGCGATGGGGCTCGTCTCGGCGGGCTCGTCGGCGATCGCTACGCCGGCGGCTTGCTCGGACGCCTGGTCAGCGATGGGAGCGGCTGCCTCCATCTCCGGCGTGGTCCCGCCCGTCTGCTCCTCAGTCAAGGCTATAAGTCTCCTAATGGATGGTCGGTGCCCCGAAAAACAAGAACGGCTCGAGCCTGGCTCAAGCCGTTTCATCGATCAGCAGTCCGGAGGCTTCGTGCGCTCGGTCCACTCCTTCGATCAGGCGAGGGCTCGGCTCTATACAGATCTTGCCCTAGGGCCGGGTGAATCTAGCACACACACCTGGGGTCAACAATCGATGGCGGAACGCGCCTGCCGCAAAGGCTTGCGCGCTTCTCCGCGTCGGGTGGGCCGATCCGTACAATCTGAGGCATGCCCGAGCTGCCCGACCTGGCGATTCTGGCCGACGCTTTCCACGCCGGCTTGACGGGAAGGTCCGTGCTAGCGGTCGATGCTCCCGGGCCCCTGACGGTGCGCGGCACGCCGCAAGAGATGGGCGCGTTCGTGGGCCAGCGCCTGGAACGGTTCCATCGACGCGGCAAGTTCCTGTGGCTCGAGTTCGAACGCGACCGGATCGCGATCAACGCCATGCTCACCGGCCGATTGCAGCTGGCCGCCGGCCCAAAGGTCGCAAGGCCGAAGAAAACGATGTTCGTGATGCAGTTCGGGCCGCGCGATGGCGGTGCGCCGGCAGATGCCGCCGCCTGGACGAAGGACGCCCCTTGGGTTCCCGGTCCCGACGCGACGCCTGAGCTCCGCTACCGAGACGTTACTCAGATGGGCAAGATCTACCTGCTTCCGAGTGGCGTAGACCGGCAAGCGCCCGGATCCGGCCCCGATGAAATAGGCCCCGACGCCGACGACCCGGGCCTCAGCGCCGACGAATGGCGAACGCGCATCCGCAGGCATCCGGGCGAGCTCAAGAACCTTCTTCGCAACCAGGAGTTCGTCGCCGGGATAGGCAACGCGTACTCAGACGAAATCCTCCACGCCGCCCGTCTGCAGCCTTTCCGCAAGCGTGGAACGCTCGCCCCCGAAGAGGTAGACGAGTTGTACGCAGCCACGCGCGCGACCCTGGCGAACGCGGTCGCGGTCCTGCGCGAGCGCGTACCCCCCACGTTCGAGACGGAGGTCCGGGACTTCTTGGAGGTCCACAACCGCGGCGGAGAGCCGTGCCGCAGATGCGGCCATCGAATCACCCAGACCGAGGCCGGCGGCTTCGTCACGAGCTACTGCCGCAACTGCCAGCGCTGACCCTACGGCAGCGTCCGATGCGCTCGATCGGGAATGCGCTCGCCGCGCCAATACCCCCTCAAGACACCAGCCCGGAATTTGGCCCGTTAACGCAAAAATCCTGGCGACGACCTATTTTCCCGAAAGGCTGCCCTCTCAGTATCTTCGGCGCTGGAGAGCTTAACTTCCGTGTTCGGGATGGGAACGGGTGTGGCCTCT
>JADGQJ010000075.1 GCA_017881885.1 Chloroflexota bacterium
GCCGAAACGCTGGCAACTCAGCCGGAAGCCGATCCGTCGGCCATATCCCCGAACGAAGCGGCCGAGGTCGGCGTCATGACCATGGCCGACGCTCCGGCGGACGAGACCGCCACGGCCGACGACGACGAGCAGGTGCTCGTCCTGGCGTAGCTTTCACCCCCGGGGCGTGGCGCGCTGCCCCCACACCGCCGCGCCCCGGCAATCAACGCTATGGAGCCGATTCTCCGGCCTCTCCGGCCTCTCCGGCCTCTCCGGCCTCAGAGCTTCGGGCGGCGGCCGCGGCCCCGCCCCGACCTGAGGCTCGACTCAGCCTTCCCGATACAACTCGCGACGATCGAGGCCGGTCCGGGCGGCGACCACGCGAACGGCCTCGGAACGCTTCATGCCGCCGGAGATCAGCCCCGCGACTTCGACTCGGGCGGCGGGCATGGCGGCGGCCGTCGTGGCGGCGGTTTCGACACCCTGGGCGGGCGAGGTCGCGGTCGCGGCTTCAACGACGATTGCGAATTCGCCGCGGAGCACGATTCCGCCCGCAGACGCCCGGGCGGCCAGTTCCCCCAGCGGCCCACGGACGACTTCCTCGAACATCTTGGTCAGCTCGCGGCAGACCGCGGCGCGCCGCTCCCCGCCGGCGGCGGCCGCCAGGTCGGCGAGAGTCGCGGGAACGCGGGACGGGGCTTCGTATATCACGCAGGCACGTTCGTCCGAGGCGATCCGAGACAGCCGATCGCGCCGCTCCCGGCCGGAGCGCGGCAGGAACCCCTCGAAGGTCCAGCGTGCCGCCGACAGGCCGCTCGCCACCAGCGCGGCGAGCACGGCCGAGGCGCCCGGGATCGGGACCACGGCGCCGCCCTCCGCCGCCCAGGCCGACGCCAGCTCCCCGCCGGGGTCGCTGACGAGCGGAGTGCCCGCATCTGTGATGAGGGCCAGGTCGCGCCCCGACCGGAGATGCTCAAGCAGTTCGAGCTCGCGACCCCGGCCGCTGCGAGCGTGGTAGCTCACGAGGTGAGTGGTGATCTCGTAGCGGGCGAAGAGCCGCCGAGAAAGGCGCGTGTCCTCGGCCGCGACCAGCGGCACCGTCCGCAGCACCTCGACGGCACGGTACGTGACATCGCCGAGATTCCCGATGGGCGTAGCGACGACGAAAAGCCGGCCGGCCGGGGCCCCGGCCGCGCCACTCGCGCCGCTCGAGGCGGCGCCACTTGGGCCACTCCCGGCAGTGGCGCCGGCCGCGCTCGCGTCGGTGCCACTCCCCGCTTTCACGTTCGAGCCGAGCCCGGTCGCCGCCGCGGATAAAGATAGTCAACGCCCGTCGTGCGCGGCCCCAGCTTCGCCACCGGCGGCACCTGGCGTTTGAACTCCGACGTCGCGACCAGGCGCTTCACCCGCTCGACCGTCGGGCCGGGGAATCCCATCGCTGACAGTTCGTCATCGGTGCGGCGCTTGTCGATCATCCAGAAGAGGAGCCGGTCCAGTTCGGGATAGGTGAAGCCCGCCTCCACCTCGTCCGTCTGGCCGGGCCAGAGATCGGCCGATGGAGCCTTGCGAATGATCGGCTCGGGCACGCCTATGGCGGCGGCCACCTGGCGGACCTGGCTTTTATACAGGTCGCCGATCGGGTTGAAGGCGCACGCGGAGTCGCCGAACAGAGTGGTGTAGCCGATCAGCGACTCGGTCTTGTTGCCCGTGCCGACGACGAGCCCGCCCCACGCCACCGATCGGTCGTACAGCACGCACATCCGCTCCCGGGCCATCAGGTTGCCGCGCCGAAGTGGTGCGGCCTCGCGCACGGCTTCACCGCCGGCGCCCGGGTTGCCGTCCCGCCCGAAGTAGCCGTCGACCATCGCGCTGATGTCGACCAGATCACTTTCGCAGCCGAGCCTCTCGACCACGAGCCGCGCGTGCTCGACCGATTCGGGCGACGACGTCCGGTAGGGCATCAGAACGCAGAGCAGGTTCTTGGGCCCAATAGCCTGCGCCGTCAGAAACGCGACGAGAGCGGAATCGATGCCGCCCGAAAGCCCCAGCAACCCGCGACTGAAGCCGGCCTGGCGGAGCTGGTTCCGGATGAAGTCGACGAGCACCCGCCGTGCGATCTCGGTGTCGATCGCGAGCTCGGGCGGAAGCTCGAAGAGCCGGTCTGCGTCCTGGTTCGGCTCGCCCTGCCCGTCTCCGGACGCCGCACTCATGGCCGCTTCTCTCGCCCGCCGGTCGCCCTCTTCGCCGGCGGCGGCGTTCCCCCACCCTCGTCCGGCTCACTGGCCTCATCGATTTCGAGACCCGTCCTGTGGGCGAGGATCCGCCGCAGCTCACGCAGATGAAGCTCCGGCCGCTCGTCGCGCAGGAGTGGCAAGCCGATTCGCTCGCGCCTCACGTCGCCGAGCTCGATATCCACGGTGTACAGCCCCTCGTCGAAGAGTGGCGCCGTGAATACCGCGTCCCCGCTCGGGGCGATGACTTCCGATCCGCCCCAGAAGCTGATCGTCTCGTCCATCCCGACGCGGTTGCAGAAGATGACGAAACTCGTCGTCAGCTGGGCATAGGTTCGCATCAGGGTCCGCCACGAAGCGGCAGTCCCGAGGCCGACCTCGTGGATCGCGGCGAGATCGCGGCCCGGAGACGACGACACGTTGATGAGCAACTGCGCCCCGTCGAGGGCGAGCGTCTCCGGCACGCCCAGGTGCCAGAAGTCCTCACAGATCGCGATGCCGAGCTTCACGCCCAGGCGCGAGTCGACGGTCCGGAGCCGGTCGCCGGCGGCGAAGAAGCGGCGCTCGTCGAACAGGCCGTAGGTGGGCAGGAAGAGCTTGCGGTGGACGAATCGGACATCGCCGTCCTCGAGCAGCGCGGCCGCGATGAAGAGCCGGTGGTCGTCGGCCTCCTCGACGAACGAGACAACGGCGGAAAGCCCCTTCGTATCGGAGGCGAGGCCGAGCAGCCGAGGGTCGTCCTTGCGCATCGCGACTTCGGCGGCCAGATCCTGGAGCTGGTAGCCGGTCAGGCCGAGCTCTGGAAAGACGACCAGTCCCGCCCCTGCGGCCCGTGCCTGGGCCAGCAGTTCGCGGTGGCGCGCCAGATTCTCCTCGAGAACACCGAGGCGCGGCGCCAGCTGAGCGAGAGCGATTCGAAGCGGCTGCACCCGTTGAGTCTAGCCGCGGCCGCGAGGTCGCGGCGGCGGCGCGGCCGCTGACGGCGCGGCCGCCGACGGCGGCGTCGGGACGACCGGTGCGGTAGCGCTCGGCGCCGCGGCCCGACCGGTGACCTGGAGGACCTGCTCCGCGGAGCCGTCCACCTCTTCTGCGAAATGGCAGGCGACCTGATGCCCACTGCTCAGCGGACGCAATACCGGATCCTCCGCTACACAGCGTTCCGGATTGCCGAGCCTCTCACGCAGCCAGCAGCGCGTGTGGAAGTGGCATCCGGACGGCGGGCTTGCGGGACTGGGCACGTCGCCGGTCAGGATGATCCGGCGCCGATGCTTCTCCACCTCAGGGTCCGGGATCGGCACCGCGGACAGCAGCGCGACGCTGTACGGATGGAGCGGCCGCTCGTACAACTCACGCGAGCCGACCATCTCGACGATCCGGCCGAGATACATCACGGCGATTCGGTCGCTGACATGGCGCACGACGGACAGGTCGTGGGCGATGAAGAGATAGGTCAGGTGGAACTCGTCCTGGAGCTTCTCGAGCAGGTTGATGATCTGGGCCTGGATAGAGACGTCGAGGGCGCTGATCGGCTCGTCGGCGATGATGAGGTCCGGGTTGACGGCGAGGGCGCGCGCTACGCCGATGCGCTGCCGTTGGCCGCCGCTGAACTCGTGCGGGTAGCGGTTGAGGAAGTTGGGGTTCAGGCCGACCACGTCGAGCAGCTCGGCGACGCGCTCACGGCGTTCGGCGTGGCTGCCGATCCCGTGGACCGCGAGGGGTTCGCCCACGATTCCGCCGACGGTCATTCGAGGGTTCAGGCTCGCATACGGATCCTGGAAGATCATCTGCATGCGCCGGCGCATGCGCCGCAGCGGCTCGCCCTCGAGCTTCGTCAGGTCGACCCCATCGAACATCACCGAACCGCCGGTGGGATGGTAGAGGCGCAGGATCGCCCGCCCCGTGGTCGACTTACCGCAGCCCGACTCCCCCACAAGGCCGAGAGTTTCGCCACGGCGGATATCGAATGAGACCCCGTCAACGGCCCGCACGTCGCCCACATGGCGTTCGAGGATCAGGCCGCTCGTGATCGGGAACCACATGTGCAGGTCGTCGACGGAGAGCAGCGGCGCATCACCCGGTGCCGGAGCCGGAACCTGGGCCGATGACGTCGCCGCGCCCGATCCACTGCTCACGATTGGCCTCCAAGGGCTGCTGCGGCCGCAGCGGCTCGTTCCTGGGCCGCGAGCGACACGGCCGAGATGTGTCCGCTGGCCGGCATGCCGGCTCGAGCCTCTTCGTCAGTCGCCGGATTCCAGCAGGCCGCCAGATGCGTCCCGAGAGGAAGGCCTTCGGCCGGCTCGGTCGTGCCGGGGACCGTCAGCGACGGATTCTCGACCAGACAGCGGTCGATTGCCCATGCGCACCGCGGTGCGTACGGGCACCCGGCGGGCAACCTGGTGAGATCGGGCGGCAGACCCTCGATCGGGATCAACTCGCGCGACGCGCCAATGTCGAGGCGCGGGATCGACCTCAGCAGGCCGACGGTGTACGGGTGGCGCGGATGAGCGAAGAGCTCCTCGGTCGTGGCCGTTTCGACGATCTGTCCCGCGTACATGACCTGGATCCGCTGCGTCATGCCGGCGACCACGCCGAGGTCGTGCGTGATGAGCATCACGGCGGCGCCGGTTTCGCGGGCCACACGCCCGATGAGGTCCAGGATCTGGGCCTGGATGGTCACGTCGAGTGCAGTCGTGGGCTCGTCGGCGATGAGGAGTTTGGGGCCCATGATCAGGGCCATCGCGATCATGACCCTTTGTCGCATCCCGCCGGAGAACTGATGTGGGAAGTTCTTGAGCCGGGACTTGGCATTGGGCAGGCCGACGAGTTCCAGGGTTTCCAGGGCGCGCTTCTCAGCTTCCTGACGGTTCAGCTTGGTGTGGGCCTGGACGACCTCGATGAGCTGCTCCCCGATCGTCGTTACGGGGTTGAGCGAGGTCATTGGGTCCTGGAAGATCATCGCCACCTGGCGGCCGCGCAGGTCCCGCATTTCGTCGTCGCCCAGACCGAGCAGATCCATGCCGTCGAACTCAACCTGACCGCCGACCACGCGGCCGGCGGGCTTGGCCAAGAGGCGCAGGATGGCCAGCGAAGTCACGCTCTTGCCGCAGCCCGACTCACCGACGATCCCCAGCAGCTCGTGCGGTTCGAGCTCGAAGCTGACTCCATTGACCGCGTGGACGCGCCCGGACGAGGACGAGAATTCGACGCGAAGGTCGCGCACCTTGAGCAGCGGGGCGGTTCCGGCGCGCGGCGTGTCATCGATGCCGACGTCGACAATGCGGCTCATCGCTTCAACCTCGGGTCGAGCGCCTCTCGCAGGCCGTCACCGAGCAAGTTGAACCCGAGGACGGCCAGGATGATGGCGATGCCTGGGAACAGCGCCGTGTAAGCGGCTCCGCTCGTCAAATAGCGCTGTGTGTCGGTGAGCATGGTCCCCCACTCGGGAGTCGCCGGGTCCTGGGGCCCGAAGCCCAGGTAGCCCAGCCCCGCGGCATCGACGATGGCCGTGGCCAGGGCGAGCGTGCCCTGAACGATCACGGGGGTGAGCGCGTTCGGCATCACGTGCTGCAAGAGCACGCGGCGCTCTGTGGCCCCGATAGATCGCGCCGCGATCACGAAGTCGCTCTCTTTGAGCGCGAGAATTCCGGCGCGCACGAGACGGGCGAAGATCGGCACGTTCTCTATCGCGATCGCCAGGGCGATCGTGTTCAGGCCGGGGCCGAGGAAGAGGACGATGGTGATGGTCAGCAGCAGCCCCGGCAGCGACAGGATGATGTCGACCACTCGCATCATCCAGAAGTCGAGCCAGCCGCCGACGAACCCGCTTATTGCGCCGAAGCTGATGCCGAGGGTCAGGCCGATCGACACCGACAGGACCGACACCCACAGCGACGATCGGGCGCCCCACAGGATCCGCGACAGGATGTCCCGGCCCTGCAGGTCCGTGCCCAGCAAGTGCGACGTACTGGGCGGCAGGAAGCGGTGGATGATCGAGCCGTCGGTCGGGCTGTACGGCGAAATGAACTGGGCGAACACGGCTACGAAGACGAACATCCCGACGAGGAAGAGGCCGAACATCGCGGCCGGGTTGCGCAACAGGCGGCGAGCGGCGTCGCGCCAGAGGCTCGTTCCCTTGATGGGCGCCTCGAGCTGCTGTGGGAGCGCGATTCCGGCCATCAGGAGTACCTGATCCGCGGGTTGAGGTAGGCGTAGCTGATGTCAACCAGCAGGTTCACCACCACGAAGATCGTCGCCAGAATGAGCGCCCCGCTCTGGATCACGACGAAGTCCTTGTCCACGGCCGCCTGGAAGAGCCAGTTGCCGACACCGCCCCACGAGAAGATCTGCTCGGTCAGAACGGCACCGCCGAGCAGCAGGCCGGTCTGGAGTCCGATGACCGTGACGATCGGGAGCATGGCGTTGCGGAGCACGTGGCGGCTGTCGACGCGCCGGCTGGTGAGACCCTTTGCTCGGGCCGTCCGGACGTAGTCCTCGGACAGCACCTCGATGACGGCGGAACGGGTGATGCGGGCGACGACGGCCAGTGGAATGGTGCCCAGCGCCAGAGCCGGCAGGATCAGATGGCGTACCACATCGGCGAACTTGGCCGGATCGTGGTCGATCACCAGCGATTCCCACAGGAGGAAGTTGGTGCCGGCACCGTCGTAGGAGTACGCGCCGAGGTCGTATCGCCCGGCAGTCGGCAACCAGTGGAGCCAGACGCCGAAGACATACTGGAGCAGCAGGCCCAAAAAGAAGATCGGGATGCTGATGCCGATCAGCGACGCAACCGTGGCGAAGTTGTCGAAGAGCGAGTACTGGCGCTTGGCGGCCGCCACTCCCAGCGGGATCCCGACTCCGATGGCGATGATCATGGCCGATACGGCAAGCTCGATCGTGGCCGGGAAGCGGGTCAGGAAGCTGGTCGCGACCGAAACCTTGTTGGTCGCCGACACGCCGAAATCGCCGTGGAAGACGCCCGACATGTATTCGAAGTACTGCTGGTAGAGGGGCTTGTCCAGGCCCAATCCATGCTGGCACCGGGCGAGGTTCTCGGCCGTCGAATGCTCACCGAGGATGGCGCCGCAGGGGTCGCCGGGCAGCAGATGCAGGAAGACGACCATGAACAAGGACAGCCCGAACAGGATCGGGACCAGCAGTATGAGACGGCGGACGATGAACTTGAGCACGGAAGGCGGGAGCTCCGGCTGCTGGGTGAAGATGTGGCGCGTCCCCGGGGGCAAGCCCTCGGGGACGCGCTTGCGTGAACCAGGTCAGGCGGAGGTTAGTCCTTCCAGACCGAGTTGTAGTACTCAGTCTGCGTCGGGCTCGGGACGAAGCCGTGAATCTTGGCGGTCAGACCGAGCGAGGAGCCGGCCCACACGAGGGGCACGTCCGCGACGTCGGCGTTGATCAGCTTCATCACGTCTTTCCAGGCCTGTGTCCGCTTAGCCGTGTCGGGCTCGGCGATGGCCTTTGCCATGCCGGCCGCCACAGCTGGGTTGTCCTCGGCCGCCTCGCAGTTGTGAGGCGTGGTCGGGGTCAGGCTGCCGCACTTGGCCAGCGAGGTGGAATAGAAGATGCCGGGGCCGTCGGCCGGGTCGGCGTAGTCGTAGATCCAGCCGATGAACGCCAGGCCGTACTTGCCGTTGGCCTCGTCGTTGAGGTATCCGCCCTTCCAGGGCTTGTGCTGCGGGTTGACCTTGAAGCCTGCGGCTTCGAGCATCGTCCGGATCGCCTCGAACTCGCCCTTCGGATCGACCATGTATGGGCGAGAGACGCTGTCCGGATACGAGAAATCGATGCTGCAGGGCGCCTTGCAGCTCGAGGCTGCCAGGGCATCCTTGGCCTTCTGGAGGTCGAAGCCGGTGACCGTAGCGTTCGGCTCATAGGCGGGCATGCTCGGCAGCAGGTCCGAGTCCGCCGCCTGGCCGGCGCCGTTGGGGAAGAACGTGTCGATGATCGCCTTGCGGTCGATGGCGTAGGAGACCGCCTTGCGGACGTTGATGTCGTCGAAAGGCTTGACCGTCTGGTTGATGTTGAGGCGGCCGATATCGAGCGGCGAGCGAGTGATCAGCTGCAGCGTGGTGTCGCTCTTGATGTCGTTGAGCTGGTTCGCGTCGACGAAGTCGATCGTGTCGACGGTCCCGGACTTGAGCGCCGTGAGACGCTGGGCCGAGTCGGCGATGGGCTTGAAGATGACCTTGTCAAGATGGGCGGCGTTCGCGGTATCCCAATAGTTGGGATTCTTGACGATCGTGTAGTGGTCGCCCGGTACGAAGTCACCGGCGAACATGAACGGTCCGGTGCCCGTGGGCGCCTTCTGCCAGTAGTCGTTGGTGGTGTCCTTCGAACCCTTGTCCGCGTTGTGGGCCGCGAGGGCCGTCGGGCTCTGAATCGAGAACGGCGCAAGTGTCATGGCCGTCAGGAAGTCGGCCTTTGGCGTGGTCAGGACCATCGTGAAGGTCGCGTCGTCGACCTTCGTGGCCGACTTGATGAGCGACTTGTCGCCATAGCCGCCGAAGACGGTGATGTCGTAGTAGTCGTCGCCCTGCAGCGCGTCCGGCAGGTTCTTCCAGCGGAGGACGTTGGCGACGGCGGCATCGGCATTGAAGGCGGTGCCGTCGGAGAACTTGACGCCGGTCTGCAGGTGGAAGGTGTAGGTGAGGCCGTCAGGAGTGGCTTCCCAGCTCTTGGCCAGGCCCGGGACCAGGGTCGAGGCAGAGCCTGGCTGCAGCTTGACCAGCGTCTCGTAGATCTGCTGGGCAATCCGGATCGACTCACCGTCCTGCATGAGGATCGCGTCGAGAGTGGTCGGGTCTGAGGCCGAGCCGAAGACCCAGGTTCCGCCGGCCTTGATGGCGCTCGTGGGCACGGCAGTGGGTGCGCCTGTCGGTGCAGAGGTAGCTCCGCCGGCCTGGGTCGGCGCCGGGGTGGTGGTGTTGCCGCCGCAGGCCGCCGCCGCCAGAGCGGCAATAGCGAGCAGCGAGGCCAACTTCGTTCTCATTTGCTCTCCTCCCGAGGATATGGATTGCCGGGTCGGGGGTTAGCGTCGGATGACGCCGTGGGCTCCTCCGTCCTTTGCTTCACTGTCGAGATATTGGGCGCGAAGCTCGACCAAATCAAGCACCGACTTGGTCCGTGCCAGTTTCAAGACGGTAGGCGGCGAGAAGGTCCAGCTTCCAAAGCGGGCCTACTCGGGCAACGCCGCCGCTGTGTCGATGACCGATTGCGTTTCGGCCACTTCCGATGCGACCTGGAGGCCGACCTGTTCAGCGAAGTGACAGGCCGCCATCTGCCCGTCACCCATGTCGCGGAGAGGCGGGTCGGTGGTCGAGCATTCCTCTGGATTGCCCAGCTTCTCTCGCAACCAGCAGCGGGTGTGGAAGCGGCAGCCGGACGGTGGGTTAGCCGGCGACGGGACGTCTCCACGGAGCACCAGGCGCTTCTTGCGGACTCGCGGATCCGGAACAGGAATCGCCGACAGCAGGGCAACGCTATATGGATGGCGCGGCTGCTTGAAGAGCTGATCGGCCGTGGCAACCTCGGCCATCTTGCCCAGATACATGACCCCGACCCGGTCGCTCATGTACTCGATGACCGACAGGTTGTGGGCGATAAACAGGTACGTCAGATTGAACTCGCCGCGAAGGTCGAGCAGGAGATTGAGTATCTGCGACTGAATCGAGACGTCCAGCGCGGAAACCGCCTCATCGCAAACGATGAACTCGGGATCGAGCGCGAGTGCGCGGGCAATGCCGATGCGCTGGCGCTGGCCGCCCGAGAACTCATGGGGGTAGCGCCGCGTATAGTCTCGCCGCAAGCCGACCGCCTCGAGGGTGTCCCCCACTTTCTTGATGCGCGCCCCACTGGACTTCATGCCCTGCGCCAGCAAGCCTTCGCCGATGATGTCGCTGACGGGCATGCGGGGGTTCAGCGAGCCGTACGGATCCTGGAAGATGAGCTGCATGCGCCGTCTCATCCGCCGAAGGTCTCTCGGCTTCAGCGAGCCTAGATCCTGCCCTCCGACCTCGACGGAGCCGGCGGTCGGGCGCTGCAAATACAGCACGGTCCGTCCGAGCGTCGTCTTGCCGCAACCCGACTCGCCCACAAGGCCGAAGACCTCACCTTTGTGGACGTCAAAGCTGACGCCATCGACCGCCTTCACGTCACCGACCTTATGGCGCAGGATGCCGCCCATGATTGGGAAATACTTGACCACACCCTTGACCGAAACCAGCAGCTCGGTGTGCCGTGGCTCTGTCGTTGGCTCAGCCGGCGTCTCGGCCACCGGAAGTTCGCTCATTGCTTGGCCACCCGTTCAGTCTGCATCGGCGTGGCCGACGTGGCGACATCGCGACTGGTCGGCCGCTCGGACGCCGGGTAATGGAGCCAGCAGGCCGCACGTCGACCCGGGTCCGTCGTCCGAAGCGGTGGATCGAAATCTCGACAGGGCTCGAAAGCCATCGGACAACGCGGCTGGAACCGGCAGCCGCCGGGCATGCGGAACGGATTCGGCACCGTGCCTCGGATGACGTTCAGGCGCTGGCCGCGGGCCACGTTGGAAGGGATAGAGGTAATGAGGCCCTGCGTATAGGGGTGCTTCGGATTGAGCAGGACATCCTCTGCGGTGCCGGTTTCGACGATCTTACCGGCGTACATGACCGCCATCCGTTGCACCGTTTCGGCGACCACGGCCAGGTCGTGCGTGATCAGAAGGAGGGCCGCACCCGTCCTTTCCTGCATCGATTTGATGAGCTCAAGAATCTGAGCCTGGATGGTCACGTCCAGCGCAGTCGTTGGCTCGTCGGCGATGATCAGCTTCGGATCGCAGCTCAGAGCCATGGCGATCATGACTCGCTGGCGCATGCCGCCCGAGAGTTCGTGCGGGTACTGCTTGACGCGGCGTTCCGGCGATGGGATGCCCACGGCCTCAAGCATTTCCACGGCACGGTTCCAGGCTTCCTTGTTGGACACCTGGCGATGCGCTTTGACGGCCTCGGCAATCTGGTTGCCTACGGTGAAGACGGGGTTGAGCGACGTCATCGGCTCCTGGAAGATCATGCTCATGTCGGCGCCGCGAATCTGGCGCATGTCCGACATCGGCAGAGACAGGATCTCCCGGCCGTCGAACCAGATCTCGCCCGCCACGATCTCGCCGGGCGGGATGTCGATCAGCCTCATGATCGTCAGCGACGTGACGCTCTTGCCGCAGCCGGACTCTCCCACGAGGCCCAGCGTCTCGCCCCGTCTAAGCTGGAAGTCGACGCCGTCGACCGCAGCCACGGTCCCGTCCATGACGTGGAAATGTGTCTTCAGCCCACGTACGTCGAGCAGCACGTCGGCAGGCGGCGGAGGCCCGACGACACGACCCTCAGCGACCGGCGACACGCCATCGAGGTCGACGATGGTGGTCACAGGCGTGCCCTCGGATCGAGCGCGTCATGCAGGCCGTCGCCGATGAAGTTGATCGAGATGACGGTAAGGGCGATCGCCATCCCGGGGAAGAAGGCCCACCACCAGTTGCCGTCGCCCATGGCGCCCTGCGAGTTGGAGAGGGCATTGCCCCAGGTGGCCTCGGTGGGGGCGATGCCGAAGTTGAGGAAGCTCACGAACGCCTCGAGCACGATATTGGAAGCCATCAGCAAGGTCATCACGACGATGACCGGGCCCAAAGCGTTGGGCAGGATGTGTCGGAATGTGATTCTGAGGTTGCTTACCCCGACTGCTCTTGCCGCTTCAACGAAATCGGTCTCGCGAAGGCTCAGGAACTG
>JADGQJ010000076.1 GCA_017881885.1 Chloroflexota bacterium
TTCGGCCTCCTCCTGTCGTACCTCAGGCACGTGGGCGAGGGGACATCGCGGTCGTCGGCAGGCGGCGCGCAGGCGCAGGTTTAGCAGCGGTCGGTCAGGTATTCGAGGCGCAAGGCGCGGACCAGGGGGGCGAACTGGGCGCGAAACACTCAGCTTGGCTCCAGACTCGGGACGACGAGCCGTCCGGATGCTCGCCCGGCGTAGATCAGCTGTTCCGTGGTGAGACCCGACCGCGCACGCAGGTCGGCGAGGTGACGCTTCACCGTGCTCGGGTGACGGTTAGTCCAAGACTGCTTTTCGTGGTGACGATCTGTAGCCTAGCGCGCTATGCGCGAGCCACCAGCCCCGGCCGTCTCAGGGCAAGGGCAACAATCCCCGCGACGCTCACGACGGCGAGCACCGGGACCGCGGCCTTCGCCGCACGGGGTGGCAGCACGAGCTCGAAGAACGGCACGGGATCGCCCCACTCGGCCTGCATCGGCCCGACGGGGCAGTCTCCGTGGCCAACGATGAGCGCCGCTCCCTCGACAGACAAGAAGGCAACACCCGCCCAGAGGCGTCGACTCCGCCGTCGCGTCAGCACGGAGACCCAGATGTCGCCGAGGCACCAGAGCTGTGCCACGGACCAGGACGCATGCAGGACGCGCCATGCCCTGGCTCGGTCACTGAGCGTCGCCCAGCTCACCTCCGGATGCGATGAAGGCGCTCGACCGATTTCGCTCATGGGGCGGCAGCCGCAGACACCTGCGTAATCGGGCCGCTCGCCTCCACGCGAGCCTTTATGCCAAGCAGCATCCCGCTCTCCATGTAGTGGGCCGGATTTGGCACCGGCCCGTCCCAGTTCCGGCCTCGGGTCAGTTCGCCGGACGCAAGCCGTCCGCGAACTCGTCCGACTCAGACCAGGAACCAAGATCCTGCTGTCGACACGAATGTCTCGACGACCCCGAACACGGTCGGGGAGACGGACAGCCAGCTGAACTCGCGGCTATCCACCCCGAGCGACGTTCCTAGCAGAGACCTAACCCGAAGAGGGTGGCTCCGGCGGTAGGACTCGAACCTACGACATGGCGGTTAACAGCCGCCCGCTCTACCAACTGAGCTACGCCGGAACGAAATGCGCCACGAACAGTCGCCGAAGGCAACTGCCAGAGCCACCACCGCAGGCGATGGCTCGGCGCCGCGCGACAGAATAGCATGGCCTCGCGCTGGCGTGAGGTGGCTGAGCAAATCCTGGCGCTGGGACGTGGCCGGCCGGCGTCGAGCGTAGGCTCTGCGGCGCCGGTCTCGGCGTCGGTCTGGGCTACTTCTCGACGGGCAGATCCGGCCGGTTTCCCCACTCTTCGAAGGACTCGGCGTAGTTGCGGACCTCGTCCAACCCGGCCAGTTCGTGAAGGACGAACCAGGCCAGGGCAGCACGCACGCCGCCCTGACAGTACGTCGCGCGCACTTCCTCGGGATTCACACCCGTCCCTTGCAGGATCGCGAGAGCCTCGGCCCCGGTGCGCAGCCGCCCGTCGGGCGCGACGAAGTCCGTGAAGAGCCGCTGCTTCGCGCCGGGGATCCTGCCGCCGCGAGCCGCCCGCACGTCCGTGCCCAGAAACTCGTCGACCGTCCTCACGTCCAGGATGGACGTCGGACCGCCCGGGGCGCTCGCCGCGTTGCTCCATGTCAGCACCTGATCGGCAGTAGCGATGAGCGACTCGTCGCGTTCGTGGAGCCGTTCCGTGGCCGCGACCCGCGTGGGCGTGGCAGCTTCGGGCGTGGTGGGTCGCTCTTCAGCCAGCCATACCTTGAGTCCGCCGTCGAGAAGATGGACTCGGTCGCGCGGGAATCCGTACAACCGCATCAGCCAGTAGCCGCGGATCGCCTGACGGTTGTTCCCGTCGTCGTAGAAGACGATGCGCGTGCCCCGTGCGACACCCCACGCGGCCAGAGAGTCGGCCACCTCCTGTTGCGTCGGCACGAGGTACTGACGCTTGGCGTTGCCCGTCTCCGCACGAGCGCCCGGCTTGGCCAGATCGACGTGCAGGTCCACGAAGATGGCCCCGGGCAGATGCTCCCGGTCGTAGATCGTGCGGTCGAGGGCCACATGCACGATCCGAAGGTCGGGATCGTGAAGATGGGCGGCCAGCCACTCGGCGGATACCAGCGGTCCAGCTTCAGCAGCGTTCGTTCGACTCCTCCGGGCTTCGGCCCAGACACGGCTAGCGTACTCGGGAGCGGCCCCACGACGGCTACTCCAGGTAGTCCTTGAGCTTGCGGCTCCGAGACGGATGGCGCAGCTTGCGCAGCGCCTTGGCCTCGATCTGGCGGATGCGTTCGCGGGTGACGTTGAACTCCTTGCCCACTTCTTCGAGGGTGCGAGCGCGGCCGTCCTCCAAACCGAACCGCAGCTGCAGAACGCGTCGCTCGCGGCCGGTCAGCGAATCCAGCACCGCCTCCACCTGCTCCTTGAGGAGCTGGTGGGACACGGCCTCGGCCGGAGCAATCGCACCGTGATCCTCGATGAAGTCGCCCAGTCGGGAGTCCTCCTCCTCGCCCATGGGCTTGTCCAGCGAGACCGGCTCCTGTGACACCTTGATGATCTCGCGGACCTTGTCCGGAGTGACGACGGCTTCCTGACCCTTGCTCATTGCCTCGGCGATCTCATCGATCGTCGGTTCGCGCCCGAGCTCCTGGAGCAGCGTGCGCGAGACTCTGACGAACCGGTTGATCGTCTCGACCATGTGGACCGGGATTCGAATCGTGCGAGCCTGGTCTGCGATTGCGCGCGTGATCGCCTGGCGGATCCACCACGTGGCGTACGTGCTGAATTTGAAGCCCTTTTCGTACTCGAACTTCTCGACCGCGCGGATGAGGCCGATGTTGCCTTCCTGGGTGAGGTCGAGGAACGACATGCCCCGGCCCACGTACTTGCGGCCGATCGAAACGACCAATCGCAGGTTCGCCGACGTCAGATGCGTCCTGGCCTCCTGGCCGGTGTGGATGATGACCCCGCGCCGGTCGCGGAGCCGCATCTCGGCCGGGACGGTCGGATCCCAACCCATCTCGAGCAGCACGTCCGAGCCGTTGCCGGCTTCGATCCAGACCTGGAGGCGCTCCCAGGCGATCTCGCGCGACCAGTCGTAGAGAGCCCTCAAACCGGGGTTGTCACGAGAATCCAGGTCGCCGTTGTGGACCGACGCAAACGCGAAGTCGACCAGAGCCAACAGCCGATCGGCGTCCGGTGCTTCCTTGTACGCGGCGACGAGAGACTTGGCATCCCGAAGAAGCCCCTTGGACCGCTCGCCGACTGCCTCGCGCTGGGCACCGGTCAAATGGAACTCGGGCACCGCCGGCATTTCGCCCGCCGCGAGAGCCGCCCGAACCATGCGTTCGGCGTCCGCTCCGTACGGGAGCATGTGCTCTCGGCGCCGGGCCCGCGTCTTGAATTCCGTGCGGTGGGTGGTCCACTCGAAGAGCGAGAGGATCGCCTTCCAGGGTTCCGCCGCGATCTGCTCCCCCAGCTCGATCGCTTTGGCCAGCACGACCTCTTCTTCGGCGCTGAGCAGGGCCACGCGGCCGATCTCGCGCAGGTACATCCGGACCGGATCGTCGATTTCGACCATATCGACCGAGAGCGACTCGATCTCCTCGGGCGTCGGCTCATGGAGGGCCACGCGGTCCAGGCGATCCGGGGCGGTCAGCGAGGCGAGCGGCTTGGGTTCGACGACGTCGGTTTCGAGCGCAAGCGCTCCGTCGATTGAGTAACGAGTAGCGATATCCGTCATGGGCTCCTCTTCGTCAGCGATGAGGCCAACAGGTTTCGGCGTTTGAAACGCGCGCGGACGGATGGGTTCCGATGCCGCAGCGCGGGATGCCCGGCTTCAACCGACCGGGTCTCCTGATCTCCATTCGCGCTACTCCAGGTAGTCCTTGAGCTTGCGGGACCGGGATGGGTGGCGCAGTTTGCGCAGCGCCTTCGCCTCGATCTGGCGGATGCGCTCTCGGGTGACGTTGAACTCCTTGCCGACCTCTTCGAGCGTTCGGGCGCGGCCGTCCTCCAAGCCGAACCGGAGCTGCAATACGCGTCGCTCGCGGCCCGTCAGAGAGTCCAGGACCGCCTCGACTTGCTCCTTGAGGAGCTGGTGGCTCGCCGCCTCCGCGGGTGCCAGCGCCCCGCGATCCTCGATGAAGTCGCCGAGGTGGCTGTCCTCTTCCTCGCCGATCGGCGTCTCGAGGGAGACGGGCTCCTGTGACACCTTGATGATCTCGCGGACCTTCTCGGGAGTGACCACCACTTCCTGGCCCTTGCTCATGGCCTCGGCGATCTCCTCGACCGTCGGCTCTCGCCCGAGCTCCTGGAGCAGGGTGCGGGAGACTCGGATCAAGCGGTTGATCGTCTCGACCATGTGGACTGGAATGCGGATCGTTCGGGCCTGGTCGGCGATGGCGCGAGTGATCGCCTGGCGGATCCACCACGTCGCGTACGTGGAGAACTTGTAGCCCTTCTCGTAGTCGAACTTTTCGACCGCTCGGATCAGGCCGATGTTGCCTTCCTGGATCAGGTCCAGGAAGCTCATGCCCCGGCCGATGTACTTCTTCGCGATCGAGACGACCAGGCGCAGGTTCGCGGAGGTGAGCTGCTCGCGGGCGTCGCGCCCGATCTTGACCAGTTCGCCGCGCCGGTCGCGGAGCTTGGTGTTGGCCGGCACCTCCGGGTCGTGGCCCAGGTGGCGCAGCAAGTCGACGTCATTCTGGCCTTCGATCCAGCGCTGGAGCGCCGGAAACGCAACCGCATCCCGGCTCCAGTCGTAGATCGCCCGCAGCCCAACGTTGTCTCGCGAGTCGAGGTCGCCGTTGTGCACGGCCAGGTAAGCCCGATCGAGAAGCGCCAGGAATGCGTCCGCCGAGAGCGACTCGTTGTATGCGGCGACCAGGTGTCGGGCCTCCTTGAGCAGCTCCTTCGTGCCCTCGGTCGTGGCGTCCTTGCCGGCCTTGACCAGGTGGAAGTCCGGCGACGGCACCAGCAGGTCGGCGGCCGCCTCCGACTTGATGGCGTCCACGACCATCTGAGCCGACTCGGCGGCGAAAGGCAGCTTGTGGTGCGGCTTGATCGTCCGGGTCTTGCGCTCGGTTTCGTGGTGCGTCCACTCGTGGAGAGAGACGATGCCCTTCCACGGCTCGTCGACCATCTGCTCGCCCAGCTCGATGGCTTTGGCCAGGACGACTTCTTCCTCGGCGGTCAGAAGCGCGACCTTGCCGATCTCCTTCAGGTACATCCGGACCGGGTCGTCGATCCCGATCATGTCGGCAGAAAGCGCCTCGAGCTCCTCGGGGGTCGGTTCCTCGAGCGCCTCGGCGTCCAGCTTGACGGGAGCATCGCCGACGACGCGCGGCTCCGCCAGCACGTCGTCCTCGACGACGACCTCGACACCGAGCTCGACCGTGTCGTCCTCGAGCGTCTCCGGCGGCACGGCCTCCTCATCGTCGTCGGCCAGCAAGTCGTCGTCGTCGAGCGGCTCGTCCTCGGCCGAACGGCGCGGCCGCACGCCTGCGGCCTTGGCCTCCTCCAGATCTGCCTTGCGGCGGCCACCGCCGGCAAGGGCCACCTCCACGAGCTGCTTATCCAGGGGGTCAGTCATCGGTGTCCTCCAGCGGATGAGAGAAGGCTTGAGTCATGACGGCGTCGACCGAGCGATCGGAGGCCGTCGTTGAGGTTGCGTTGTGTTTCCAGGAGTCGGGCTTCTTCGAGCGAGTCGCCTGCGGCGTGCGCCTCGGCGATCTCGCCTGCGTTGAATCGGATCTCCTCTTCGAGGCGATCCGCCTCGAGCGCCAGCAGGCATTGGTCCACTCCGACCGCGACCCGCCTGGGGTCGAGTTCGTTCGGATCCGGACCGCGCTCGGCGTAGACGGCGATCGCCAGACCGTGCAGTTCCGGCGCGAGCGACTCCAGGAAGCGCATCCGCTTGAACTCGCCCGAGCCACCGGCCTCGCGATCTACCTCGCGGTCGGCGAGCATGGCGGCCAGAAGCTCGCGCGCCGGAGTGCTCGGGAGCTGCGCGTTCTGCGCCTTCAGCGTGTCGGCGACCCGTTCCTGAAGCTCCGGAACCAGCATGATCAACCGCAGGAGGCGGCCCTCCTCCAGCGTCAGCGACTTCAGTTCCGCCTTCGTGTCGATCGTGTCCGGAGCCGACATCACGGCATCGGCGGTGAAGCGTCCAGTACCGCCGCCCGCCCCGCTCGACCCTCCGCGGCCGTCCGCTCCGAACTGACCGATAGGTACCGGCGCCCGAAGAGCTTCCAGCAGTACCCTCTCCTCCACCCCGGTTCGGCGCGCCAGTGTCTGGAGATAGCTGTCGCGCACGACCGGGTCGCGAATCTCGCGCAGCATCGGTATGAGCGCGCCGACCGCGTGGCGGCGGCCCTCCGGCGTTCGGACATCGAAGGCCGTGGCGTAGTAGTCGATCAGGAACTCGATGATCGGCTGGGCCGTTCGGATTGCCTCCCGCCAGAGGTCGGGCGTGTCGCGGACGACTTCGTCCGGGTCCTTGCCTTCGGGCAGCCGGGCGACTCGGACTCGTGTGATCTCGACGCCGGTCTCCTCCGCCGCCAGTGAGCCGATGAGCCGGAACAGATCTGCGCCGCCGATCGAGCCGGCGTGCTGGCCGGCCGGGTCGACGTCGTAGGCGAGGACTATCTCGCGCGCGTAACGGGCGATCAGCGCAACTTGCGCAGGGGTGAGGGCCGTACCGAGGCTGGCCACGACATTTTCGAAGCCGGCCTGGTGCGCCATCAATGCGTCGGTGTAGCCCTCGACGAGCACCGCCTCCTCGGTCCGGCGCAACTCGCCGCGGGCCCGCTCGATCAGGTACAGCGTGCGGCTCTTGTCGAAGAGCGCCGTCGCCGGGGAGTTGAGGTACTTGGGCGCGTTGGAGTCCGGCGCGCCTGGGCCCGTGCCGGCGCCCGCGGCCCCCGCGGCCCCCGCGGCCCCCGCGGCCCCCGGCAGGATCCGGCCGCCGATGCCCACCGCGTTCCCGGCCGCGTCCCGGATCGGGAAGATGACCCGGCTTCGGAATTTGTCGTAGGCGCCTCGCCCGCTCGACCGCTGGCTGGTAAGGCCGACGTCCGCGAGTTCCGCCAGCGTCACGTTGCGGCGCGTCTGGAGCATGCGGATCATCTGGTCCCAGCCATCGGGCGCCCATCCGAGCTGGAACTTCTGGATCGTGTCGTCCGTGAAGCCACGGCCGTGCAGGTATTCGAGCGCCGGCGCGCCGGTCTTCGATTGCGTCAGGACGACGTGGTAGAAGGCGATCGCCTGCTCGAGCACCTCGCGCAATCGAGCCTTCCTGGCGTCCTCCCGGCTCGTCCGCTCGTCGATCTCGATCCCGGCCCGAGCCGCCAGACGCTTCAGTGCGTCGGGGAAGCTCAGCCCCTCCCGCCGCATGACAAAGCTGAAGATGTCTCCGCCCTCGCCACAGCCGAAGCAGTGCCAGCTGTCGCGCGCCGGGGTCACGACGAAGCTGGGGGTCTTCTCGCCGTGGAACGGGCAGAGCCCCTTGTAAGTGGTGCCCGCCTTGCGCAGCTCCACCTGCTCGCCGACGATCTCGAGGACCGTGAGCTTGCTCTTCACTTCGGCGGCAACGCCTACGGCCAAATGCATCTCCTGCTCATCAGACGACCGACGAGCCCCCGACGTTCACTCTTCGCGATCTCGACCGAATTGGATCGGTCCGACCACCCGACTGGAGGTCCGGCGCTGGCCGGCCGACCGCCGATATCTCGACGGCGACCGACTCGCCCGACCTCAACCCGGACCACCCTGACATGACTAAGGGCCTGTCAAGTCTTGACAGGCCGCGTTGCCATGATTCTTACACCATTTCGGCGCTTTTGTATACCCCTGGGGGGTATTGACATGTCAAGAGGCCGAGCCGCTCGGCGCGCTCGGCGCACCTGTGGGGAACGCTACCGCAGTCTGAAGACCGAAGGGTCGTGCGGCCTCACCGTACGCGCGCATCCTGCTCTAGACGTGGTCGACGCTGCCCGGTCGTCAGGTCCGGGAACCTACGAGATTCCGAGGCGGCGCGTGCTCTTCGCTTCGGCTTCGACGTGCGACAGGTGGACTCGGGCTTGGAAGATCCAGACCGACCACGTAGCATCCGGCCCATGGTCAGACTGCTGCCGATGGAAGACGCCGTCTGGGAAGCGTGGCGGGTCGCGTCGATCGCCGCCTACGCTGCCGACATGGTGCGAGTCGGATCGTGGCCGCAGGAGTCGGCGGAGGAGCGGGCGGCCGCCCTATTTGCCAGCGTTGTGCCGGACGGGAGAGCCACGGCGGGGCATGAGTTCCGTTCGATCGTCACCGATTCGGGCGAGGCGGTCGGGGCGCTGTGGTTTGCGGCCGAGGTCGAGGTTGGTCACGGGACGGCGTTCATCTGGGACATTGCCATCGACCCGGCGCACCGCCGGCGCGGCTACGGGAGGGCGGCGATGGAGGCGCTGGAACCGCTCGCGCGATCGCTCGGCTATGACACGATCCGGCTGCACGTCTTCGGCGACAACGCCGTCGCGCGAGGCCTATATCAGGGAGTCGGCTACACGGAGACCGACGTCACGATGGTCAAGCTCATCGGTTGATCTCGGAAGCCCCCGGCGGCCGGCGACGGCAGATTGGCCATGCAGGCTGGCAATACGCACGAGTCGACCATGCGCCGCCGGAGCCCATGGCATGAGATGTTGCCGCCGGGTCGTCACAGCCCCTGTCGAAGCACGTCAAACGGCGATATATTGGGTGCAGAGGAGGTCGGCGTGAAGGCATCGACGTTTTCGTTCATTCCGGCACTTGCCCTCGGCTTACTGGTCGCCGCGTGCGCAGGCGCCGGCGGGACGGTGGCCCCGACGGCTACAGGAACGACGGGCTCGACGAGTCCCAGCAGCGCGCCCTCGGTGGCGAACCGGTCCCAAGCGTCCGCCGTCGACACGACCCCGCCGGCCACCCAAACCGCCGCCTCCAGCCCGGCCCCGAGCACGAGTCCCCAGTACCCGAACGACGAGCCTCCGGGGCCATCCTGGAAGAGCGGCACGGGATCGGTCGAGACGCAACTCCTCGCCAACCTCCGCGACGATGCCAGGGTTGCCTGCGCAGCGACACAAGCCATTCCGAGTGGCGCTGCCGCAGGGATCGAGTGTCGCCCCAACACTGCCCTCGTCGCCTTCGCAGCGGTCTACGGCTTCGGCTCTCCCGACGACGCGCTGAGCGCCTATATCGCGCGGCTCGCGGCCAATGGGGTCCAGCTCCGGAGCGGCGACTGTTCGACTGGGAAGCCGGGCGACACCGTCTGGACACCCGGAGACGGTTCCTGGGGGCCGGGCGGCGTCGAACCAGACCGCGAAGGCTGCTTCACCGACGCGTCCGGTCATGCGAACGTACTGGCGCTCTGCGGCAATGGAGCTTACGTCGGCATCGTCGGCAAGACGGCCGATCTGGCGGCGCTGGCGAAGTGGGTGGACCGGTTCCCGGCCAAAGCCGTCAATGCCGGCCGCGTATCCACGCCGTCCCCTCCAGGGATCTGCTATGCCGGCTTCGGTGCCTGACGACAGGCGGCGCGGGATTCCGCCTCTGGCGAACGACCGGTGCCGGACCGCCGGGTCCTAACCGCCCCTGAGCCAACCTGCCCGAACTTCGCCGGGTGATAGCCGAGCCAGAAGCTCGAGTAGCGGAACTGCGGCAGTAAAGGCTTCCGCGAGAGTGTCCGGGAGGTTCGGCGAGAAGACTTCGTCGTCGGACAGATGGCGGCCGAACGTGACGTCCTTGAGCCTCAGCAGCTCCGCTCCGGGCTGGTCCGCGGCGAAGCCCGTCGGGACGCGCTTGAGGCTGTCGCCGCTCACCGACCCGAAGGTGGCTACGAACGTCGGGCTCTTCAGCACCGCTTCCACGTTCTCGAGGTCGCCGGCGACCATTTGCCGCCACGCCGCCAGCTGGGACGGTTCCGGATGCCACATCCCGCCGCCCGCGAACATCTCGCCCGGCTGGAGATGGAAGTAAGCACCCACGCCGCCGCCTTCGCCGGCCCACGGGAAGCTCGCGGAAACGTGCGTCTTGTAGGGCGACTTGTCGGCCGAGAAGCGGACGTCGCGATAGATGCGGAATGGCGAGCGTGCGGGATCGGCCCGAAGCGGAAGGCCGTCGGCTTCAAGTCGACCGGCGAGGGCCCGGCACAAGGCCTCCATCGGCTCCTTGAGCAGGCGCTCGTACTCGGCCTTCCGAGGTTGGAACCAGGATCGCTCGTTGTGCAACGCCAGCTCGACGAGGAACTGGACGGCGTCGCGCGAGAAGCCGGTGAAGGGTGCGGCCGCGGCCATCTGTTCGCCTCCCGATTGACTTGCGAAGAGCGGCCCGAATCTTCTCACGGTACGTTTGCCGCGCCCAACACCCGGCTCGGCGTCCCATTCCGCCACTGGGCAATGCGGCGCGAGAGCGCGCAGCGACGTCGAGGCGGCGAACCGATCGATCAGTCGGTCGGTGGCGCGTCCAGAACCTCGCGGACCTTACGGGCGAGGCGCTCCGGGGTAAAAGGCTTGGGCAAGAACGCCCAATCCAAGGCCGGGCGCTGAGACAGCACCGTCGACTCGGCATGGCCGGACATCAGGATCGCACGTGCCCGCGGGGCGATGGCCGACAAGCGCTCCAATAGTTCGGGCCCGCTGATGCCGGGCATCATCACGTCGCTGACGATCACGTCGAGCGTCGAGCCGACGCGGCCGGCGATCTCGAGGGCCTCGGCTCCATCCGCGGCCTCGAGCACCACGTATCCGTGAGCTCGGAGGCCGAGCAGGGCGAGGCGTCTCACCCGCGGCTCGTCCTCGACGACGAGCACCGTTTCATCGCCAGTTGGGGTCGGCCTGGACGGCGCGTCGGCGGGCTTGGGGTCGGCGGCGCCGGCCTTTCGGGGCAGGTAGATGCGGAAGGTCGTGCCCCGGCCGGGCTCGGAGCACACGCGGATGTGGCCGCCCATCTGCCTGACTATGCCGTGGCAGGTGGCCAGACCAAGGCCGGTGCCCTTGCCCAACTCCTTGGTCGTGAAGAAGGGCTCGAACAGGTGGGATTGGACTTCCTCGGTCATGCCAACGCCCGTGTCGGCCACCGCGAGCAGGACGTATTGACCGGGGAGGGCGCCCGGATGGGCTGCGGCCTCTTCCTCGTCGATTGTCTCGTCCGCCGTCTCGATGAGCAGCCGACCTCCGTCGGCCATGGCGTCGCGAGCGTTGACCGTCAGGTTGACCAGGAGCTGCTGTATCTGGCCTGGGTCCGCCTCGACGGTCCCGAGCCCGGGCTCGAGCGCGGTCTCGATCTCGACATCGTCACCGAGCAAGCGCTGGAGCATCTTGAGCGAGTCGGCCACGACGGCGCTCAAATCCAGCCGCACCGGGGCAACGATCTGCCGGCTGGCGAACGCCAACAATTGCCGAGTCAGCCCGGCCGCCCGTTCGCCGGCCATGGCAACCTCGAGCAGGTCGAGCCTCGCCGGATGATCGGCCGGAAGATCCGACGGGAGGTCGAGCTTGCACATCTCGACGTAGCCGAGAATCGCCGTCAGCAGGTTGTTGAAGTCGTGGGCGACGCCACCGGCCAGGCGCCCAATGCCCTCCATCTTCTGCGACTGGAGTAGCTGCTCCTGCAGGGCCCGCCGTTCGGTGATGTCCTGGATCAGCCCGTCGTATGCGATCGGAGTTCCGTCCGCATCGAGACGGACCACCGGCGTGTAGCGGACCCAGCGAACGGCCCCGTCCTTGCGGCGGATGCGGTATTCGAGGGGCCCGGTGTGCTCGCCCGCCATGACGCCCCGAAGATGCTCGGCTGCCGGCTCACGGTACTCAGCCTCGACGAGGCTCAACCATAGGCCTGGATCGCCGGACAGCTCCTCGGGAGAGTAGCCCGTCACCGCGATGCAGCCGGGTCCGTGGTGGGTGGTCACGGCCTGCCCGCCCT
>JADGQJ010000179.1 GCA_017881885.1 Chloroflexota bacterium
GGGCGCGGCGCTCGGGGGCGGAGCGGCGCTCCTTCTGGACCTGGGCCAGGGATCCTTTTCGAACCTCGCGTCCACGATCGAACCGAGCGAACTGACGGCGATCATCGTGAGCCACCTTCACCCGGACCACTTCGTGGACCTGGTGCCTCTCCGCCACTACTTGCGCTATGAGTTCGATCCGCCGCGGCGCGCGAGGGTCCTCGGTCCGGCCGGCCTCGGGGATCGGCTCGACCTGCTCCACGCCCACCCCGGCTTTGCCGCGGCTTCGTTTGACGTCGCGCCGCTGGCGCCGGGCGTGCAGCGAGTCGGACCGTTCGAGTTGGAGGCTCGGCGCGTCGCTCACACCGAGGAGAGCTACGCCTTCCGGGTTTCTCTGGCGGGGGCCGCCGCCGCGCGGGCCGGCGATGGCGCGCCCACTACCCCGGGCCTCGTCTACTCCGGCGACTGCGGCCGCGCCGACGATCTCATTCCGCTGATCCGACCGGGCGACACGCTGCTTTCCGAAGCTTCGTTCGGGGCGGGCAGGGTCCCTGCCGGCGCCGAGCACCTCACCGCCGCCGACGCCGGTCGCGCCGCCACGGTCGGCCGCGCCGCCCGCCTGCTGCTGACCCATATCCAGATGGGCTACTCGCGCGCCGAGGCCCTCGCCGCCGCCCAGGCCGCCTTCTCCGGCCCGGTCCAGATTGTCACCGAGGGCGACCGTTTCGAGGTCTGACGGCAACCATCCAGCCGGCCGTGCCGACGCTCGGCCAACCCCGGTGGGCGCCCGAATGCGCCCTATCTGGACATTTGCCAACCCGGGTAGCAGCGAGGCGAAACAGGGGGTCGGAATCGGCCGGTGGCTCGAGCGGAGGCTCTCCAAACCGGCGATTCCACGCTGGGCCGGGGCGGCGCCGGTCTCCACGAAGCCCTCGCGTACGCATGCCGCCGCCCCCGACCTCGCCTCCTGCTACGCCCATTTGAATCTGTCCAGATCGCAGGCCCGAGCTGCTCCCCCTCGAGCCAAGACGGCCCCGCTCCGAGGCCGGCGAACTCACCGAGCCGCGAGGACGTCGATCACCTGGGAGGCCGCTCGCTCGCCGGCCAATCGAGCGGCACCCGTCAGAAGAGCCTCGGAGTTGCTACCCAGGATCCCGCTCCACCTTCGGACGCCGGTGGCATGGAACTCTCCGAGAGTAGCCGTGGCGGTCCGCACCTGACCATAGATCTCAAAGACGGCGTGCCCGCCCAGGGGGCGCCAGTACCAATCGCCGGGATCGGCGCGAACGATCTGTGCGGTGATGACGGGCACCCGCCCCGGAGTGTCCTCCGCCTGCGCTTGAATGTTGACTCCCGCCGCGGCGAGTTCGGAGAGGAAGGCAAGGCGGAAGGCCTCGACAGCCCAATGCGGAATCGTCGGCCCCTTCGAGATCGAACCCAGGATGCAATCCACCGCCCACCTCCCCAAGTGACTGCTCTTGCGCCGGACGAGGATGAGTCGTCGCCGATACCCTGACACGGCGGCGAGACTCGTTCAAGATTGACCCTGCGAATATTGACCGCTCGCCACAGAGCTCACTAGGGAGAACACGCCATGGCTGACACCGCAGCGACCGGCAAAGGACCGCTCAGCGCCGAAGAGCTCCGGCTGATCGACGCGTACTGGCGGGCGGCCAACTACCTTTCGGTCGGCCAGATCTACCTGCTCGACAACCCGCTGCTGCGGCGGCCCCTAAAAGACACGGACGTCAAGCCGCGGCTGCTCGGCCACTGGGGAACGACGCCCGGGCTCAACTTGATCTACGCCCACATGAACCGCGAGATCAAGGCCCGCGACCTGAATTGCATCTACATCATCGGCCCCGGGCACGGCGGCCCCGGCATCGTGGCGAACACGTACCTCGAGGGCAGCTACACCAGGTTCTACCCGAGCATCACCCAGGACGAGGACGGCATCCGCAAGCTCTTCCGCCAGTTCTCTTTCCCGGGCGGCATCCCCAGCCACGTGGCGCCCGAGACCCCAGGTTCGATTCATGAGGGCGGCGAGCTCGGCTATTCGCTGTCACACGCCTACGGGGCAGCCTTCGATAACCCCGATCTGCTGGTCTGCTGCGTCGTCGGCGACGGCGAGGCCGAGACGGGCCCGCTCGCGACCGGCTGGCACTCCAACAAGTTCCTCGATCCCAAGGGCGACGGCGCCGTCCTCCCGATCCTGCATCTCAACGGCTACAAGATCGCCAATCCCACGGTCCTGGCCCGCATCCCCGAAAGCGAGCTGCGCGACCTGATGATCGGCTACGGCTACAAGCCGTACTTCGTCACGGGCGACGATCCGGCCATGGTGCACCAGCAGCTGGCGGCGACCCTAGACACGACGCTCGACGAGATCCGCGACATCCAGAAGGCCGCCCGATCGGGCAAGGCCAAGGCGCGCCCGGCCTGGCCGATGATCGTCCTCCGGACGCCGAAGGGCTGGACCGGCCCCAAGGTCGTCGACGGCAAGCAAGTCGAGGGCACGTGGCGCTCACACCAGGTGCCGCTGGCGGAGACGCGGACCAACGCCGCCCATCGAGCCCAACTCGAAGCATGGATGCGGAGCTACAAACCTGAGGAACTATTCGACGCAAAAGGCGCGTTCCTGCCCGAGCTGGCTGCGCTGGCGCCGAAGGGCGAGCGGCGCATGGGCGCGAATCCGCACGCCAACGGCGGCCTGCTCCTGCGCGAGCTGATCATGCCGGACTTCCGCGACTACGCCGTCGAGGTCAAGAAGCCGGGCGCCTCGAACAGTGAGGCGACCTATGTCGCAGGCACATTCGTCCGAGACGTCATGGCCAAGAACGTCGACAACTTCCGGATGTTCGGCCCCGACGAGACCGCTTCCAACCGCTTCCAGGCGATCTTCGAGGTGACGGGCAAGGCCTGGGACGCCGAAGTGATCCCCGAGGACGCCAAGGACAACGTTCTCTCGACCGACGGCCGGGTAATGGAGGTCCTCTCGGAGCACCAGTGCGAAGGCTGGCTCGAGGGCTACCTGCTCACCGGCCGGCACGGCATGTTCAACTGCTACGAAGCCTTCATCCACATCATCGACTCGATGTTCAACCAGCACGCCAAGTGGCTCAAGGTGACGCGCGACATTCCGTGGCGCCGCCCGATCGCCTCACTCAACTACGTGCTGAGCTCGCTGGTCTGGCGTCAGGACCACAACGGCTTCACCCACCAGGACCCGGGCTTCATCGACCTCGTGGTCAACAAGAAGGCCGAGATCATCCGCGTCTACCTGCCGCCCGATGCCAACACGATGCTTTCGGTGACCGACCACTGCCTGCGCAGCCGGAACTACGTCAACGTCATCGTCGCAGGCAAGCAGCCCTCCCCGAACTGGCTAACGATGGACCAGGCCATCCTGCACTGCACCCGCGGCGTCGGTATCTGGGATTGGGCCAGCAACGACCAGGGCGGAGAGCCGGACGTCGTCATGGCCTGCTGCGGCGACATCCCCACGCTCGAGACCCTGGCGGCCGTGGATCTGATGCGCCGGTACCTGCCCGACGTCAAGGTCCGCCTCGTAAACGTCGTAGACCTGATGCGCCTCGAGCCCGAGACCGAACATCCGCACGGCATGACGGACACGGAGTTCGACTCGATCTTCACCACGGACAAGCCGATCGTCTTCGCCTATCACGGCTACCCATGGCTCATCCACCGCCTCACATACCGCCGCCACGGCCACGACAACCTTCACGTCCGCGGCTACAAGGAAGAGGGCACGACCACCACCCCGTTCGACATGGTCATGCTCAACGACCTGGACCGCTATCACCTCGTGATCGACGCCATCGACCGAATCCCAGGGCTCGGCGCGAAGGCCGCGCACGTTCGCCAGCTGATGGAGGACAAGCGCACCGAGGCGCGGGCCTACACCCGTGCCGAGGGCGAGGACGCGCCCGAAATCCGCGACTGGGTCTGGCCGGCGTAGGCCGAGCGAAACAGAGGCCCGTCGCCGCAAGGCGTCGGGCCTCTTCGATTTCCGCGGCCGCTCACCCGCTGCCCTACAGATCGTCGACGGGCGCCGGTCCGTTGAGCCAGTTCAGCTCGCTGTCGGCCATGAACTGCACGGGCCAGAAGACGCCCGACGAATCCCAATCTCGGAATCCCTTGACCAGCTCGTAGAAACGCCCTATGGCCTCGGCGGAAGGGTCGGCGTAAAGCGCGAGAATGGCGGACATCAAGCCGACCGGCTTGTCGTGGGCGCCTTCGAGGACCCTCAGAAACCAC
>JADGQJ010000180.1 GCA_017881885.1 Chloroflexota bacterium
CCACTATCAATCGAGCAAGCCCGATTGACCGTTCGACTTGCATGTCTCATGCACGCCGCCAGCGTTTATCCTGAGCCAGGATCAAACTCTCCGACAAAACTTCAGCCTTACGGCTGATTACGTCCGAGGGTTGCTTCCCGCTCGATCCTTACCGGATTTCCTGCCACTCTTCAATTGTTAAGGTGCCCGCGTTGAAGGCGCGCAACCGCGCCAGGCGCAACACTTCTATGTTGAGGCCAGGCCTCACCACTGTCAAGCGACGCGCCGGGGACCGGCCCGTTAGCCGACGGCCCAGAAGGTCGTCGAACCAGGGCGCCGCGGAATACTATCGGCCGGGGTGGCGGGTGTCAAACCAGCCGGGTCCGACGGCCGTTCGGGCGCCATGTCGGGGTCTAGCGAGCCCGCACGCCGGCCGAATCAGGCAAGCCTGGGTGGGCGCGCGCCTGCGTGTCGTCGACCTCCTGCGCGGTCGGGTCGCGACTCGGGCCGCGGCCGAAGCCGTTCAGATCGGGCTGCTCTCGACGAGGAGCAAGCCCACCGAGGCGGAGATCCAGCACAACGCCGCGACCTCGAACGATGGCGTGACGCCTACGACCGCTACCGCAACGAGGTAGACGATCGCGCCGACGATGGCGGCGGCGACCAGCTTCGCAATCCGCAGCAGCATCTCGTTGATCAACTGACTCACTTGGCACCCCTGGCTTAGGCGGACCGGGATCGGGCTGGGTCGTTCGAGACGGAAGGCCGCACGCTGCGACGGATCATGACATTGCCCGCCTGCCCTGCAGCGCCCTGATCAGAGTCACCTCGTCGGCGTACTCGAGGTCGCCGCCGACCGGCAGGCCGCGCGCAATCCGGGTGACGCTGCCGACCAGCGGTTCGAGGCGCTCAGCGAGATACATCGCCGTTGCTTCGCCTTCGAGAGTCGGGTTCGTGGCGATCACGACTTCCTCGAACCGAACGCCGGCGCGGTTCGCCTCGTCCGCCCGCTCGAACAGCTGGCGCACTTTGAGACGCTCCGGGCCGACGCCGTCGATCGGGGATATGGCGCCGTGGAGGACGTGGTAGAGGCCCTTGAACTCGCCCGTTCGTTCGAGAGCCAGGACATCGAGTGGCTCCTCCACTACGCACAGCCGCGTAACGTCCCGCCCCGGATCGTCGCAGATCGCGCAGATCGGCCGATCGCTGATGTTGAAGCAGCGCTCGCAGAAGACGACCTGCTCTCGCACGGCAATCAGAGCGGCCGCGAGCGTGCGTGCCTCGGTCTCGGGGGCGCGCAGCAGGTGATAGGTAAGGCGCTGGGCGGTCTTTGGGCCGATGCCGGGCAAGCGGGCGAAGGATTCGATGAGCCTCGCGACCGGCTCGATCAGAAGCGCGGGCACGGCAGCCTACATTCCGGGCAGCTTGAGACCGCCCGTGACCGCCGCCATCTTCGTCTCGGCCAGTTCCCGGGCCGCCCGCTGCGCGTCGGTGACGGCGGCGACGATCAAGTCCTGGAGCATCTCGACGTCGGCGGGATCGACGGCAGACGGGTCGATCGTGACGCTGACCAGCTCCTGCTTGCCGTTGGCGACCGCCTTGACGACGCCGCCTCCGGCGGTTCCCTCGACGGTGGCCTCGGCGAGCTCCTGCTGGACCCGCGCCATGTCTTGCTGCATCTGCATTGCCATCCGCTGCAGGTTGGCCATGCCCATGTCGTTTCCTCCTGGGATCCGCTGTCGCTCGCCGGCTTCGTTCGCCGCTTCCCCCGAAGTCTGGCCGAAACCGTCCCCGGCTGCACGCCCGAAATTGAGCCTCGGCTGAACGTCGCCGGTCGAACGCCTCAGATCGACTCAAGACTCCGAATATGGCGCCGGGGACGAGCCCCCTTAGTCGACGTTGCCGACGTCGACGGCATCGTCTCCATAGATCCGCTTGAACTCAGTGAGGAGACGGGAGCTGTCCGGATCTTCCGGCAGCGGCGCCACCTCCACGTTTGCCGCGACGCAGCGCACCGAAACGGGCATCCCCAGAACGCGACTCACGCCATCCTCGAGGATCGGGCGGCGGCGGTCGGCAACGTCCTTGAAAAAGCTCTGCGCTTCCGGGAAGCCAAGGGTGACGACGTTGCCGTCGACGCTGACAGGGCGGCACGCGACGATGAGCGGCCGCGTCGGCGGGCTCTTGCTGATCACTTCCACGATCTCCGCCCAGCGCTCGAGCAGCAGCTGAAGGGTCGGCCCGGAACGAGTTCTGGGGGCAGCCGGCGGCGCGGCCGCGGCCGGAGGCGGGGCCGACGTCGGCGCCTGAGTGGAACCTTGGGTGGGAGCCGCGGGCGCGGGCGTCGGCGCCGCGGGCGCGGACGCGGTGGCCGATGGCGCGGGAACCGGCGGTTCGGGCGCGGCCGAAGGTTTGGCCGGGGAAGCCGGTGCCTCGGGCGCGCTCGCAGAAACCGGCGCTTCGGGCGCGGCCGAAGGCTTCACCGTGGGAGCCGGGGCTCGAACCGCAGGTCGCTCGACCGGGGCAAAGGCTGGCGCGGCGACAGAGGCCGCCGGGCTGGGAGCCAGAAGAGCCAATTCCAGCTGCAGACGAAGGCCGCCGGCGCCGGGATGGGCCATGTCGATCGAGGCGAGACGTCGGGCGGTGGCAGCTAGCGCTCCCGGACCCGCGGCCGCAAGACCGGACGGCGTGCCACGACCCAACGACGAGAGCAGCGCCAGGCGCAGCCCTTCGATCGCTTGCTCTGTGAAGGCGCGCAGGTCGCGGCCGCGCTCCTCCAGCCCGTCGAGGAGTTCGATCCCGGCGACGGCCTCGCCGCGGACCAGCGCCTGAAGGAAGGCCTCGACCGTTTCCTCCTCGACCAGCCCCAGAACGTCGCGAACGTGGTCCGCGGTCAGCGGGCCAGCATCGGTGCCGAGCAGCTGGTCGAGCATCGACTCCGCGTCCCGCATACCCCCTGCCGCAAGTCGCGCGATCAGGTCGATCGCGGCGGGCTCGGCCGTCCGATTGTCGGCTGCGAGAATCGTCTCGAGCTTGCCGCCGATCTCACCTACGGTCAGCCGCCGGAAGTCGAAGCGTTGGACACGCGAAACGACCGCCGGCCTGATCTGAGTGCTGTCGGTCGTGCAGAAGATGAATACGACGTTGTCGGGTGGCTCCTCGAGCGTCTTGAGCAGGACGTCCCAGCCCTCACGAATCCGCTGGACCTCATCGATGATGAAGACCTTGACCGTCAGGTCCGAGGCGCCGGTGTAGATCCGCGGCAGCAGTTCGCGCATGTCGTCGACGCGGTTGTTCGAGGCGGCGTCCATCTCGCTGACGTCGAGCGCCCGCCCCTCGCGGATGGCCACGCAGGCCGGACATTCGTCGCACGGCTCGCCGTCGCGCAGGTTCGAGCAATTGAGCGCCTTCGCCAGGATGCGCGCCATCGAGGTCTTGCCCGTCCCTCGCGGACCGACGAAGAGGTAGGCATGGGCGGTCCGGCCGGAACGCACGGCGTTTCGCAGGGTCTCGACGACGGCCTGCTGGCCGATGACCTGGCCGAAGGTCTGGGAGCGCCAGCGGCGATAGATGGCTTGATGCGGTGCGGTCGAACTCACGACGCTCCTGCCGGCGCTGACGAGACGAAGAGCCGAGCGGCCGCGACAGTTCGCCGGCCGCCGGTTCGAGTGCCGTGCACCCTCCGTCGATCGACCGTTCCCGTGCCCACAACTCCAGGCAGCTCAGACCAGGCCATTCCGCGGCACCCGACGATCATCGCTTAGTGCTGCTTCCTTCCGGACCTGACACGCTTCGCGAGCCGCCGCTGCGCGGGACCCGGCCCTCAACGTCACCTGGAGTGGCGGCCTTCGAGGACGGAGACCTCGGGAGGGAATTCAGCCCTGCTGGAGCGGATTGCAGGTACAGGGCACCGCTAGTTCCCCGCCTAGCACGGCCCGAGAATCATAGCAGCCGCGGGTGCCTGGGCCGAGCCGGCGCGTCGGACGACCATGCCGCGAGCCCGACCCGAGTTCGATGGGAGTGGCGGAGAGGGAGGGATTTGAACCCTCGATGGGTTGCCCCATACCGCATTTCCAGTGCGGCGCCCTAGGCCACTAGGCGACCTCTCCGCGGCGACGGCCCGTGGCGACGGGCGAGGCCGCCGACCGGCCCAGCCGGCGACCGGGAACTAACAGAGTGGCGGAGAGGGTGGGATTCGAACCCACGGTGCTCTCGCACACCGCTTTTCGAGAGCGGCACCTTCAACCACTCGGACACCTCTCCGCGCGAGAGA
>JADGQJ010000181.1 GCA_017881885.1 Chloroflexota bacterium
GTCGAGGCCGTCCGCCACATCCGGACTCTGATGTCCGATATCCGCCGCCTGGGTTCGATGCGCGATGACGAGCTCTTCGTCGCCGCCAAGGAGCTGGGCGCTCCCTACGATCTGGTCAAGCAGGTCCACGACGACGGCAAGCTGCCGGTCGTCAACTTCGTGGCCGGCGGGATCGCCATCCCGGCCGACGCGGCTCTGGCCATGCAGCTCGGAGCCGAGGGCGTCTTCGTGGGGTCCGGAATCTTCAAGAGCGAGAACCCCGCCAGGACTGCCGAAGCCATCGTCCAGGCCACCCTCCACTTCGACAACGCCAAGATCATCGCCGAGGTTTCGAAGGGCCTGGGTAGCCCGATGCGCGGGATCGCGGCGGTCACGATCCCCGAGGCGGAGCGGCTGGCGGTCCGAGGCTGGTAGCACGGGCTCCAATGAAGATCGGCGTACTGGCGCTTCACGGCGCCGTCATCGAACACATCCGGACCCTTCGGGCGATCGGGGTCGAAGGCGTTCCCGTGCGGCTGCCCGAGGACCTGGAGGGGATCTCCGGGCTGATCCTGCCCGGTGGCGAGAGCACGACCATGCGCAAGCTCGTCGCCAGGTGGAATCTGCGCGAGCCCATCATGGCCCTCGCCCGTTCCGGCGCCCCGATCCTGGGCACGTGCGCCGGCATGATCATCGTGGCCCGGGAGATCTGCGGCGGCGAGGAGCCCGTCTTCCCGCTCCTGGACGTGACGGTCGAACGGAACGCCTTCGGCCGCCAGCTCGACTCGTTCGAGACGGATCTGCCCGTCCCGATCCTGGGCGATCGTCCGGTCCACGCGATCTTCATTCGGGCCCCCATAATTGAGCGCGTCGGTCCGGGTGTGGAGGTGCTGGCCAGGTTGCCCGATCAACGCGTCGTAGCGGTTCGCCAGCGAAACGTCCTGGCGATCTCGTTCCATCCCGAGCTTGCGGGAGAGACGCGCTTCCATCGGCTCGTGGCCACAATGGCGGCCGAATACGCCGAGCCGGCCGAGGGGGCCGGAGGCACCGAGAATCGGCCGCTCGGGGAGGCCATGTGAGCGGACGCGTCCGCCTTGCCCGACTCACCGATCTTGCGGCGCTGGGGGAGCTATCGAGGCTGTCCCAGCTGGAACACGTCGACGCGAGATCGCTCGGCCTGCCTGTGAGCGGGCCGCGGATCGGAGTCTTCAGCCTCTTCCGGCTGCCGCTCGGCGCCTTCCGTCCCAACGATCTGCTGTTCGTCTACGAGGACGAGCGGCGCCTGTCCGGGCTGCTCCGCGTGGAGCGCGACGGCTCCCGCGACGAGTGGACGATCGTCGAGCTGGACGCCATCGGTTCCGGCGATTCGGGCGACACCCGCTTTCGAATGGTCCAGCACCTGCTGCGCGACGGGGCTAAGCGGGGGGCGATGAGATTCCACGTGGCCTGCTCGGACGGCCAGGGCAACGTGGAGCTGTTCATGCAGGCCGGCTTCGCCCGCTACGGGCAGGAGCTACTGCTCTTCCGCGGCACAGACAAGGCGCTGCCGATGGCGTGGCCCGAGGAGCGCTGCCGCGCGGCCCGAATCCGATCCTGCCAGCCACTCGATTCGCTGGCGCTGGCCCGCCTGTACGCTGCCGTCACGCCGCTGCCGGTGACTCGCCTGGAGTCGTACCGCCTGAGCGATTGGGAGCGTCAGGGCCAGACCACGCGAGTGCCGCGCTCGAGCATGGCGCCAATCTTGCGGTTTGCCGAGATGGAGGCCTACGTTCAGACCGCGGGCGATGCCTCCGGGGAGGTCCTCGCGCTGGTGCAGATCGGCGTCGCCAGAGAAGACCAGCCCCACTATCTCAAGATCATGGCCCGGCCCGAGACGGACGCCGGGCCCCTGGTGAGTTTCGGGTTGGGCTTGATCGCCGCCCGCATCGGCAAGGGCGGCAGCTGCCCCGACAACGGAGTCCTGGCCCCCGTTCGAACGTACGAAGCCCCGATCGATCGCCGCCTCGAGGAAGCCGGGTTCGCGAACCTCGCCACAGTGACTCTCCTGATGAAGGAGGGCCTGGTGCGAGTGGCGGAGCCCGGCCTCGTCCCGGCGGTACGGTAGCTTGGAGAGCAGGAGACGACGTGGCTGATCAGAGCGCGGCACCCGGCCGGCGTGAGTTGATCGACGACCTGGATCTGCTCCTGGGGTCTCTTCCTCCGGATCTCCTCGAGGCCGTCCACGCCCTGCCCGACCCGTCCCAGCTGATCGAGATCGTGATGGACCTGGGTCGCCGGCCCGAGGCCCGTTTCACCGACGGAGAGGTGACCCTGCTCGAACGCGAGATCGGCGAGGCGGACCTGCAGTACGTCGTCGATCACATCGGCGCCTTCGGTGGGGACAACCGCGCCGGAATCGAGCGGACGCTGCACCGCATCAGCGCCATTCGCAACCGCACGGGCAAGATCGTCGGCCTGACGTCCCGAATCGGCCGGGCCGTCTACGGGACGATCGAGATCATCAACGACTACGTGGAGTCGGGTAAGTCGATCCTGATCATGGGCCGGCCCGGGATCGGCAAGACGACGATGCTGCGCGAGGCCGCTCGCGTCCTCGCAGACGATCAGGGCAAGCGCGTCGTAGTCGTGGACACGAGCAACGAGATCGCGGGCGACGGCGACATTCCGCATCCGGCCATCGGCAGGGCCAGGCGAATGCAGGTCCAAACGCCCGCGGCGCAGCACCAGGTCATGATCGAGGCTGTCGAGAACCACATGCCCGAGGTCATCGTCATCGACGAGATCGGCACGGAGCTGGAAGCCCAGGCCGCCCGGACCATCGCCGAGCGCGGCGTGCAGTTGATCGGCACGGCCCACGGAAACAACCTCGACAACCTGATGCTGAACCCGACTCTCACCGACCTGATCGGCGGCATCCAGACTGTCACGCTGGGCGATGAGGAAGCGCGCCGTCGCCGCTCGCAGAAGAGCGTCCTGGAGCGCAAGGCCCCGCCGACCTTCGACGTCATCGTCGAGATACAGGATCGCGAGAAGGTCCTCGTCCACTCCGACGTGGCGGAGACCGTGGACTCGATGTTGCGGGGCGATCCCGTCTCGGCCGAGTTGCGCTGGCGCGACGAAGGCGGCGTGCATCGCTCCCAGTCGCGACCGAAGCCCTCGCCGCGGGAGGCGATCACCAGCGATCGATTCGGCAGCGACCGGTTCGCGGGGCTCGTTGGGGCGGGTCCGGGCTGGCGGACGGAGCCGGGCTGGCGGGGGTCGGGTTCGTACCACGCCCCGGCGGACTGGCGCGATGCGGATCGAGGCCCGGCCCGGCCGGGGTATCGGTCCGGCTCCAGCGGCGGCTGGCGGACACCGGTCCGCGGAACTCGCGAGGTCCGGGAGAGCGCCCGGCGGACCCCCGGCGGAGGAGCGGCCGGCCGCGGCGACCACGGCAGCGAGGCCCCCGATCAAGGCCGGCCCGGCCCGAGCGCTGCCGAGACCGCCGATACGCGGGTCGCCCCCGGGGAGCGGTTTGCCGTGCGCCCCGCGGGCCCAGGTCGCATCCCAGGCGAAGACCCCTTCCGATCGGGAGAGATAGCCGACCGCGGCCCGATCGAACGCGGGACGGCCCCGGTGCCGGAGCCGCGTGCCCGCGAGCTGCGCGAGCTGGAGCGGCAGCGGGCGTGGGCGCAGCAGGCGACGCGCGCCCTCAACGACTACCGCGCCGAGGGCGTGGAAGAGGACGAGGAGGAGGAGACGCCGGTCGCGGTCTCGCCCGAAACCCCTGCCAGGGAGCGCGAGGATCTGGCCGACGAGCTAGCCGACGAGCCGGCCGAGGATGAGGCGTCGTCCGAAGATGACGAGGCCGTGGCCGACATCGTTCGGCTGCGGGACGGCAGCGAAGCCTCGGACCGGGAGGGCCAGGCCGTCCTTCGGGTTCGCGACCCGGACACGATCCTTCCGACCCTGCGCGTCCTGCCTCACGGCATAAGCCGCAAACGCCTGGAGCTGGCGATCAGAGAACTGCAGCTGCCCGTGATCATCGCCCGCGATCCGGACGAGGCGGACGTGGTCATGACCCTCAAGAGCGAGTACCGCCAGAAGACGTCGGGGCTGCGCGAGGCGGAGGATCGAGGGCTGCCGATCTACGTCCTCAAGAGCAACACCATCGTCCAGATGGAGGCCAGCCTGACCTCGATCTTCTCGCTCGAGGTCGATCCACGGGAGGCAGCTCTGCGCGAGGCGGAAGAAGCG
>JADGQJ010000182.1 GCA_017881885.1 Chloroflexota bacterium
TCGGCGTTGTAACGGCGCACGAACGAATCCCACGACACGTCCGTATCTCGATCGAAGGCGACCTCGCGCAGCATCACGTACCGCGCTCCGTCGCCGCCGAGGGTCTTGACCACGTCCACCGGTTCGAGGAAATTGCCCATGCTCTTGCTCATCCGCTCGCCCTGGGCCAGCAGCCAGCCGTGGACCCAGACGTGGCGCGGCGCCTCGAGCCCGGCGCTCCAGAGCATCGCCGGCCAGTAGATCGTGTGGAACCGGGCGATATCCTTGCCGATGACGTGCAGATCGGCCGGCCACCACAGATCGAAGGCTTCCTTGTCATCGGGGAAGCCGGCGCCGGTGATGTAGTTGATCAGGGCGTCGTACCAGACGTAGATCGTCCCAGCCGCGGGGTTCCAGCTGCCGTCGGGGAGCTGGGCCGAGGATCCGTCGGGCATGATCGGGAACGGGATGCCCCACGCGGCCCCGGAGCGGCTGATCGAGAAGTCCTCGAGGCCGCCGCGGATAAACCCGAGCATCTCGTTGCGCCGGAAGTCCGGTTGGACGAAGTCGGGATGGTCTTCGAAGTATTTCTCGAGGCGTTCCTGGTAGGCCGAGAGGCGCAGAAACCAGTTGTGCTCCGAGAGCCATTGAAGCTCGATGGTCGGATGGTTCGGGCAGCGCCAGCCCTGCGCGGTTTCGTGCACGTCCGAGGAAGCCTTGAAGCCTTCTGCCGGGCAATACCAGCCCTCGTAGTCGCCGACGTAGATGTCGCCTTTGGCGTAGGCCCGGCGGACCATTTCCTGCGCGGCGCGAATGTGGTCCGGATCGCTCGTCCGGATGAAGCGGTCGGGGCTGATGAGGAGGGCGTCCTCGGCCGTCTTGTAGAGCGCGACGTTTTCGTCGACGAACTCCTTGGGCGTCTTGCCCAGCTCCCCGGCCCGCTGGGCGATGTTCACGGAGTGCTCGTCGATGCCGGTCAGGAAGCGCGTCCGATCGCCTTTCATGCGGTGCCATCGAGCCAGGACGTCCGCTCCGACGACCTCGTACAGGGTATGGAGGCCGGGGCGATTGTTGGCGTAGGCGATGGCGGTTGTGATGTAGTAGCGATCGACAGGGCTCATGGCGCCCGATGGTAGCAGGCGGCCGCTTGCACGGCCCGATCCAGGTGCCAAGATTGGCTCCTCGACCGCAGGAAACTGGAGATGCAATGCCGGGCGCACGGCCCGACCCGACCCGACGCGGGGCCGAACTCGAGCCTACTTCTCGCCGGCTCCCAACGTGCGCCGCTGCAGCTCGGCCGAGAGAGCCCTGCGGGCGACGCTGGCGGTGTCGGCCCGAACCCGCAGCTCGACCAGCCTGCGCTGCAGGGTGCCCGTCAGGGCGTCGTAGAAGCCGCACCAGCGCTGCAGGCCGGCCAGCGCCTGAAGGATCGCCAGCCGCCCGCCTTCGATCTTGTTCGCGGCGGCCCATTCGGCGAATGGCGTGCCCTTCGGCTGTGCGGGAGCGGAAGCGGGGGAAGGCTGCCCGACCGCGGATACCTGGGTCGCCCGAGCGACCGGTTTGGCCGAAGCCCGGGCCTGGGTTCGGCTGTCGCGAAGGGCCGACGACATTCGTGGCGGGTCGCCGGCCAGGTGCCACCCGAGGCCGTAGAGCAGAGTATCCGCAAGGTACCGCGGCACCGGCGTCGTGCCGGCGTCGTCCAGCCGCGCCAGGAGTTCGCTCACCGCATCGACCTGGTGGTCCAGGTTGCGCCTGCGGTCGTCGAGATCGTTCATTTCCTCCTGTGCCCGGATCAAGGCGTCGAAATCGAGGTCGGCACGGGCCGCCCAGGCGGATCGGGCGGCGCGAAGCCCGTTGCCTGAAAGCACCGCAGGATCCGCAGCTACCTCGGGAGGGTCGCCGGCCACGGCGCTCTCGGGAAGGCCGTCCAGTCCGCCGAGGAGTCCATCGACCTGGCAGAGATTCTCGTCGAGCACGCCCTGCATGTAGCCGAGCTGGCCGAAGTTGAGCCGCAGCCGGTCGACGACTTCCTCCGGCGGGCGGTCGTCAGTGGCGGTCCCCGCGGCGGCAAGGGAAACCAGTCCGGTGGCCGGGGCGAGGATGCTCGCCAGAGCGCCGATGCGGGCCGCGTCGCCCGTCAACTGGTCGGCATCGCCGACCTGTCCGTTGTGGTCGGCCCCAGGCGTGACACGTCGCATCGATCGGACGATGCTCTTGCCGGCCTGAAGCAACTCCGACCGCGGCAGCGGCAGCCCCGAGCCCGCCGCCGTGGTCAGGTTGCCCGGCGCGACCGGACCGGCCGACTGCCCATCGGCGCCGATGGCGCCGGAAGTGACGACGCCGCGGCGGGTCGACGGAGCCACGGAACCAACCTCCAACTCAACGCAGACAACGGCGACTGGCGCAGTCTACCCCCGCGAGCACCCCGCGCTCAGTGCCGGAAGTGGCGCACGCCCGTGACCATCATCGCTGCGCCCGCCGCTTCGGCGACCGCGATCACCTCGGCGTCGCGCATCGAGCCGCCGGGCTGGGCGAAGGCGCCGACGCCGGCTTCGAGGCAGACCTCGACCGCGTCGGGGAACGGGTAAAAGGCGTCCGAGCCGCACGCCGCGCCGACGAGCGAGTCGGAGCCGTGGAAAGCGGTCGCCTTGGCCACAGCCTGGCGGGCGGCGTCGACGCGGCTCGTCTGGCCCGAGCCGAGACCGATCTGCATCCCATCCTTGACCAGCACGATCGCGTTCGAGACGACGCCCCGGCAGAGCCGCCACGCGAGGTCGAGGTCGCGAAGCTCCCGGGCGGACGGGCGGCGCGACGTCACGAGCTTCCACCTAGCCGGATTGTCGGGCAGGACGTCCGGGGCAGTGACCAGCACCGCTCCACCAGCGACGCGGAGGGAGCCGGTGGGCTCCGGCGGAGGGGCGGCCTCCTCGGTGCCGAGGAACGGATCCTCGAGCAGTCGCAGGTTCGCCTTCTTCGAGAGGATCTCGCGGGCCGCGGCCGAGTAGGACGGAGCCACGATCACTTCGAGGAAGATCGAGGCCAGGCCGGCCGCGGTGGCGGCATCCACTTCACGGGTCAGCGCCACGACGCCGCCGTAGGCCGAGACCGGATCGCCGGCCAGGGCGTCGAGCCACGCTTCGGCGAGGGTCGCGCGCTCGGCTGCGCCGCAGGGGTTGGTGTGCTTGACGACAACAACCGCCGGGCCGCGCAGCTGGCGGGCGATCGCATCGGCGCCGGAAGCGTCGAGGACGTTGTTGTAGCTCAGGGCCTTGCCCTGCAGGATCGAGCCGCCGAGAGCGAAGGGCCCGGCCCACTTCCCGGTTCCGGGTCGGCGATATCGGGCGGCCTGCTGGTGCGGGTTCTCGCCGTAGCGCAGGGTCTCAATCTTCTCGAGGCCGACGACCAGGACCGGCGGGTACGGGTCGGTCGCGCCGGGAAGACCCGGCTCGTCGGGGAGGGCCACGCCGGCGGCGGCCATCCGACCCGGCAGCTCGGCGGCGATTCGGGCGTCGTAGGCGCCGGTGTGGCGGAACGCCTCGACGGCCAGGGCGGAGCGGAGCCCCTCCCCCACTCGACCGTCGCGCTCCAGCTCGCTGAGAACCGACTCGTAGCGAGCAGGCGAGGTCACGACCGCGACCGAAGCGTGGTTCTTGGCGGCCGCGCGGACCATCGAAGGGCCGCCGATGTCGATCTCCTCGACCAGGTCGTCGAAGGCAATGCCGGGTCGTTCGGCGGCGGCGGCGAACGGATAGAGATTGACGACGACGATATCGAAGGGGTCGATCGCGGCCGCTGTGAGCTGCTCGCGATGGGCGGCCACGCGACGATCGGCCAGGATCCCGGCGTGCACTCGCGGATGCAGCGTCTTCACTCGCCCGTCGAGCATTTCCGGGAAACCGGTTACCGCCGCTACGTCCGTGACCGGCAGGCCCGCTGCGCGGAGCGCCCGAGCCGTGCCGCCGGTGGAGACGAGCTCGAACCCGAGGCGCACCAGGCCGGCTCCGAATTCGGCCAGCCCGGTCTTGTCGGAGACCGAGAGCAGGGCTCGGCGCGCGCAGGCCATCTTCGCGGAAGCGACGGCGGCGTCGATGCAGACGGTTCGACCGTCCTTCTCGATCGAGAGCGCCCCCGCCAGGAACAGGCCGACGGCGCGCGGGAGCAGCCGATGCTCGACCGCGTGAATGCGCTCGAAGAGCGACTTCTCGGTGTCGTTGGGGAGGACCGGAACC
>JADGQJ010000183.1 GCA_017881885.1 Chloroflexota bacterium
ACCTGCCCCGCGCTATCCGGCGGGCCTATGCGCATCTGGCTGAAAGCGGCTCCCAACAGATACGTGATGTATAGGCGGCCGGGCGGGCCCTAGCAGCCCGGCGGGCCTTCGCGATCAGCCGGGAGGCCAGGCCATAGGGCGACCGCCGAGAAGGTGGACATGCAGGTGGTCGACCGTCTGGCCGCCGTTTCGGCCGGTGTTCACGACGAGCCGGTAGCCGTCCGTGGCGACTCCCTCGCGCCTCGCGAGTTCCGCGCCGGCGGCGAAGATCTTGCCGATGAGCTCGTGGTCTTCGGGGCCGACCTCGCGCACCGAGGCGATGTGCTTTCGAGACAGCAGCAGGATGTGTGTCGGGGCCCGGGGCGCGATATCGCGGATTGCGACCACCGAGTCGTCGGAGTAGACCTGGGCCGCCGGAAGCTCGCCGGCGATGATGCGGCAGAACAGGCAATCGGACGGCATGGCGTGCTCCTGATGCTGCCTCGACGGGCGAGGCTGGTGCGAAGTCGATCTTGCTACTTGAGCGGCTACTCCGCCAGGGGTTCCTGCGGACGCGATATCGACAAGAGACTGCCGACGAGTCGGTCGGAAGCGGCCGCATCGACCCCTTCGGCGCGAACCAGGCCGATCGCATTTTCGAGCGATCCTCCGTCGGGCGACGCCGCCGCGACCAGAACGTGGCTTTCCGCGTGGCCCAACCATCGTCCGTCGGGGAGCGGGTGCTCGAACAGGACCCGCAGCTCACGTCCGAGATGCCGCGCCGCGAAACGCGCCCGAGCGTCCGCCGCGATCGCCAGCGCCTCAGCCGAGCGCCGCTTCTTTGTCCGTGCATCCACTTGCCCGATCATTCGCGCCGCAGGCGTCCCGGGTCGCATCGAGTAGCGGAAGACGTGGACTCCCGCCAGATCGAGGCTCCGCAAGAACGCGGCGGTCCGGTCCCAGGCCGCGTCGTCCTCGCCGGGGAAGCCGACGATCACGTCCGCGTGGACGGCCACTCCCGGGATCGCCCGCCGCACTCGCGCCACCAGCTCGGCGTAGAACGCGGTGTCGTAGCGGCGGCCCATGCGCCGCAGGATCGTGTCGTCGCCCGACTGCAGCGGAATGTGGAAGTGGGGCAGACAGCGCCCGCCGGAGCCGGTCCAGACGTCGAGCAACTCGTCGGTAACGTGCTGCGGCTCGATCGAGCTGAGCCGGATCCGCTCCACCTGCGTCTCGGCGAGGATGCGGCGCACCAGGCCCGCCAGCGACGGACTCTCGCCAGTGCCGCCCGCGCCGCGGCGCGCGGTATCGCCGACCGCCGCGCCGCCGTCCCTGGCGCCGCGGTCCGCGCCGTCCTCCGCTCCACCGTCGTAAGCGCCGGCGTTGATGCCGGTCAGGACCGCCTCGCGATGGCCGGCCGAGATCGCCCGCCGCACTTCCGAGACGACCTCATCAGCGGCGATCGAGCGCTCCGACCCGCGGGCGCGCGGAATGATGCAATAGGTGCAGTGGAACGAGCAGCCGTCCTGGATCTTGACGAAGGCGCGCGTCCGATCGATGTCGGTGGCATCCGCGAAGGCGCCCTCGGCCGAACCTTCGTTGGCCTCGGGCTCGAACGACCGATCGGGCGCGTGTTCGACCCCCGAGAGCGTTGGCATCGGCGCGCCGTCGGCAAGCTCGAGCAGGCTCGCCAGCTCGTCGAGGAGCCGGCCCTTCGATTCGTTGTCGTACAACCGGGCCGCGGGATCGGCCGCCGCCAGTGCGTCCGGATCGATTGCGACCGAGCAGCCGGTGACGAGGATCTGCGCGTCCGGGTTCGTCCGTCGGGCCCGCCGCACGGCCTGGCGCGACTTGCGATCCGCGATCGACGTCACGGTGCAGGTGTTGACGACGACCAGGTCCGCGGCCTCGTGCGCATCCACGAGCTCGACGCCCCGGGCGCGAAGCAGCCGCTCCACCGTGTCCATCTCGGCCTGGTTGACCTTGCAGCCGAGGTTGGCGATGGCGGCGCGTCGGACTGCGGGCGGGGCGACGGGACGCGGATTCACCGCCAGATCGTAGCCGGGAGTGGCTCCGGCGGCGGGCGAGGGCCGGAAATTGTCAGATTCCCATGCCATGAACGTTGTGCAAGCCTCGGCGGCCTGCCCGGCCGTACAAACGAGCCGAGCGGTTCCGGCAGACCCTCCCGGGCGCCAACGGGCCTCTATTGGCGACATTTCGAGGGTTGCCGCGGGTCCGCATCCGCCCAGATCGCCGGCGGATCTTGAATAGCGCTCAGCGGGTGAGAATTCGACGGAAACCCGTTCCGTTACGGCGCGATCGCCTCGAGTGCGACCCAGTCTTCCTCGGCCCAGCGGTGGCCCATCGTGAGACCGGCGGCGCCGAAGGCTGCCACGACGTCGGCTTCGCGGTCGCGGAAGATGCCCGAGGCGAGGATGCGACCGCCCGGGGCGAGTTCGGCGCGCAGGTCCGGCGCCAGCTGGACCAGGAGCGAGGCGATCAGGTTGGCGAGGACCAGGTCGAACGGGGGCTCGCCGGTCGGCACGCTGCCCTGACGAACGCGGATGCGGCGGGTCAGGCCGTTGAGGCGCGCGTTTGCAAGGGTCGATTCCACGGCGATCGGATCGGTGTCGACGCCGAGCAGGTCGCGCGCGCCGAGCTTGCCGGCGGCGATGGCCAGGATCCCGGAGCCGCAGCCGACGTCGAGAACGCGGGTAGTCCCCGCAGGCCCGGCGGTGCCGCTTGGGGCCGAGCGGCCCGCCACGTGGCCCTCGTCGGCGATGGTCTCGAGCGCCGCCAGGCACAGCCGAGTGGTGGGATGAAGCCCAGTCCCGAAAGCCATGCCCGGATCCAGTGACAGGACCACGTCCCCCGGTTGCCGCCGGTGGCGTCGCCAAGTCGGCCGGATAACCATTCGCCGGCCTACGCGCAGCACCGGGAAGTGGCTCTTCCACGCCTCGGCCCAGTCGGCCTCGCGCACCAGAGACGTTCGCAGCTCGCCGATCGGCCGCAACCCGAAAGCCTGCAAGTGGCCCAGCGCGGTCGTCGCCTGGGCGATCGCCTGCCGCACGCCATCAGGATCGAGCCCGGGCAGATATGCCCGAACGATCGCCGGCTTCGTCGGATCGACTACGGCGCTGAGCCCTTCGTTCGTCAACCCGAAGCCCGGCTCGACGCTGGTGCCGCCCGGGGCGAACCGCGTCAGGATCTCGCTGACCGCTTCGACGGCTTCGATGTCGGCCGCGACCGAAAGCTCGACCCAAACTCCCGGCCCGAGCGCCGCGAAGTCGAGCGGCTCGCCCGCCGTCCCCTCGCTCGCCGCGCCCTCACCCGCGGCCGCGCCGCCGTCCTCAGCCGAGGGCATCTTTCACCCGGTCCAAGATCCCTCCCGTCAGCACGACCTCGCCCGTTTCGGCCGCGAGTTCCTCGAGCAGCTGGCGCTGCCGTTTGGACAGCTTCGTCGGGACGTTGACGTGGACCATGACGTGGAGATCGCCGCGCGTCCCCGGCCGGCGCAGATGCGGCACGCCACGGCCCCGCAACCGTATCTCCGATCCGGGCTGGACACCCGGCCGAATCTCCAGATCCTCATCGCCTTCGATCGTCGGTATCCGCGCTCGCGTCCCCAATGCGGCCTGCGCGATGGAGAGGTTCAGGTCGTGGAAGATCTCGGTTCCGTCGCGTCGAAGGCTGGCATGCGGAGTCACGTGGACCGCCACGTACAGGTTGCCCGGAGTTCCGCCTCGCGGTCCGGCCTCGCCCTCGCCGGAGAGGCGGATCTGATGCCCCTCGTCGATGCCGGCCGGGATCGAGACGCGCAGCTTCTTTCGCTGCTGCAGTCGCCCGTCGCCGTGGCACGTCTGGCAGGGCTTGTCGACCACGCGCCCCTCGCCGTGACAGCGCATGCATTCGGTGACGTTGACCATCTGGCCGAGCACGGTCTGGCGGACGGCCCGGACTTCTCCGCGGCCGCCGCAGGTCGCGCAGGTTATGGGCGTACTGCCAAGCGCCGCGCCGCTCCCGCCGCATGTGGCGCATTGATCGAGGGCTTCGAACTCGATTTCGCGCTCGATCCCGCGCACCGCCTCGTCGAAGGAGATCCGAAGGTCGTAGCGAAGGTCCGAGCCGGCCGGTCTTCGACCGCGCCTGGCGCCGCCGGCCGATCCGCCCATACCGGCGAAGAACGCATCGAAAAGGTCACCGAAGCCGGGGAAGCCCTCGGCAAAG
>JADGQJ010000012.1 GCA_017881885.1 Chloroflexota bacterium
GCCCGGAGCGCGGCGATCACCGCGTCCGGCTGCGTCCCCTGCGAGTCGTTGATGAAGCGCACGCCGTCGACGCTCGCGACCTGTTCGAGGCGGTGTTCCACTCCCGCGAATGCCGCAGCGGCGCGGCGGATCGCCCCAACAGGGAGGCCGAAAAGCAGCGCAGTCGCCACCGCAGCGAGAGCGTTCGAGACGTTGTGAGCGCCTTGGATCGCGAGCTCGGAGACCGGCATGATCCGGCCGGCCGGCACCAATTCTGCAGCGCCGCCGCCGGCCAGCGCGAGGCGTCGCACGCCCGAAGCGACGATCCAGCCGTCATCGACGCCAAGGCCGCCCGGTAACGGCGGCTCGCGCCGGTACGTGACAACCGGCGCCGTATGCAACTCGGAATACGCCGCCACGACCTGGTCCTCGGCGTTCAGGACGAGCGCGCCCGCCGGGTCGGCCAGTTCGGCCAGGCGCCGCTTCACCGCCCGGTACGACGCCAGCGACCCATGGCGATCGAGGTGATCCGAAGTGACGTTCGTATACACGGCCACGGTCGTCCCGCGGGAGAGAGTCGGCAGTTGGAGCTCGGACAGCTCGATGACGACCCGGTGCTCGGGAGTGAGTTCCGGCAGTCGTTCGATCAGCGGGATCCCGATGTTGCCGCCGAGGATCGCGGGATGTGCGGCATCCTGAGCGAGAAGCGCGGCGATCAGCGACGACGTGGTCGTCTTGCCTTTGGTGCCGGTGACTCCGATCGTCGGGCAGGGGCACATTCTCAAGACGAGGTCCGGCTCGCTGACCAGGGCCGGCGCACCGAGGGGATCGGCTCGGTGGGCCGCGACCAGCTGTGCCAGCGCAGCCCGCAGGCGCGGCTCGGCGGTCGGGAAATCCGGGTTGATGCTCGGCGAGGTCGCGACGAGATCGGCATGGGCCCAAGTGCCCGCCGGGTCGACGTCGGGCCCGAGTTCGAGCTCGATCGGCCGCCCGCCGAGAGCGTCGATGGCCGATCGCAGGTCGTCCGCAGGTCGGCCGTCGTAGACCGTGACCCCGGCTCCGGTGTCGGCGAAGAACCGCGCCATCGCGATCCCGCTGCGGGCCAGACCGAGCACCGTGACCGACCGCCCTTCGAGCGCGCCGTCGCGGACGGTTGCCGCGGTCAGGCGATCGAGGTCGACGATGCGTCGTGCCATGGCTTCGGCTACACCTTCGGGATCGAAGCGACGAAGAGCGTCACCCCGAGCAGGCCCGCCAGCGCGCCCACGATCCAGAACCGCATCGTCACCTTCTCCTCGTCCCAACCGCCGAGCTCGAAGTGGTGATGAAGCGGCGCCATCCGGAAGACCCGTTTGTGGCGGAGCTTGAAGCTGCCGATCTGGATGATGTCCGAAGCGGTCTCGAGGACGAAGATCAGCCCGATCAGCGGCAGGATCATGACCTGGCCGGATATGAGGGCCACGACGGCGAGCATGCCGCCCAGAGACAAAGCCCCCGAATCGCCCATGAACACCTGGGCCGGATGGACGTTGAACCACAGGAAACCGATGATCGCGCCGACCACGATGGCGCAGACGAGGGCCAGGTTGGGCTGAGCGGGCGTGTTGACCAGGGCGATCATCAGGTAGCTGATGAATGCGAACACGAGCGTGCCCCCGGCCAGGCCGTCGAGGCCGTCGGTGAGGTTGACGCCGTTGCTGGCGCCGACTATCGCGAGGACCGCGACGATGATGAACAACAGCGCCCCGGATTCGAACGCTCGGTCCGTGAACGGGATCTGGATCATCGAGGTGAGCTCTACGTCGCCGATGAACGGGACGCGGACGCCGTTGAAGCCGAAGTGATTCTGGACGTAGACGGCGACACCGATCGCTACGATCGTCTGCCAGACGATCTTCTGGCGGCCACGAATGCCGATTCCGGTGCGGGCGTTGAGGAAGTCGTCGGCGGCCCCGAGCGCGCCGACGAGAGCGAGGACCACGAGCGGCGAGTAGGTCGAGGCGTCCATCGCGTCGAACACGTAGGCCAGCGCGAGGATGACCGCGACCATCAGGATTCCGCCCATGGTCGGCGTGCCTTGCTTGACCAGATGCGAACCGGGCCCCTCCTCGCGGATCTTCTTGCCCATGCCGAGCCAGTGCAGCAGCCGGATGTACGGCGGCATCAGGATCACGACGCAGGCGAACGAGAGCAGCAAGCCCTGGATGAAGACAGCCCCGTGTTCAGTCAACGGTTATCCTCCGCGTCGATTCGACGCCGCGGGGTCCGTCCCATCCGCGGCGCCGGCTGCCCAACTCCCCCAACTACCCGCCAATGACTCGACGATCCGGTCGAGCTCGGCCCCTCGCGAGGCCTTGACCAGAACCGCGTCTCCCGGCCGCAGGATCTCACGCAGGGCGGCAACGGCGGCGTCGCGATCTGCGACCGTGACGACCGTCCCGCCAAGCGAAGCAGCCCCGGCCGCGATGCCGGCCGCTCCTTCGCCAACCACCACGATCACCTCCGCGAGGCCCGCGGCCACCGCCCCCACCTCGCGATGACCCCGATCGTTTGCCTCGCCGAGTTCCCGCATCTCGCCCAGGACTGCAACGTGGCGGCCCGGGAGAGTTGCCAGCAACTCCAGCGCCGCCAGCATTGAGGCCGGAGAGGCATTGTACGAATCGTCGAGGATCGTGAGGCTGCCGGCGCGCACGATCTCGTCGCGGTGCGGTGCATGCCAGCCTCTGCGAAGACCGGCGGCGATGAGATCGAGGTCCATTCCGGCGGCGAATCCCACAGCCGCGGCGGCGAGGCCATTGTGAACACCGTGCCGCCCGAGCGCGGGAATGGCAGTCCGGACCCGCCCTTGCGGGGCCACGAGGGTGAAGCCCATTCCATCCAGGCCGGCCGCGACGACATCCTCGGCGCGCACGTCGGCATCGGGCGCGAAACCATACGTGATTGATCGAGCTGCAGTCCGATCGCGCATCCGTACGACCCGCGGGTCGTCGGCGTTGAGAACCGCGACCCCGTCGGCAGGAAGGGCCTCCACCAGCTCACCTTTCGCCCGCTCGACCGCCTCGATCGAGCCGATGCGCGCAAGATGCACTTCGCGGACCGCCGTCACGACGCCGATCTTCGGCCGCGCGATGGCCGCCAGCTGGGCGATCTCGCCGCCCACGTACATCCCCATTTCGAGCACGGCGGCCTGGTGCTCCGGACCGATTCTCAGGGCCGTGAGCGGCAAACCGATTTCGTTGTTCGCGTTGCCCTCGCTCTTGAGCGTCACGAAACGCTCGGCCAGGACGGCGGCGATCGCCTCCTTAGTGGAGGTCTTGGCAATGCTGCCGGTCACTCCGACGACCAGGAGGGAGAACCTCCGTCGCCAGGCCGCCGCCACGGCGTGCAGGCCGAGCAGCGCGTCCGGAACCACGACCACCGACGCAGCCCCACGCGCAAGGTCGGCATCCCGATCCGAGAGTTCGGACACCAGGAGGGCCGTGGCGCCGGCCGCAAGGGCGGCGCCGATGAAGCGATGACCGTCGGTCCGCTCGCCCGGAAGTGCGACGAACAGGTTGCCGGGCCGGACCAGTCGCGAGTCGACGGCCACGCCCGAAATGGGTCGTTCGGAGGCAAGAGCGAGCCGGCCGGTGGTAACGGCGGCTATCTCAACGGCGGTCAAGGGGAGCGGCCCCGCTCCGGGCCGAGACTGCGTTTGGGAGGCGTCGGTCACCGCTCCAGTGTCGCACAGCCACTCGCCCTCGGTGCCGGACGCCGCAATCACCCCTGCGGCGTCCCTTTCTTGGTCCCGGGTGCCGGGGGCCCGTTCGGGTTCGGCGGGATGCGCTCCGTCGTGACGGCATCGGTCGCGATCCGGCGGAAGAGCTCGTACGACTGGACCGGCATGTCCAGGACGCCCTGCTTGATCCTGGTGGGCGTGCCCTCGTAGATGACGATGCCGATGACCAGGTCCGGGTTGCTGTGGCCGATCCAGCCGTAGAAGCTGTAGTTGTAGTCGTTGACTTTCCACCCGCCCGCCCCGCCGTCGAGCTTCGGGTCCCAGATCTGGGCCGTGCCGGTCTTGCCGCCCACGAAGTAGCCTCGGATGTAGGTCCGCTGGTCATAAGTGGGGACGGTCGTGAGCACTGCGCCCATCAACTTGGTGAGACTGGCCGCCGTCTTTGAAGTAACCGCGCGCGGTCCCGTAACAGTGACCGCCGCGGCCTCGCCGATCTTGGCATCCGAGAGAACGACGCGGGGTGTCAGCAGAGTTCCGCCATTCACCATCGCCGCATACGCCCGCACGACCTGGATCGGGGTCGCGGCGACGCCCTGGCCGAACGAGGCGTTGGCGAGGTCGATCTTGGCCCATGGGTCGACGGCGGGATTGCGGGCGATTCCGGAGACTTCGCCGGCAACGTCGATGCCGGTCTTCTGGCCGATCCCGTAGCCCTGCCAGGTTTGGTAGAGCACCTTGGAAGCCGCGGCCGTGGTCTTGCCGAGACGGAAAGCCGCCTGGGAGACGCCCACGTTGCGGGACCAGGCAACCATATAGGCGAACGTCCGCCAGCCCTTGGATCGGCGGTCGGCGTCGGCGACTTCCTGACCACCCGGCAGCTTGAGCACGCCGAAGTCGTTGAGCTGGGTGGCCAGCTGCGTCGTGTTCGTTTCGAGCGCGGCAGAAGCCGTGAGCATCTTGAACACCGATCCTGGCTCGTAGGACCTGGTAACGACGGGATCCATGAACAGGTCCGGGTTCTGGTCGGCGACCTGAGAGTAGGCATTGGCGTCGTAGCTCGGATAGCTGGCCTCGGCCAGGAGCTCGCCCGACTTGGGGTCCATCACCACGGCTGAGACGGTCTTGGCCTTGTCGGCGATCCAGGCGGTGAACACTTCCTGCTCGACCTGGAGTTGGAGGCTCGCGTCGATCGTTGTGCGCACATCCCGACCCGGCGTACCAGCCTCCTTGATCGTGGTCCCGCCAGGTCCGAGCACGGTCGGGTCGATCTGTACGATCTCCGCCTTGCCGGCGAGAATGGCGTCGTACTTCTGCTCTATCCCGTACTGACCCTTGCCGGCGGCATTGACGAAGCCGAGGAGCTGAGAGGCCAGCGACGTGTGCGGCGCCCCGCCGGCCTGCGGATATACGCGCACTGCCTGCTGCTCGAACGAGATGCCGACCAGACCGCCTTTGGCCTGGTTCTTGAGCATCTCCTGGACTATCTCGGCATCCACCTCGGTCGCGAGAAGGATGTAGTAGGACGACGTGGCCATGGCCGTCCGGATCTTCTTCGCATCCTTGTCACCGAGCGAGAGGTATTCGACCAGATCCGCAGCGGTCTTTTCCTTTTGTTTGGCGGTGAGGTCATGCGGGTCGCCGATGACGCGATATTGATAGATGGTCCTCGCCAGGACGATCATGCCCGTCCTGTCGTAGATCGAACCCCGCTGGGCCGGGATCGTTGCCGTGGTCACCGATGCGCGGGCTGCGAACTCCGACAGCGTTCGCTGTTGTCCGACTTGCCAGTAGGCAAGGCGTGCCGCCATGCCGGTCGAGGCCACCACCACGACCAGCAGAAGCGAGAACAGACGGGCTCGCGAATCGGTTCGGCCGAGCATCGGTCCGGCCTCCTAGCGGGCCGGCAAGACGACCGGCCCGGGCAGCTGGTTCAGCCCGTCGGCGATCGCCTGGCGGCGGATCGCGGATTGGCGACCGACCCGATCGATGTCGGAGGTGATCTGCTGCCGCTGGTTCTGGAGCTGCAGATACTCGTCGTTGAGCTGGGACATGTCGTAGCCGCTCGTCGAGACTCGAACCGTCTGGACGAGCGAGAAGAAGCTCAACAGGAACGCGACGACGATCGCGCCGATAACCATTCCGACGGAGCGCGGGCGCTTGTTGGCGCGCATGGCCACGCGCGTCCGCCGGCGCGGAAGTGCCGGAGCCTGAATTGCCGGCGCCTGGGGGCGGAGGAGGGAGGCCTCCAGGCGCCGGCGCGGAAACAGCGTCGAGCGCGGTCGCGCGCCCTCATAAACGGCCATCTAATCGGTCCCTTGGAGCGGCGGCCAGTTACGGTCGGAGCCGTCGACTGCCGAACCGAAGCTCCAGCGTTGCTCGCTCTCTGCCGCGCCCGTCTCACCGACCCAGTTCACGACGCTGATCGGCTGCCCCGTCCGCTCGTGCAGTTCGTGCTGCCGGCGGCCGTAGGTCCGTCTGCGGCTGCTCTGGTGACGCTTGCTCATCGGTGGCGACCTTCCCCGCCCGCGATCATGCGGCGACCCGCTCCGCGCCCCGGAGACGCGCGCTGCGGGAACGCGGATTGGCGTGGATTTCGGCAGCGCTCGGGGTGCGAGACTTGCCGAGCGAGCGAAGACGTGGCTGACGTCCGCAGACGCAGATCGGGACCTGCGGCGGGCAAACGCAGCCGCGCTGCTCGGACGCGATGAAGCGCTTGACGATGCGGTCTTCAAGGGAGTGGTAGCTCAGGACGACGAGGCGGCCGCCCGGCCGCAGCAGCACCAGCGAAGCCGAAAGTCCCGCATCCAGGGCCCCGAGCTCGTCGTTCACGGCGATGCGGAGCGCCTGGAAGACGCGCGTCGCCGGATGAATTCGATATGTCTTGGGCGCCGGCACCGCTCGCTTCACGAGAGCAGCCAGCTGCTCGGCGGTCTCGATCGGAGTCGCCGTCCGGGTCTCAACGATCGTCCGGGAAATTCGCCCGGCATATGGCTCTTCTCCGAGGCGGCCGAAGAGTGCCGTCAACTCGGCCGCGTCCATCGTCGCGAGAAGGTCGGCGGCAGGACGGCCGCGGCTCGTGTCGAAGCGCATGTCGAGGCGGCCGCCGGCACGGAAGCCGAAGCCACGTTCGACGTCGCTCAGCTGATAGCTCGACAGTCCGAGGTCCAGGAACAGCCCGTCCGCGGCGCCGAAGCCGGCCTCCGGCGCGACCTGCGCCAGTTCGCGGAAATTCGCCCGGCGCAGCACGGCCCGATCGCCGAAACGGGCGAGCCGGCGCTGCCCTCTGGCGATGGCCGCCCCGTCGGCGTCGAGGCCGAGGAGGCGGCCATCAGGGGCGCTTGCTTCCAGGATCCGCTCGGCATGGCCTGCTCCACCGAGGGTGGCGTCGATTTGGAGGCTGCCGGCTTTGGCGGCGAGTGTTTCAATAACCTCGTCCACCATTACCGGCAGGTGCCCTACCTCCGTTTCGGCGCCCCCCTCGGGAGAGCTGTCGACGGACTCGCCGTCGGAAGCCTGCCCGAGCGGATCGTGGAAGCTGTCGTTCACTCTTAGATGCCCAATCCGGTCAGATGCGAAGCCAGCGCGTCGGCCGTGTTGACGGCCTGCTGCGACTTCGCCCACCGACCCGGGTCCCAGATTTCGACGTGATCACGCGCACCGACGACGACGGCGTCGGCCCCGACCCCGGACCACTCCTTGATCGCGGCCGGCAGCAGGATTCGGCCCTGCTGATCGGTTTCGACCTCGAAAGACCCGGAGAACAGGAATCGAGAGAAGGCTCGTGCGCGCTCATCGGAGATCGGCAGCTTCGAGACCTTCTCCGCCAGTTCCTCGAACGAGGACCTGGGGAAGATGGCGGCACACCCGTCGACCCAGCGGGCCAGCATCGCGCCCTCGCCCAGAGGCGCCCGGAACCGGATCGGGATGGCTACCCGACCCTTGGCGTCCACCGAGTGTCTGTATTCGCCGGTGAACATCGATCCGTCGCCCTGCTGCCTATCCGCGGGAACGCCGCGTCTTCGTGGAGCCGGTGGCTCGCGGACCCGGCACCCGGTCGGCGTTCCGATCGGCTACCCATCCCCACTAGGCGGGTCGAGTCTAGGGCCGTCCCTTCACTCTTTCCCACCAACCACCACAATTCGCCACTCGGCCGATCATACACCCGCCCTGTCCCACGTCAACGCTCAAACGGCGCCGGCCCAGAGGGCGCCACCGGCCGGCGCCTGCGCTCCCCCGCCGAGCCGTCAACCCTTCGGGCCGGCCGACTCGCCGGCGGCTCACGACGTCGGGCGGCAAGAGCCACAATCTGGGCACGGAGAGTCGCCGCCGGCGACCGCATTCGAGCCGGAGGAGAGTGATGCGCATCCTGGCGATAGAGCGCCCGGTACCGGGCGTGACCGACGCTCAATTCACTCCGGAGATTTCCGCGGCCGAGGCGCGGCGGGCGTGGGAGTTGCATCAGGCCGGCACGATCCGAGAGCTCGCATTTCGGGCCGACGAAGCCGCTGCGGTGCTGACTCTGGAGTGCTCGGACCTGGATGAGGCGCGCGGCGTCCTGGCGGAATTGCCGCTAGTTGCCGCCGGGCTGATCGACTTCGAGCTGATACCCCTGCGGGCCTATCCCGGGTTGGCCCGCCTCTTCGCTAGGGCGTAGCGCAGGGCCGAACCATCGTCGCGGGACCCGGGATGTAGCGCGCAACCCACTCGGTGAGGCTACAGGAGAGGTCCTCAGCAAGGTCCGGAGTGGCTCCGCCGCTCTCATACGACTGACGGAACCCGGAAATGATCTTGATCAGCTCCGCCCTGGCCATCCCGTTCCACACGAGGGCCGGACAGGAGCCGCGCAGCGAGCAATCCTCGTCCATCGAGAAGTGGCGCACGGAATAGTTGCCGAAGTCGCGCAGGGCGCGCTCGACGACCGGCCGCTCGCTTCCTTGCTCGATTGCGGCAACCAACGTCGCCGCTCGTTCAACCAGGGACCGGTGCTGGGCATCGAGAAGCGGCGCGCCGGTCTCCATGCTCGGCTGCCAGGCGATGCTCATGATCTCGTTCCCGTTCTCGACGGCCGCCGGATCGGCCCGGCCTGTCGCTCTGCCGCGACCCGAAGCATCGGGACGCATGACTATGAGGCGCTGGGAGACCGCTCCCCGGCCAGTGCCATAGGGCCCGCGATGGCGGTGTCCGGTCGCCCCCGGAGCCGCCGACCGGGTAGGTCCGAAGACTCCTCGACCGGTCCGGCGGGGCGCCGATCGCCGTCGTTCCGCGCTCAGCGGTCGCGGCGGCGCTCGGCGGGGCGGGCTCGGCGGTACGGCCGCCTCGGGAAGCGGCGCGGGCTCTCGGTTTGGTTCAGCGGGTGGGCGGTGGAATCTTCAGCTTGTCGCCGGCACGAACGCCCGAGCGGGCCCAGGGGTTCATCGCGTAGATCTTGTTGATATCGACCCGGAAGAAGTGCGCAATTCCGGCGACCGTGTCGGCCACCTTGGATCCGTTTCCGCCGGGCCCCGGACCTCTCACGGTGTAGATGTAGCAATTGGGCTGATCCGAGCACAGCACGACGAGATCCATGGTCAGCGCTGTGGCTCCGGGCGGCCACGTGGCCGAGGCGGCCGGCGTGAACGTCGGGGCGGCCGGCGTGGGCGTGGGGGTCGGCGCGATCGTAGCGCTGGGCGAGACTGCCGGCGTATGCGAGGGCGTCGGTACGAGCGTTATGTTCACGGTCGGCGTTGCCGCCGGCGAGGGGCTGGCCGTGGCGGCCGCGATTGGGGAGTGGCCGTCGCTTGGGCTTGCGCCGCCGCCGGACCCCGGCAGAAGACCCATCATCCCGGCTATGGCCGCGATGCCGGCGCAAGCCACCAGCGCGAGGCCTGCGATGGTCAGGTACGGCACTCCGGATCGCGGCGCCTTCACGACGGCCGCGGTCGCAGATTCCTCCGCAAGCAATGTGCCGCGCATGTATCGCGGGCAGCTGAGGTGGACGCGTTGGAGGCAGACCAGCTCCTGCTGCCGCAACGAGAGCGGCAGCGGGTCGCCGAAGGCCGCGCATCGGTGAGTCGGAACGGCGTCGCCGCGCGGCTCGAAGAGCTTGCCGTCGGGGCCGATGCTGCGCAGGAACTTGCACACGATCGGGCCGTTGGAGGCCGGCGCGGCATCGGTCCAGGTGCTGTAGGCGTCCGATGGGCCGAGGTCCTCTGCGGTTCCACCGAGCGTCTCAGCCCCGATCAGATCCGAGGCGCCCCCGCCTTTGGGCACCGCCATCATCAGCGGATCGCCGTCCGTGCCGAGTCTTCCCGCGCCGCGACCACGCCCAAGCCTGGGCCCCTCCTGATCGGGCAGAACTCGATCGTCTCCTTCGCCGGACCCGTCACGAGCGTCCACGCTCTCTCCTGACCATCCAAAAGACACCGGCCACAAGGCACGGACAGCCGCCGCCCGGCAGTCTAGTACCTTTCGACGCTTGCCGTGACGGCATATTCGATGCTAGCCTCCCGGCCTCCGGAGGTCGATAACAGCTGCCATGGCCCTGCCGCAACGCATCACGGATTCTGAGCCCGTCACCATCCCCCGGACGGCGACGCGGATCCGACGCTGCACCTTCCGACGACTGAGCCGCGCGGAGATGGCCGGCGGACCCGGCTACGAGGTCAGTTGCCTGTACCCCGACCGCCGGCTTCCCTTACCGCTGGGCGATCTGGAGTCGTGCGTGGCAGTCTGCGAATCATGCATGGCCGACCACGTGTTCCGACCCGACGAGGCGTAAGTCGGATCGAACGCCCTTCGGCGGACCGCGAGGCGGGCAAGGCGTGGCCCGCTTGGCCTGACAGAATGGCGGCGAGCCGGCCTGTAAGCCGAGTTCTGTGCCGCGACCTGCGTCGCGGCGACGATCATCCATCTCTGGCCGCCGGTTACCCGACGGCTCAAGCGGCCGACCCGAGGACTGGGCAGCGCGACCTCTTCCGTCCGAACGTCCGGTTTCCCGAGCGCTCGAACTGCGTCCTCCTATTTGGCCTTGCTCCGAGCAGAGTTTGCCGCGTTTCACCTACCGCTCTCGGGTTGCCCCGAGCCCGGCTACGTCTCTGTGGCACTGGTCCTCGCCTCGCGGCGGACGGGCGTTACCCGCTACCCTGCGCTGAGGAGCTCGGACTTTCCTCGCATGCCCGGCCGAAGCCGAGCGCGCGCGACCGTCCGGCCGACTCGCCGTGATGGAGTCTAGTCCACCCTGGAGGCCGAGCCAAATCGGTCTCGTTGCGGATCAGGAGGCAGCGTTGGACACGGGACGAGAGGATCTGGTCGAGACGGCCGGCCTGATTGTCCGGCGCGCCGGACCAGACGACGCCCGCGCCATCGCCGAGGTCGTGGTCTCAGGCTGGCAGGCCGCGTATCGGGGCATTCTCCCCGACGACTTCCTCGACTCGTTGCGCGTGGATGCGCGCGAGGCGGCATGGCGCGAGATGCTCCTCCGGGATATGGACCGCGGCACTCCGGCATGGGTGGCCGAGCGCGGTGGGCAGGTCGTCGGCTTCGTGAGCAGCGGACCACCGCGGGATGAGGATGTGCCGCGCCCGGCAGCCGAGATCTACGCCATGTACGTGCTGCCGCAGTCGTGGCGGCACGGGCTTGGAAGGAGCCTTCTGGACACTGCTGGGGCGCATTGGAAGGGCCGTGGAAGCCGGACCCTCGTCCTGTGGGTCTTCGAGGCCAACGTGCGGGCTCGATCCTTCTACGAGGCGATGGGCTGGCAGCCCGACGGCGGCCGTCAGGAGCTGGTCATCGGCGGCACGGCCGCTTTCGAGGTTCGGTATCGAACCAGCGTAGCGGACTAGCACGGTGCCACCGGCCCATCAAGGGCGCGGGGCTCCCCCTTCGCGTCACGCAATCGCGCCCGCCGGCATTACGATGCCTAGCAACACCTCTGAGACGCAAATGACAGGAGCGCGACGATGGCCAAGAAAGAGACCCAGCGCACCCTGCGGGAGCAGTTGCGAGTCAAGCCGGGCGAGAAGGTAGACCTCGCCAAATACGACTGCGGGGCCACGTTCGGTCGTCAGAAGGATGAGGCCGACGAGATCCTGGCGGGCAACCTCACGCGGCTGACCGAGCTCCAGGCGCGGATCTGGGCCGAGGCCAAGCACGCCGTGCTGATCGTCCTGCAAGGGATCGATGCGGCCGGCAAGGACGGCACGATCAACGTCATCGCCGGAGCCTTCAACCCCCAGGGCACACCGGTGACGTCGTTCAAAGTGCCGACGGCCGAAGAGCTCGCCCATGACTTTCTGTGGCGGATACATGCTGCCGTCCCCGCCAAGGGCGACATCGGGATCTTCAACCGAAGCCACTACGAACAAGTCCTGATCGTGCGTGTCCACAACCTCGAACCGGAGGCTCGCTGGCGGAATCACTACCGCGAGATCCGAGACTGGGAGCGGATGCTCACCGACGAAGGCGTCACGATCCTCAAGTTCTTCCTCGCGATCGACAAGGACACGCAGCGCCAGCGCTTCCAGGACCGCGTCGACGACCCGACCAAGAGTTGGAAGTTCAAGCCGGGCGACGTTGCAGAGCGCAAGTTCTGGGACGACTACACGGCCGCCTTCGAAGAGATGCTGACGGAGACCAGCACGGACTTCGCGCCTTGGTATCTGATCCCGTCAAATAGGAACTGGCTGCGCAACCTTGCCATCAGCGAGATCGTGGCCGACGCGATCGACGAACTGAACCCGGAGTATCCCGCGCCCCTGCCCGGAATCGTGGGCACGAAGATCGTCTGACGCCCGGACAACCGTGGGTTGCGCGGAACCGCGCCGGCTCCCCTACTTCGGTCGAATAACAACGACCCGCGGCCCGCCTGCCTGGACCCGATCGATAGCCTCGTTGCAGAGCGCGTCGGCCTGCTTGTTCTGGGCTCGCGGGACGTGAGTGGCGCCCCAGCGAGCGAAACGTGCGAGGTAGCCCTTCGCCTCTCCATGGAGCAGGATCAGCTTCGCGTCCTTGACGCGCCAGCGGCCGTGGAGCTGCTCCACGATCAACTTGGAGTCGAGCAGCATCTCCACCTCGCGCGCGCCTACCTCCAGAGCGAGGGCGAGGGCGCGCAGGACGGCCGTGTATTCGGCCACATTGTTCGTCTGGACGCCCAGGTACTCGGAGATCGAGGCGAACGGGATGGCATCGGGACGTCGCGCACCCGGGACCGACGCGTCGATCAGGACCGCGCCCGACGACGCCGGGCCCGGGTTTCCGCGGGCCGCACCATCGGTCCTGATGATCACGCGCAACTGGGACGCTGAACTGGCGGCGTCCGGAGCATCTGGTCGCGCGGGAGCAACCTGGTCAGGCGCCTGCCCGTCGGCCCCGGCGCCCACCGAGCTCCAGAGAGAATCCCATTCCGGATCCTTTCGCCCGCTCAGCCTCGTCGCCCCACGATCGCCGAGGAGACCTCGAGGATCGCCTTCGTGATGTTGATTCCGCGCGGGCATGCGTCGACGCAGTTGAAGATGGTCCTGCACCGCCAGACGCCGTCCTCGTCCGCCAGTATCTCGAGCCGTTCGTCGGCGCCTTCATCTCGCGAGTCGAAGATGAAGCGGTGGGCCTGGACGATCGCCGCCGGTCCGACGTACTCGGGCCGCGCCCAGAAGGACGGGCAGGCGGTGGTGCAGGCGGCGCACAAGATGCACTTGGTCGTGTCGTCGTAACGCGCCCGATCCTTCACGCTCTGGAGCCGTTCGCGCTCGGGTTCCGGCTGGTCGTTGATGAGATACGGCTTCACGGAGCGGTACTTGCCGAAGAACCCGCTCATGTCCACGACCAGGTCCTTCACCACGGGCAGGCCCGGCAGCGGCGCGACCGAGATCTTCTTGCCGAGCTGGTCGACGCGGATTCGACAGGCCAACCGGTTGCGGCTGTTGATCAGCATCGCGTCCGAGCCGCAGATGCCGTGGCCGCAGGAGCGGCGGAAGCTGAGAGACCCGTCCTGTTCGGCCTTCACCTTGATCAGCAGATCGAGGACGCGGTCCATCGGATCGGCCTCGACCTTGTAGGTCACCCAGTGGGGCTTGGGCGGAGTAGATGGTAGGCCGGTCAACTCGGCCGCTCCAGCAGCAGGCTCGCCTGCTGCCAAAGCCGGCTTCGCCGGCTCGGGGTCGTAGCGGAGGATGCGCAGATCGACGTTCATTCAATCGGCCTCAGTACGTCCGCGGCTTCGGCTCGAAGCGGGTGATCGAGACCGGTTTGTACTTGAGAGTCGGCCCCTTGGGCCCTCGATACGCAAGAGTGTGCTTGAGCCACTTGGCGTCGTTGCGCTCGGGGAAGTCCTCGCGTGAGTGGGCACCCCGGCTTTCTGTCCGCGCCAGGGCCCCGGCGACCATGGCCTCCGCCAGGTCGAGCAAATAGCCGAGTTCGTTGGCTTCGAGCAGATCCGTGTTGAAGACCGCACCGCAGTCGGCGATGGAAACGGCACCGTGACGGTCCTTCAGTTCGCGGACCTTGTCCCGGGCGGCGGTCAGGAGCTTGTCGTCGCGATAGACGCCGACGTTGTCCATCATCACGTCCGCCAGCTCGTGGCGGATCGTCGACACGGACTCGCCTTTGCTCGCGCGGGACTTGATCGCGTCGAGCTGGGCGCGAACCGGCTCGGCGGCGTCGGCGATCGGCCGCGGCCGTTCAACCGTGCCGGCGTAGCGGGCCATCTGCCGCCCGGCCCGGCGTCCGAAGACGAGCAGGTCCACGAGCGAGTTGGTGCCGAGGCGGTTGGCCCCATGGACGCTCACGCAGGCGCACTCGCCCGCAGCGAACAACCCTGGTACGACCGTGCCTCTCTCGTCCTGGACGACCTCGGAGAAGACGTTGGTGGGGATGCCACCCATCGCGTAGTGGGCCGTGGGCTGGACTGGAACCGGCTCTTTGAGCGGCTCCACGCCCTGGTAGATGCGGGCGAAGTCGGTGATGTCCGGCAGCTTCTCCTCGATGACCTTGCGGCCCAGATGGCGCACGTCGAGGTAGAGATAGTCCTTGCCGCCGATCCCTCGGCCGGCCCGGATCTCCTGGTACATCGCGCGGCTGACCATGTCGCGTGGCGCCAGCTCCATCAATTTGGGCGCATAGCGCTCCATGAAGCGTTCGCCTTTGTCGTTCAGGAGCGTGCCGCCCTCGCCCCGCGCCGCCTCGGAGAGCAGGATGCCGATGCCCACGATCCCGGTCGGGTGGAACTGGAAGAACTCCATGTCCTCGAGCGGGATGCCGTGGCGATAGCACAAGGCCACGCCGTCGCCGGTCAAGCTGTGGGCGTTCGAGGTGATGCGGAACATGCGCCCGAAGCCGCCCGTCGCCATCAGGACCGCCTTGGCCCGGAATGTATGGAGTTGCCCGTCCGCCACGCGGTATGCCACGACCCCCGCGGCTCGCCCGCCCTCTGCCGGCTCGCCGCCCTCGAAGAGCAGGTCCACGACCTGGTACTCGTCGAAGAACTTGACCCCGTGCTTGATGCACTGCTGGTACAGGGTCTGCAGGATCATGTGGCCGGTTCTGTCGGCCGCAAAGCAGGCTCGCCGGACCGGCGCCTCGCCGAAGTTGCGGGTGTGCCCGCCGAAACGCCGCTGGTCGATCTTGCCGTCGGGCGTGCGGTTGAACGGCAGGCCCATGTGTTCGAGCTCGATGACCGTCTCGATCGCCTCATGGGCGAGCACTTCGGCGGCGTCCTGGTCGACGAGGTAGTCGCCGCCCTTGACGGTGTCGAACATGTGCCAGTCCCAGCGGTCCTCCTCGAGGTTGCCGAGGGCGGCGCAGACGCCCCCCTGAGCGGTGCCGGTGTGGGAGCGGGTGGGATAGAGCTTGGTCAGGACTGCCGTATTGACGCCCTCACGGGCCAGCTCTAGCGCGGCCCACAGGCCCGCGCCGCCGGCCCCGACGACGATCGCATCGAACGGGTAATCCATCACTGCACCGCCGGAATGTTGGCGGTCATGACGACCATCGTGCCCATGACGAAGACCACGATGCCGAGGAGGTAGAGAGCCGTAAGGGCCAACGTCCGCCGCCCTCCCCGAAGGTAATCCTTGGCCACCGTCCGGATGCCCAGGAAGGCGTGGCTGAGGACGATCACCAGAAACAGCCAGTCGAAAGTGCGGATCAGGACATCGCTCCAGCGCGCATCGATGAAGCCGGCCTTCTCCTGAGACGGGTCGAAGACGAAGTGCATGACGCTGAAATGGAGCAGCGCCAGGACGAAGAGCGCGACTCCCGAAAGCCGCATGTAGTACCAGGCGGCCAGTTCGAAGCCACCGCTTTGGGGGCGAGGTCGGCCGGATCGCGAATACAACGACATCTCTCGCCTCCCTCTACAGACCGAAGATGGGCTTGAGGATGATGAACGCCGCCGGCAAGCCCACCCCGACGAATATCGCCCAGTTCGCGTACCAGATTTGCTTGTGGTAGGCGGTGAGGCGCGGCCAGAAGTCCATCAGCAGGATCCGGATGCCGTTGAGGGCGTGATAGAGCAGCGCCCCACCCAGGAGCACCTCCAGCACCCGGCCAATCGGGCTGGCGTAGAACGAGAGCAGGTCGTTGTAGACGCTCGGGTCGCTGCCGGAGAGGTAGATATCGAAGACATGCAGGAGCACGAAGGCCCAGATGGCGATCCCCGAGATGCGATGGAAAGCCCACGCCACCATGCCCTCGGAGCCGCGATAGCGAAGAAGCAGCATTACGCCTCCAGAACCTTCTTCGACCGGGAGCCTCAGCTTACGCCGAGGCTTTGGACCGATCCGGACTTGCGGCCGATCAGGCCGTGGTGGCCACCTATTCCAGGCGAGCGACGATGGCGTCGGCGAATTCGCTCGTTCCGGCGGACCCGCCCAGATCGTAGGTGACGGTGCGGCCCTCGGCGATGACCGCGCGAATGGCGGCTTCGACACGCTCGGCCGCAGCCTGCTCGCCGATGTGGCGGAGCAGGAGCACGCCCGAAAGCATCAGAGCGGTGGGATTTGCCTTGTTCTGGCCGGCGTACTTTGGGGCCGAGCCGTGGACGGCCTCGAAGACCGCCGCTTCGATCCCGATGTTCGCTCCGGGGGCGACGCCCAGTCCGCCGACCAGACCTGCGGCCAGGTCGCTCACGATGTCGCCGTACAGGTTCGGCAGGACGAGCACGTCGTACAGCTCGGGTTTCTGAACTAGCTGCATGCACATGTTGTCGACGATGCGGTCCTCGAAGGCGATCCTGCCTTCGTATTGGGCGGCGATCGTCCGGCAGCTCTCCAGGAAGAGGCCGTCGGAGAACTTCATGATGTTGGCCTTATGGACCGCCGTCACCTTGTGGCGGCCGTTCGCGACCGCATATTCGAAGGCGTAACGGGCGATCCTTTCCGAGGCCGCGCGGGTGATGATCTTGATGCTCTCGGCCGCATCCGGCCCGACCATGTGCTCGATGCCGGCGTAGAGGTCCTCGGTGTTCTCGCGGACGATGACGAGGTCTACGTCCTCGTAACGGGTCTTGAGGCCCGGGATCGAGCGTACCGGCCGAAGGTTGGCGTACAAGCTCAGGGCCTGCCGCAACGCTACGTTGACCGACCGAAAACCCACCCCGACCGGCGTCGTGATCGGCCCTTTGATGGCGACCTTGTTGCGGATGATCGAGTCGAGCACGGACTGAGGGAGGGGCGTTCCTTCCTTCTCCATGACCGCTTCGCCGGCGTCGAGGACTTCCCAATCGAATTCGACTCCGGAGGCGTCGAGTACGCGCCGGGTCGCCTCGGCCAGCTCGGGACCGATGCCATCTCCGGGAATGAGCGTTACTGCTTGGGCCATGCCGGAATTCTAGCCGCATGCCCAGTGGTCCGGCAGCCTACCGGATGGAGTGGCGGAACATGGGCACAACCCGACGCCATTCGGGCAGCCTCCTGCTACGATCGGTACATAGCACGGGGGCCACCACGGATCCGGTACAGCCCCTCGTCTGCCAGAACATCGGGAGTGGCCTGCGTGAAGATTCAGGAAGCCGACGCGAAGTCGCTCTTGCTGGCCCAGGGGCTGCCCGTCCCGGCCTGGGAAGTGGCCCGGAATCCCGATGAGGTGATGGCCGCGGCTCAACGCTTCTTCAATTCAGGGGCGGGTCGCGTGGTCATAAAGGCCCAGGTTCTCGTGGGCGGCCGCGGCAAGGCCGGCGGGGTCAAGCTGGCCTCGACCCCGGATGAGGCGCGGGAAGTGGGCTCGAGGATTCTGGGGATGGACATCAAGGGGATCACGGTCCGCAAGGTTCTCGTCGGGGCGGCGGCTGAGATAGTCAAGGAGTACTACCTCGGGGCCATCGTCGATCGAGCCAGCCGGCGAATCGTGCTGATGGCGTCCGCCGAGGGCGGCGTGGAGATCGAAGAGGTCGCTCGCCAGAACCCGGGTGCGATCCAACGAGCCTCGGCCGACCCGGAGATGGGACTGCTGGCATTTCAGGCCCGCGGTCTCGGACTGGCTATCGGCCTGCGAGACCCGTTGCTGAACGAGTTCGTGGCGATCGCCCAGGGGCTGTTCGCCACGATGAAGGCCAACGACGCCGATCTCGTTGAAGTGAACCCGCTCGCCGTCGTCGCCGAAACCGGCTCGGACGGCAAGCTCCGGCAGCGTTTGGTCTGCCTGGACGCGAAAGTCACGCTCGATGACTCTGCTCTTGCCCGTCATCGCGGCCTCGATGCCCTGCGCGACCTGGACGAAGAGGATCCGACCGATGCACAGGCCCGAAAGCTCGGCATCAACTTCATACACCTCGATGGCACCATCGGGTGCATGGTCAACGGCGCCGGGCTGGCAATGACGACGATGGACCTCGTCAAGCATTTCGGCGGCGAGCCGGCCAACTTCCTGGACGTGGGCGGCGGGGCCCGCCACGAGACGGTCTGCGGGGCGATGCAGCTGATCCTGGCCGATCCCAAGGTCAAAGCGATCCTGGTCAACATCTTCGGCGGGATCACCCGCGGCGACGAGGTTGCGGCCGGGCTGATCGAGGCCCGCGCTCTGCAGTCGCGCAAGGTGCCGATGGTCGTCCGGATCGTCGGGACGAACGCGGCAGAGGCGGCTCGTTTGCTCGAGGAGGCCAAGTTCGAGACCGCTGCCTCGCTCGATGAGGCGGCCGAGAAGGCCGTAGCGCTGGCGAAGGGGGCAGCACGATGAGCATCCTCGTCGGGCGCGACACGCGCCTGGTGGTCCAGGGCATCACGGGTCGGGAGGGTGAGTTCCACACCCGCGCGGCGATCGCGTACGGGACGAAGGTCGTTGCCGGCACGCGCCCCGGAAAGGGCGGTCAGACGGCGATCGACGGCACCGTTCCGATCTTCGACACGGTCGCCGAGGCCGTGAAACAGGCCGGCGCCAACACCTCGGTGATCTACATCCCCGCCGGCGGCGCTCCGGATGCCGTCCTCGAGGCTGTCGATGCCGGCATCAAGACGATTGTCTGCATCACCGAAGGGATACCGGCGCTCGACATGATCCCGGTCGTGGAGGCGGTCCGGCGCGCGGGAGCACGGTTGATCGGCCCCAACTGCCCCGGCGTCACGTCGCCCGGGCGGGCGAAGGTCGGTATCATCCCGGCCTCAATCCACAAACCCGGTCGCGTAGGCGTGGTGTCGCGCTCAGGCACGCTCACGTACGAAGCCGTTCAAGCGATGACCGACGCCGGGCTCGGGCAGTCGAGCTGCGTAGGCATCGGCGGCGACCCGATCATCGGCACCACCTTCCTGGACGTGCTCATGCTCTTTCGCGACGACCCGGAGACCGACGCGATCGTGATGATCGGCGAGATCGGTGGGTCCGCGGAGGAGGAAGCGGCCGCTTTCGCCGCCGAGCACCTGAAGGGCGTCCCGATGGCCGCGTTCATCGCCGGCCGGACGGCGCCTCCCGGAAGGCGCATGGGCCACGCCGGCGCGATCATTTCGGGCGGCACTGGGACGGCGGCGGAGAAGATCGCCGCGCTCGAGGCCGCGGGCGTACGCGTGGCGGACTCCCCTACTCAACTACCCAGGCTGCTTCTCGAGGCCGGCTACCGGGCGTAGATCGCCTCGGGCCGGTCACGCGCCGCGACAACCGCCTGGGAACTTGCTCGTCGGCTCGTCAGTACTCGAGCTTGGCCCAGGCCGGGCCGCCCGGAGCTTCGATCAGCTCGACCAGGACGCCGTGGCAACTCTTCGGGTGGACGAAGGCGACGGGCCCCTCAGCGCCCTTGCGCGGGACCTTGTCGATGAGCAGCAGCCCGTCTGCCGCGAGCTTGTCGAGGGCGGCCTGGATGTCGGGGACCTCGAAACAGACGTGATGGAACCCCTCGCCCTTGGCCTCGAGGAACTTGGCCGCGCCCGTGGTGTCGTCGTTCGGCTGGACGAGCTCGATCTTGACCTCGCCCACCGGTAGGAAGCCGATCGTCACGTGGTCGTAGGGGATCGGCATGACTGTCTCCACGCTGAGCCCCAATTTGTCGCGATAAAGGTCGAGCGCGGCTTCGAGATCGCGAACGATGACCGCCACGTGGTGGATCTTGCCGATCCGCAGACCCTCGGGCAGCGCCGACTTGAGCTGATCCATGTCACTCCTGCGACTATCGAGGCGAACGGTGGACCGGACGGGCGTTCGATGTGCGACCGGCCATGCCGGAACCGCGGGCGCTCGGCCAATAGTACGAAAACAGGGCGGTGTCCGGCCGGGAGATCCGTTTCACGCTCGAAAAGCGCCTTCCTTCCCGAGACCACGGAGGAACCGGACGCGCTCGGCCGGCAATCCCTGGCAGCTGGCGGCAGCTGCCAGGTCTCTCAACGACGCAGCTGCCTGCATCTACCTGGGTCGGGGGACCGGCCCTCTTCCCTACCCCGACTCAGACCGTGATCAACTCCCGGTGTTCGCCCCAGACACCGCGCAGCCGGTCGCATATCTCACCGACTGTGGCGTAGGCCTTGACCGCTTCGATCATCGCCGGCATCAGGTTCTCGTCGCCGCGCGCGCACTCCTCGAGCCGGCGCAGGGCGGCATCCCATGCCGCGCCGTCACGCTCTGCCCGCACCTTCCGGACACGGGCCACCTGCTGGCGCTCGCCATCCGGATCTATGCGCTGGAGCGAAGGAGTCGAGGTCTCTTCGTCGCGGAACTTGTTTACGCCGACGACGACCTTCTGACCGCTCTCTATCGCTCGCTGGACTTGATACGACGATTCCTGGATCTGGCGCTGCTGGTAGCCGGCCTCGATCGCGGCGAGCGTGCCGCCAAGCGCGTCGATCTCGGCGAGATAATCGTTGGCCGCCGCCTCCAGGTTGTTCGTCAGCGACTCCACGTAATAGCTGCCGGCCAGCGGATCCGGTGTTTCGGTCACGCCGGATTCGTAGGCCAGGATCTGTTGCGTGCGAAGCGCGAGACGCGCGGCCTCGGCCGTGGGCAGCGCCAGGGCTTCGTCGCGAGAGTTCGTATGCAAACTCTGAGCCCCGCCCAGGACCGCCGCCAGTGCCTGCACCGTGGTCCGGACCACGTTGTTGTCGATCGACTGGGCCGTGAGCGACGAACCGGCGGTCTGGACGTGGAATCGGCAGGCCATGGAACGAGTGCTCGTGGCCCCGAATCGCTCCTTGACGATCCTCGCCCACATCCGTCGAGCGGCGCGGAACTTGGCCACCTCCTCGAAGAGCTCGCTCCAGGAGGCGAAGAAGAAGCTGAGGCGATCGGCGAAATCATCGATGTCCAGGCCGCGGCTGAGCGCCGCCTCCACGTAGGCGATGCCGTCGGCGAGGGTGAAGGCCAGTTCCTGGGCCGCGGTCGCCCCGGCCTCGCGCATGTGGTATCCGCTGATGCTGATCGTGTTCCAGCGCGGCAGCTCCTTGGAGCAGAATTCGAAGATGTCGGTCACGAGCCGCATCGAAGGCCGCGGCGGGAAGATGTAGGTGCCGCGGGCGATGTACTCCTTCAGGATGTCGTTCTGGGTGGTGCCGCTGACCTGGGCCCGGGCGACACCCTGCTTTTCAGCCGCCGCCACGTAGAGCGCCAGAAGGACGCCGGCGGACGCGTTGATCGTCATCGAGGTGCTCACGGTCCCGAGCGGCAGCCCGTCGAGAAGGACCTCCATGTCGGCCAGCGAGCTGATCGGCACGCCCACCCGCCCGACCTCGCCCTCGGACTGGGGGGCGTCGGAGTCGTAACCCATTTGAGTCGGCAGATCGAAGGCTACGGAGAGGCCGGTCTGGCCCTGCTCCAGCAGATAGCGGAAGCGGTGGTTGGTGTCGGCGGCGGTCGAGAATCCGGCGTACTGGCGCATCGTCCAGAAGCGGCCGCGGTACATCGTCGGCTGGACACCGCGGGTATACGGGTACTCGCCCGGCCGGCCGAGGTCGCGCCCTTCGTCCAGACCGGCAACGTCGGCGGGCGTGTAGAGGTCCTGAATCTCGACTCCCGATGTCGTCAGGAACCGCTCCTGGCGTTCCGGCGAACGTGACACCGCCTTGGCCCGCGTCGTGGCGCGCCATCGATCACGGCCGGGATCGTCAGCAGCACCGTCCCCCGATCCCCCGTTGTTGACTCCCTGGTCCTCCGACACGTACCGCTCCTCCAGCAATTCCGCCTTCGACCAGACGGCCGCGCTGTTGGATCATGGCACGGACACGGGGCGATGTGCCAGTTGTGGTGTCGGGCACGCGCCGGGTGCGCGATGCGCTCCGGGCCCTGGGTGCTCCCTTTCCGGCCGACTCTCGCCGGACGAGCGGCCCTTGGACTGGGGCGCTGCCTCGGGTGGCGGGTCACTGACCTTCTAGAGGTCGCCGGTTTCCGTGGCGTTCGCCAAATCCTGTGAGCAGCCATCAGGGGTATCCGCTACGGGCATTTCCCTGGGGCTCACGCCGTCTTTGCACAAAGACGGGGCAGCTCCGATTTCCGGGGCCGTCGGTCCGCTGCGCCCGACTCCCAGTGACAACTCATCCGAATGGTGGACGACATGCGCTGTTTATCCACAGAATCGGTGAACAACTCCGAAGTCCTGTGGATAAGCTCGGCCGCTCGAAGCAGGCTGCGGTAGCATCTCAACACCACTCCGCCTTTCGGGCCCGTCAGAATCGAACCGTCACGCGACCGAACCTTCAGAGCGAGGTGATACTCCTTGGCCATTGTGATCGCGATCGCAAACCAGAAGGGTGGCGTCGGGAAGACGACCACCGCAATCAATCTGGCCGGGGCGCTCGCGGAGCATGGCCTCAGAGTGTTGTGCGTCGACATGGATGCCCAAGCGAACCTGAGTGTGGGACTCGGGATCAACCTTGGGACCATCCAGTATTCGATGGCAAACGTCCTGGGCGAGCCCCGGGTTCGCCTGCAGGAGATCGTCGTCTCGACCCAGACGCCAAACATCGATGTCGCCCCGGCGACACTCGACCTGGCTTCGACCGAGGTCGACCTGCTCAGCGCCATCGGCCGCGAGTATGCCCTGGCAGAAGCCGTCGACGATTGGGCTCAGAGCCAGTACGACTACATCCTGATCGACTGCCCACCGACGCTGGGGCTTCTCACGATCAACGGCCTGGTGGCTGCCAACGGCGTCATCATCCCGGTCCAGACCCAGTACTACGCATTGAAGGGCCTGGCCGCATTGGCCAAGGTCATCGCCACGATCCGCTCCAAGCTGAACAAGAACCTGCGGGTCATGGGGCTCCTCCCAACCTTCTACGACTCACGTACCGTCCTGGGCCGAGAGATGCTCGAGGAGATGCGAGAGCACGGGGACAACCACGTCTTCGACACGATCATCCGCAACGCCGTGAAACTCGGCGAGGCTCCGCTCACAGGCCGCCCAATCACCCAGTACGCCAGCAATTCGGATGCCGCGAACAACTTCCGCGAGCTCGCCAAGGAGGTAATGGCGCTTGGCTAGGCCAGATTTCCGGGCGGTCGCCTCGGCTCGCCTGAACGAGGAGCGAGGCCAGGAGCTCTCGCAGAATGTCCTCAGCCTGCTCTCCGCGGACGACACCACCATCATCCGGCCCTCGGCCGTCCGCAACATCCCGGTCGGTCGCGTCGAGCCCAATCCCAATCAGCCGCGCATGGCGATGGATCCGGCGGCGCTCACCGAACTGACGGCCTCCGTTAAAGAGCACGGCGTATTGCAGCCGATCCTGGTCCGGCCGCTCCCGGCGAGCCGCTACCAGCTCGTCGCCGGCGAACGCCGCTGGCGCGCGGCAACCGCCGCCGGACTGGACGTCATTCCCGCGCTGATCGAGGACATCGACGACGAGACCGCCCTCGAGATTTCGGTCATCGAGAACCTTCAGCGCGAAGACCTCTCCCCGATCGATGAAGCCATGATCTACGACAAGATGATCCGCCAGCACGGCTACAGCATTCGCAAGCTGGCGCAGAAGCTCGGCAAAGACAAAGGATATCTCGAGAACCGACTCCGCCTGGCCGACGCCCCCGCCGAGATTCGCGAGCTCGTGTCTGTGCGCAAAGACACCCTCTCCCATGCCTACGAGTTGCTCAAGGTCACCGACCCGAAGAAACGCAAGAAGCTCGCCGACATGGTGGCCCGTGGAGAGCTATCGCTGGTGAAGTTGCGCGAACGGATCGATGCCGGCCCAAGAGCAAGGCGATCCCCCAAAGCCGCAGCCGCACAGGCCGGCTCGGTCGGGACGATCGAAGACGAGATCGGAGCGGAGGGCGACGCCAACTGGATAGGCACCGGCGCCGGGCGCCCGGTGACGGACGACTCCCTGATCGCCGTCCGTGCCCAGCTGGCCGACGCCATAAGCGACCTCATCGCGGTCATCCAGTCGGACGCGATGAAGACCATCGACGCCACCGACCGCCAGAACCTGGCGAAGTATCTGATGATCTCCCGGGTCCGACTCGAGAACGCGATCGCGCTCGTCCGGCGAGGCGGCGCGGACCACTAGAGTCCGGTACCTACGCCGAGCGGTCGGGATCTACAGGCGTCCGGCCGAACCGAGCGCCGCCAACCATGCGGCGCCCATGACGACCGTCGCAACCGCCTGCACCTCCCAGCCCAGTCGGGCAACCTGCTCGTCAGGGGCGGCGCTGAGCCCCAGCCCAAGCCAGCCCAACGCGATCCCCGCCAGTTCGACCGGAAGTGCCGCCCCACTGAGCCCGGTGACCACCGACGATACCAGGACAGTCGCCTGCAGCAGCACCAGGCCTGCCGCGTCCACCGCGATGGCGCGGTCGCGGCCGAGAATGGTCGCGACCGAGGCTGCTCCAGCCTGTCGATCGTGCTCGATATCTGCGACTGCGTTCGCCACTGCGAGCACAGCCCCAGCGAGCAGCGCCATCGCGACTATCCCCCAGAACGCGGCCGGCAAACCGCCGGTGGCCCCAATCCAGGCGTAGACGGGTAGAAGGCCGACCCCGACCGCGAACGGCAGCCAGGAGAGAGCGGTCCCCTTGAGGCGGAGGTCGTAGACCAATCCATCCCCGAGCCCGACGAGCCCCACGGCCAATGGGGCGGCGCCGACCGACGCGGCCGCCACAAGCCCGACCCCGGCTGCGACAACGAACACAGCTCTGGCCTGACGCGGTTCGACCAATCCGGCCACGATCGGCTTATGCGGGCGGCTCAGGCGGTCGCGCGACGCGTCGGCTACGTCGTTCGCCGTGCCGATAGCGAACTGCAACCCCAGCATCCCGAAGGCCAGTCGAGTCGCCACGGACCCATCCGCCCCGGCGATGAGGGCGATCATGCCCGCGGCCACCGCGTCGAGCGCGGACGGAAAGGGATGGACAAGACGGCCGACACCGACCAGGCGGGCAGAGAAGCTCGACTGTGGCAGACGAGGCTGGCGAGACGCCGGATCAGACGTAGACGATCTCGTCGAAGTTCGCCGCGAGGTAATCGATCAAACGCGCTCTGGCATCGGCGGCGACTGCTCGCAGACCCGTCACCAGGCAGTGCAGGGAAATGGCCGGCACCATCAGATTGCCCTGAGCGTCGAAGCCGACGGTCTGCGGAGCGCCGCCGCCGCGGGCGAAGACACGCCGGAAGCCGGCCTCGTCGAGGCGGGCGGTCTGCCGTACATCGGTCACGACCTTGATCACGCCCCGCCGAATGGCGACGTCCCGCATCAACTCCTTTGCCCAGGAGTCGAGCTGTTCGTCGGTCTGATCGCGGAGACGCTTGCGATATTCGGTCGGGTTGGCGGCAAGGCCCGTGACGCCCACTTGTGCTCCTTCTGCGTGTCGGCGCAGTATCGCACGAGCTACGTGTCCGCTCCGGCAGCAGCACGAGGCGGAACCGGCGGCCGGGCGCCTTCGGGCCAGTCGTTGAACAGCTCGGTCAGCCGCCCTCCGATCCAGCGCGACCGGGGCGGGTCCGGGAAGTCCGCAACCAGCCCGAGAAGCGCCGCTCGAGTCTCCGCCGTCAGCGTCTGCACCGCCGCCGCAGTCGGGCGTCGCGAGCCTCTAGCGACGGGCTCGATCGGCTGCCCGATCCTGACGCGCACCCTTCGCCGGAAGGCCAGCCAGCTCGTGCCGTTGATCGCCACGGGCACGAGCGGCACCCCGGACCGCAAGGCCAAGTAAGCGGGGCCTTCCAGGAGCGGCAGGACTACTCCCTCCCCGGCGTGGATGCGGCCCTCTCCGGCGATGGCCAGGCCCTCGCCGGCGGCCAGCAACACTTCAACTCGGCGAGTCGCCGCGACCAGGCCACGCCGGCCCGGCCGATACGGCACCGCCACACCGGCCCACCGCATAAGCCTGTTCCGGAAACCGCGGGTCATGTCCTCCTGTTCCGGGCCGAAGAAGTGGGTCCGTGATCTCGCAGGAAACGCCGATATCAGGAAGAACGGGTCGACCCAGTTCTGGTGACTGAAGCAGAGGATCGATGGCCCGGCCGGCAGCTCGGCTCCCTCGACACCGAAGTCCGCGTATGCCCTGGTCAGAATCCCAAGCGCGAGCCTGATCGCCCGGTACCGCCACAGCGGGCGCGGCGGAGCCTGCTCGGCGAGCCGGCCCTGCCGCGAGGATCGCGCC
>JADGQJ010000013.1 GCA_017881885.1 Chloroflexota bacterium
GACCTGGGGCTACCTGCCGGAAGAGCGCGGCCTCTACGCCAAGATGAAGGTCCTCGACCAGCTCGTCTTCTTCGCCAAGCTCCACGGAGTGAAGCCCAAGGAAGCGGCTCGAGAGACCAGGGAGTGGCTGGAGCGCTTCCGAATTCCCGAATACGCCGACCGGCGCGCGGAGCAGCTTTCCAAGGGCAACCAGCAGAAGATCCAGTTCATCGCGGCGATCCTCCACGACCCACAGGTGCTACTGATGGACGAGCCGTTTACCGGCCTGGATCCGATAAACGTTGCGCTCCTCAAGGAGGCGTTCCTGGAGATGAAGAACCGCGGCAAGACGATCATCTTCTCCACCCACCAGATGGAGACGGTCGAGGAGATGTGCCAGTCGATCGCGATCCTTGACCGGGGCCGCGTCGTCGTCGGGGGCGCCGTTAGAGACGTGCGCCGTTCAACTGGGCGCCAGGTCGTGCGTCTGGCAGTGGACGGCGACTCCGAGCTCGCCTGGCTGGGCACATTGGACGGGGTGCGCGTCTCCCGGCGCGGCCAGGACTACACGGAGGCGGAGGTGGCATCGGGCCACGACCCGGAGGTCGTGCTTCGGGCGGCCATCGAGCGCAAGTGCCGCGTCCTGCATTTCGAGATCGCGGACCCCTCCCTCGAGGAGATATTCATCGAGCACGTCGGCCAAATCGACGCCAGTGAACGAACCCTCGCGCCCAAGGCGGTGTACGCATGAACGGCTGGCGGTCGCTCTTCCCCAACGCCTGGTACGTCGCGGTTCGCGAGTTTCGCGGGCGGACAAGCAGTCGAAGCTTCATCGTCGGAACCATCCTGCTGGCGATCCTGGCATTCGCGGCGACGCAGGCATCCGTCGTCATCGACGCGGTGGCGGGCGGCAGCCAGACCAGGGTCGAGGTGGTCGAGGTTGCCTCGAACGTTCCCTCGGACGCCCAGGCGGTCTTGGACCAGGCTCTGAACGGAACGCCGATACCAGGGTCGACCCAGCGGGGCGGCTTTGCGCTGACCTGGCTGGCGGGCGATCGACTCTCGGCCGCCCAGCAGGATCTGGAAGCGGGCGACTTCGGCGCCATGCTCGTGGTCGACCGCGACGCCACCAGTGGCGATCTGGTCTTCACCCTCCGAACCGACATGCCGTCCGATGGCCGGCCGGCTCAGCTGATCGCCAACGCCGTTCGATCGCTTGCGATCGAAGACAGGCTGGTTCGTGCCGGCACCTCGACCGCGGCAGTGCTCGCGCCGACCAAGTGGTCGGTCCTGCCGGTCAGTTCGTCCGGCGGGGCGACGGTGATCAACCTCAACCAGGCGATCGCATCCAGCCTGCTCTCGACCGGCCTGGTGGTCCTGATCTTCATGGCGATCATCACCTACGGCACGTGGGTGGCCATGAGCGTGGCCGAAGAGAAGGGCAGCCGGGTCATGGAGTTGATGCTCAACGCCACGACACCGCTGCAGATGCTGACCGGCAAGGTGATGGGTAACGGAGCGGCGGGGCTGGCCCAATACGGGTCGATCATCGGGGCCGTTCTCGTCGGGTTGCTGGCCCAGGGGCCGATCCACCGTGCCGTTGTGGGAGGCCCGGATTCGGGGCCGGCCGTGGACGGATTGACCGTGCCGTTACTGGCCTCTTTCATGATTCTCTTTGTTCTCGGTTTTCTGCTCTACTCGCTTCTCTACGCGGCCCTGGGATCGCTGGTCAGCCGGCAGGAAGACGTCCAGGCCGCAACCTCGCCGCTGATGGTGCTGGTCATGGTCGGCTACTTCTTGTCGATCGCGGCCATCCAGGACATCACCGACACCTGGGTCGTGGTCCTCTCGTACGTGCCGTTCTTCAGCCCGTACCTGATGCTCGCGCGGGTCGCGGGGGGCCACGTTCAGCCGTGGGAATTCGGCCTGGCCGTGGGGCTGATGCTGGCGGCAATCGCGGTGGCGTTGTTCCTGGCGGCGCGCATCTACAGCGCCGGGGTGCTGCTCTACGGGCAGCGCGTCGGGCTGCGGCAGATCTTCAAGGCGGCGCGCGTCTCGCGCTAGTTCGGGTCTTGCGCCCGTTACGGCCGCCTGCTGCCGCGTCCCCGGGGCCGCGGTCAGTCGTCGAACGGGAGCCGCTGGATCAAGGCCAGGACCGGCCGCGTCGGAGCGGCAACCGGTTCGGTCACCAGGTGCAGCGGCACCTCGCCGGGCTGTGTCGGAATCCAGCGCCACAGATCGCTGCGGCGGCCCGGCAGGTACGGGCTGTGCATGTGGCGGGCCATGACCCCCGCGAGGCCTTGCTGCGCGACCGCGAAATGCAACTCGAGGCCATCGTTGACCACGCCCGGCACCACGACCAGCTCCGGGCTCGGCGTCACGATCTTCGCCAGGCGTTCGCGGCGCTTGACCAGCGGTTGCGCGACCAGCGGCCGACCTCCGGCCCAGAGCAAGTCGAAGACGAGGTACACCGGGCTCAGCCCGGTGGTCTGGCCATCCGCCAGCCGGCCGACGAGCGCTTCCTGATCCATCCTGCCGTTCTTGTCAGGTACCACCAGTTCGCCGTCGAGGATCGCAGGCGGCTCGCCGACCAGCTCCGCGATGTAGGCCAGCTCCGGCAGATGCGGCGCCAGGTCTCGGCCGTTCTCGTCGAGCAATCGAAGGTTCGGCTTGCCCTGGCGCCCGGGTTCGATGAAAGCCAGGACCCGCCGGCCGCCCCAGTTGGGCTCGAAGACGTGATCCGAAGAATTGAAGGGCGCCTCGGCCGACCGCGGCATCATCGGCCGGAGGGTATGCGGCAACCGCGTGATATCGCCGGTGAGGCTCAGTGACAGCTGGTCGGACACCCCGCGATGGTACGCCCTGGCGCGAGAGGCGCGGCGATGCGCCGCTTCCAGTACTCGTCGGGCACGTTGCAGCCTGCCAACAGGGATTCCCTGTACGACGGCTAACATCACATCCAATGCGCTGGTTGAGAGTCCTCTACCTGTCGAACGGCTTTGCCGTCGGCGTGTTGTACGGATTCGTCCCGGTGCTGCTCCGAGATAAGGGCTTCGATCCCGCTCTGATCGGCCTGACGACGAGCCTTGGGTCGGTCGGCTATTCGCTCTCCCTGCCCGCCTGGGGTCACATGGGTGACATCTTGACGGGGCCGCGGCGCGCGCTACAGCTGGCTTGCATCCCGGCCGCGGTCTTCGCCGTGGGGCTGAGTCTGCCACTCCCCGTCGTGGCGGTGATCGTCTGCCAGGTGATGATCAGCGTGGGCGGCGGTCCAACCTCGGCCCTGACCGACGCCATGACGATGCCCATCCTCAAAGACGCGTCGCGCGAGTACTCCCGGCTGAGGCTGCTATCGAGCTTCGGGGCAGCCGTGATGGCGATCGTCTGCGGCCTGATCTACAGCCGGACCGGATATGTCGCTGCCCCGATCATCTACCTCTTCATCATGGCGCTGATGGCGCTCTCAGCCCAGATGGTGTCGGTCGGCCGCGATAGCGAGCGCCACCGACGGACTCGAGGCGCTCCCGAGAGTCGGACGCATTCGAGCCCCGCACGCCGCCGCTTTGGCTCGGTAGGGGACGCGCTGTCCGGTCGACCTCGGCTGTTGGCGATCCTGGTTTCGGTCTTGCTTGTCTTCGTGGGAGTGATGGCGTCGGCCACGTACGTCTCGGTGCGCATCGCAGACCTGGGCGGAGGCGCCACCGAAGTGGGTCTCTCCAACGGTATCGCGTGGGGCGCCGAAGTTCCGGGGCTCGTCGTGGCCGGCTGGTTCGTGACGAGGTTTGGGTTGCGGCCAGTCCTGGCTCTGGCGGCAGTCGGGTACTCGGCTTGCGTGGCCAGCTTCGTCGTCCTGGTCGATCCGGCGCCGATTCTCGTTGCGCGCCTGCTGTCGGGGGTCTTCTTCGGCCTGATCCTGGTCGCCTTCGTGCTGTCGATTGCCCAGCTGCTTCCGGCCCGCTTGCAGGCGACAGGTCAGACGCTCTTCCAGGCGGCCGCATTCGGGGTCGCCGCCGTTGTGGCCAACCTGCTGGGCGGAATCCTGTACGCGGTCGCAGGGCCGCTGGGCGTGTTCGGTGGCGGGGCGGCTTGTGCCCTGGCAGGCGGCGCGCTCGGCTTCCTGGCGCTGCCGAGGGTCCTCACGGCTCGGACGCCGCCGGTCCCGGAACCGATGTCGGTCGGACTCTGAGGTCGTCGACGAGCCTTTCCCCCGCCGGACCCGGTACCATGCCATCACTGGCGCGACGGAGGAGGATCCATGCGGCTCTGGGGCGGTCGATTCGAGGGCACGACTGACGAACGGGTAGCCGATTTCACCCGCTCGATCGATCTCGACCGCGCGCTCGCGGCGGACGATATTGCCGGATCGATAGCTCACGTCCACGGACTGGGGCGCGCCGGCCTTCTTACAGGCGGAGAAGTGGCCGTGCTCGTGGCCGGCCTGGAAGGGCTGCGCGGCGAAGTCGAAGCCGGCACGATCGTGTGGGACCCGGCGCTCGAAGACGTCCACATGAACCTGGAATCGGCGCTCCGAGAGCGGATCGGACCGCTGGCCGGGCGACTCCACACCGGCCGATCGCGCAACGACCAGGTCGCCACGGACCTGCGACTCTGGCTGCGACGGACGATCGACGGCCTGGACGAGGCGATCCTGGGCATGGAGCGGGCGCTCGTCGAGCTGGCGGTCCGCGACGGCGAGGCGGTCCTGCCCGGCGCCACGCACATCCAACCGGCTCAGCCCGTCCTGCTTGCCCATCACTTGCTGGCGTACGTCGAGATGCTCGAACGCGACCGGGGCCGGCTCGCCGACTGCAGGCGCCGCGCCAACGTTTCACCGCTCGGCTCCGGCGCGCTCGCCGGCGCCGGGTATCCGCTCGACCGCGAGGCGACGGCCGCGGAACTCGGGTTCGACGGCGTCACCGCGAACTCGCTCGACGCGGTCAGCGACCGCGACTTCGTGGTGGAGGCGCTGGCCGCCTTCGCGCTGTGCATGGTCCACCTGTCGCGGCTGGCCGAGGAGATCACCTGGTGGTCGAATCCGCGCTTCGGCTTCGTCCGGGCGGCCGATTCGTTCTCGACGGGTTCGTCGATGATGCCGAACAAGAAGAACCCCGATCCGGCCGAGCTGGTGCGGGGCCGCTCGGCGCGGGTGATCGGATCGCTCACCGGGATGCTGGCGTTGCTCAAGGGTCTGCCGCTCGCATATCAGCGGGACTTGCAGGAGGACAAGCCGCCTCTGTTCGAATCCGCGGCCACGCTCGAGGCATCGCTCGGCGTCATGGCGGGCATGGTCTCGACTCTGACCGTCGATCGCGAGCGGATGCGGATAGCGGCGGGGGAGGGGTACACCACCGCAACGGCCGTTGCCGATGCCCTCGTCCGGCGGGGCGTGGCTTTTCGGGCTGCGCACCACATCGTGGGCACGCTCGTCGCCGAAGCGGAGAAGGGCGGCGTTGGGCTCGAGGCCCTGGACGACGCTACGATCGCAGCTGCTCTCGCAGCGTCGGACGACAGCGTCGCCTCCGCAATCCTGAGTGATGCCGCGCTTCCGGCGGAGTTGCGTGCGGCGGCCGGGCTCGATGGCGCGCTGGCCGGCTGCGACGTCGTCGGGGGGACGGCGCCGCATCGCGTGGCTGCCGCGCTCGCCGCGGCCAGGGCGCGCCTCGGTTCCTAGCGGCCTCGGGCTCCTGGCGGCCCCGGGTCCTGGCGGCGACTCCTGGCGGCGCCGGCGCTCACCGCATCTCGCCTCGCCCCGGCGTCCCGTTCCGTCACCAATTCGCTACGAGCCTGATCTCGTCATGGCGCCGGCCGCGGCGTAGCCTGAACCGGCGCCGTCGAGGCGGAGAGTCCGGAGAGATGCCGTGAAGATGCATGAATACGAGCCAACCGGAGAGGAATCCAGGCCTCGCGCCGTCCACCGCGAGGACTCGTACGTGCTCACGTGCGCTGCTTGTGGCTGCCGTCTCGTCGCCCGCGAGTCCCTGGCCGACGGCGGGCTCTACGGTCCGGATGCGGCCTGGCGCCACTACGACGGCAACACGTGGCAGACGGATGCCCGCGGCTGTCGGGTCGAGTGCATGGATCGCCCGCACCGCATGACGTGGGTGGAGCAGCTCGCTCAGTAGGTTCGCGGCGGTCGACGCCGCCCAGCGCCAGTCCCCCGCGTCGCCCTCGCGCCTGCCCGCGCCGCGCCCCGTCCTGAACCGCAACCGTCGCGCCACCTGAGCGTTACCGCGGGGTCACCCAGTCGGTACTGATTCGGCCGCGCCCGCTACGTACGCTTCGCCCGGCCGCACCGATAGGGGTCGTTTTGTTGCGGCGTGGAACGAAGGAGACAACCGCGTGAATTCCGCCGCAAGCGTCATCAACACCGGCGACACCGCCTGGGTGCTGACATCGACGGCGCTCGTGATGCTCATGACGCCCGGCCTTGCCTTGTTCTACGGCGGCCTGGTCCGCCGCAAGAACGTGCTCAGCACGATCATGCACAGCATCTTCATTCTGGCTCTGGTGAGCGTGACTTGGGTCCTGTTCGGCTTCACGTTGGCCTTCGGCAAGGACGTCAACGGCTGGGGCATCATCGGCGGGCTCGACTACATCGGCCTGCACGGCGTGGGCAAGGAACCGCTCGCCCAGTACGCGCCGAACATCCCCGGATCGGCCTACATGGCCTTCCAGATGATGTTCGCGGTGATAACGCCGGCCTTGATCACCGGCGCGTTTGCCGAGCGGAAGAGGTTCAAGGCATTCGTCCTGTTCAGTCTGCTCTGGACGCTGCTCGTCTACTCGCCGATCGCCCACTGGGTTTGGGGCGAAGGCGGTTGGCTCCGCAACCTTGGCACCCTCGACTTCGCCGGCGGCACCGTCGTCCACATCAGCTCCGGCGTCGCGGCCCTCGTCGCCGCCCTGGTTCTCGGCCCGCGCGTGAAGCGCGAGTCGGACCGGTTCGAGCCTCACGACGTGCGTCTGACGGTCATCGGCGCCGGCCTGCTCTGGTTCGGTTGGTTCGGTTTCAACGGCGGATCCGCGCTCGGCGCGAACGGCCTGGCGGCCAACGCCCTCGTCGTAACCAATACCGCGGCCGGGATGGCCGCCCTGACCTGGCTGACGATGAGCTGGCTGCACAAGGGCAACCCGAGCGTCGTCGGCGCGGTTGCGGGTGGAGTGGCCGGTTTGGTCGCAATCACGCCGGCGTCCGGTTACGTCGATGCAAGTTCGGCCATCCTCATCGGCTTCGCCGCCGGGGCGGTCTGCTACGGCGCGATCCTGCTGCGCGAGCGCCTCAAGATCGACGACGCTCTCGATGTCTGGGCCGTTCACGGCGTCGGCGGCACGCTCGGCGCGATCCTGACCGGCGTCTTCGCCGTGGCCGCGGTCGGCGGCTATTCCGGACTGATCGACGGCAACCCCGGCCAGGTCGGGACGCAACTCGTTGCCGTCGCCGCGACGTGGATCTACAGCGGCGTTGCCACCTTCATCATCCTCAAGGTGGTCGACCGCTTCGTCGGGCTTCGTGTCGGGCAGGCCGAGGAAGAGGCCGGCCTCGATTCCTCGCAACACGGCGAGGTGGCCTGGCAGAGTTAGCAATCGAACGGGCCGGCGGCCGGGCTGACCGGCTCCGACCCGGCAAATCGACGTCACGGCGACCGCCCAAAAGCCGCCGCTGAGGACCTCGGCCGAGCCCTTCGGGCCCGGCAGCTGCAACACGTCCCCAACCACAACCCTCGCGCAACCAGAGCGCTACCCGAGGGTTACTCGGTCGTTACTGAATGCGCGCGCTCCGATCCATACGCTTCCCCGGGGCCGAGATGTCGGGGCTCGGTTTGTTGCGATAGGGAAGCGAAGGAGTCTCCGCGTGATCAACGGTGGCGACACCGCCTGGGTGCTTACGGCGACGGCCCTGGTCATGCTGATGACGCCGGGCCTCGCCCTCTTCTACGGCGGCCTGGTGCGGCGCAAGAACGTCCTCAGCATCTTGATGCAGTGCATGTTCACCCTGGGCCTGGTCAGCGTGACGTGGGTTCTGGTGGGCTACACCCTGGCCTTCGGTCCCGATGTCAACGGCTGGGGCATCATCGGCGGGCTCGACAACGTCGGCCTCAAAGGCGTGGGCGTTGCGCCCGGCCCCTACGCGGCCACCATCCCGGCAACGGCCTTCGCTCTCTTCCAGATGATGTTCGCCATCATCACCCCCGCGTTGATCATCGGGGCCTTCGCCGAGCGGAAGCGGTTCAAGGCGTTCGTGCTCTTCGCTCTCCTGTGGAGCCTGCTCGTGTATTCCCCGATATGCCATTGGGTCTGGGGCGAAGGCGGCTGGCTGCGCAACATGGGCGTCCTCGACTACGCCGGCGGCACCGTCGTCCACATCAGCTCCGGCGTAGCGGCCCTGGTCGCCGCGCTCGTCCTGGGGCCGAGGGTTCGGCGGGAGTCCGAGCGGTTCGAGCCGCACGACGTCCGCCTGACGGTGATCGGGGCGGGCATCCTCTGGTTCGGCTGGTTCGGTTTCAACGGCGGGTCGGCGCTTGCCGCGGACGGCCACGCAGTGAATGCGGTCCTCGTGACGAACACCGCGGCCGGGATGGGTGCGCTCACCTGGCTGACCATGAGCTGGCTGCACAAGGGCTCGCCGAGCGTGATCGGCGCCGTCTCGGGGGCTATCGCCGGCGAGGTCGGCATCACCCCGGCGTCCGGCTTCGTGGATCCGAGCTCGGCCATCCTCATTGGCTTCATGGCCGGGGCCGTCTGCTATGGGGCGATCCTCCTGCGCGAGCGCCTCAAGGTCGACGACGCGCTCGACGTCTGGGCCGTGCACGGGGTCGGCGGGACGCTGGGCATACTCCTGACCGGCATCTTCGCTACGACGGCCGTCTCGGCCAGCAAGGGCCTGCTCGAGGGCAACGCCGGCCAGGTCGGCACGCAGCTGGTCGCCATCGCCGCGACCTGGATCTACAGCGCGATCGCCACCCTGATCATCCTCAAGGTCGTGGATCTGGCCGTCGGATTACGCGTCGCCGAAGCGGAAGAAGAAGCCGGGCTGGACGCCTCGCAGCACGGCGAGGTTGCCTGGCAGTCCTGAGCGACGTTCGCTCCCCCCAACCGCAACGGCGCCGGCGCCCTGACGCAACCGGCGGCGCTCGATTCCGGTAGCTTCTGGCCTGCCGCGCGCGCCCGCCGCCGCCGAATCAGAGGAACGTCCCCAAGCGCAACCGTGGCGACACCTCTCCGCCACCCAAGACGTACCGGTGCGCTACTGATTCCAACCGATGCCCTACCTAGACTTTCCATTGAAACGGGACGCAAGTCCCTGGTTCAGCCGAAGGAGCCAAGAAGTGATCGCAGCCGCATTCCTCAGCTTCGCAGTCCTGGTCGTGGCCTGGTTCGTCGCCCCGTCTCACGCCGCGGCCGAGTAACCTCGCGGTCATTCCTCATCCTTCGACCGGCTCGACGCCGGTTCCCCTGGGGCCGCTCAGCTGAAGCCCCGCTGACACAGCCAGAAATCGCACTCCGGCCCGCGCTCCTTTCGGCAGGTTGCGCGGGCTTCGTGTTTTCCGGGTATCTGGCGCGGGGCAGGCGGCGGTCCCGCGCGGTGGTGGACCCTGTCGGATCACTCGAACAGGGCCGAGATTGAGCGGCCTGTCGCCGACTACTTGCGGTCGGGGACCACGAGGTCGATCCGAGCGTCCCAGCTGGTGGCAGTGATCAGCTCCGGGCGATGGGTGATCATCACCACGGTGCGGCCGGCCGTGGCCGTCAGAAGGTCGGCGGTGAGCGCGGCGGCGGTTGCTTCGTCGAGATGCTCGGTGGGTTCGTCGAACACGATCACCGGGGCGTCTGCGAGGAGTGCTCGCGCCAGCGAGAGCCTCTGTCGCTGGCCCGCCGACAGCAGGGCGCCGTGCTCACCCACGAGTGTGGCCGGGCCGTTGGGCAGGGAGTCGACCCATTCCGTCAGCTGGGCGGCCGCCAGAGCGAGCCGGACTTCGTCGTCATGCGTGCCGGGTCGAGCGACGCGGACGTTTTCGACGACCGAGGTGTCGAACACATGGGGGTCCTGGGCGCACAGACAGACGACGTGCCGCAGGTCATCCCCGGCCAGTTGTCGAATATCGACCGCCCGATCGCGACCCACCAGTTCGACGGAACTCGCCGACGGCTCGAGGAAACGGACGAGGACGGCCGCAAGGGTGCTCTTGCCCGATCCGCTCGGGCCCGTGACCAGCAGTCGTTGGCCGGGCCGAAGATCGATATCGGGGAGCCTCAGGGCATCTGGCAAATCCGGCCGGTACCGAGCGCGAAGGTTACGCGACCGGAGTCCGTAAGGGCCCTCAGGCAGCGTTACGGGTGCGACCGGCTCCACCACCGGGTCCGGACGGGAGACTACTTCGACCACCCGACGCGCCATTGCGGCGAGCCCTGGAAGGTGCTGCGCGGCGGGCACGAGCCCGGAGAAGAGCTCGTGCACGGCGATTGGGACCAGGACGACCACGGCCAGAGCCACGCCCCCGAGCGCGCCTGCCCGGACCGCCGCGACGCCCGCAACGAGACTCAGCCAGACCGCCCCACCGCCGGCCAGCCCCGAGAGCAGAGCGCCCAGCCCGGCGCCCGCCGCCGTCTGGGACTCGGCGTCGGCCAGCCGACGATCGATGGCGGCGAGGTGCATCAGGTGTGGTTCGATGGCTCCTGCGACCGTCAACTCGGGGGCTCCGGCGAGCATCTCCAGAGTCGCCGACGCCATGTCGCCGCGCGTGCCCGAGATGAGGCGCTCGCCCCGCCGGGCGACGAGAATCGTGCAGGCCGGGATGCAGAAAGCAGCGAAGACCAGCGAGACGGCCAGCACCAGTGCGGCGGCCGGGACGAGCATCCAGATGGCCGCCACCGTCACTACCGCCGCGATCCCGGCCACGAGGTAAGGGAGCAAGACGCGGAGCCACAGGTCCGCGAGTCCGTCGACGTCGTTGACCAGGCGGGCCAGCAGGTCGCCCGATCGGAACTCCACCAGCCCGGCCGGCGCGAGCCGCTCCAACCGAGAGTAGGCGTCTGAGCGCAGCCGGGCAAGGACACGGAACGCGGCGTCGTGGGCGGCCAGTCGTTCGGCGTAGCGCAGTGCGCCGCGGCTGACACCGAAAGCCCGGACGCCTGTGATCGCGACCATCAGATACAAGACCGGTGGCCGCTCCGCCGCCCGCGAGATGAGCCACGCCGAGGTCGCGGTGAGGCCGATCGCGGCGCCGGCTGCGGCGACTCCCGCCAACACGGCGAGCGCCAGCCGGCCACTCACCGGGCGGCCAAGCCGAGCAATCCGAAACAACGCCTCCGTCGCGCCCGGCTGCGTTGCCCCCGCCGGCTCCTGGGTCGGGCCTCCCGACACTTCGAGCCTGCTCATGCCGGCTCCTCGGAACGCGCGCCGATGGCGACCACTCTGTCGGCGATCGCGAGCGCCCTGGGCCGGTGAGCCACGAGCAGCACGGCTCGACCACCGTCCCGTGCCGCAGAGCTTATCGCGGCCAGGACGGTCGCCTCAGCGGCGGCATCGAGCCCGGCGGTCGGTTCATCGAGCAGGAGCAGATCGCTCTTACGCAGCAGGGCGCGGGCCACTCCCAGGCGGCGACGCTGCCCCGAGGAGATCCCGGTGCCACCCTCACCTAGGAGCGCCCGCGGATCCAGGTTCGCGAGGCCCACGGCCTGCAGAGCGCCTGCCACCGCTTCGTCGGGGGCATCGGGCGCGGCCAGACGAACGTTCTCGGCGACGGTTCCCTGGAAGCAGAACGGATGCTGGGGCACCCAGGCCACGTGGCGGTGCCAATCGACGAGATCCAGTGCCGCCAGGTCCACCAAGAACCCGCCGCGGGTGGTCACGAGCACCCGTCCCTCGTCGGCCCGCCGGAGGCCGAGCAAGACCGCGAGGAGAGTGCTCTTGCCGGCTCCGCTGGGCCCGGCCAAAGCTACGACCTCGCCCGATCGGAGGACCAGCGAGGCTCGCCACGGAGCCTCCAGGGCTCGTCCCGGTTGCCGCACGGTGACGTCCTCCAGGAGGATCTCGGCGCCGTCAAGGTTCGGCACGGGTCCGTATCCGTTGCCAGCCGCCGGCGGGGACTCGATGATCGCGAACGCAGCGTCTGCGGCCCCGAGCCCCTCTTCCGAGGCGTGGAAGCCGGCGCCGAGCTGCCGCAGGGGCAGGTATGCCTCGGGCGCCAGCACCAGCACGAACAAGCCTGTGCGCAGGTCGAGCGAGCCGTCGACGAGCCGCAGCCCGACGCCCACCGCGACCAGCGCGACCGAGAGCGTCGCGACGAGCTCCAGCGCGAACGATGACAGGAAGGCCACTCTTAGGGTCGCCAGGCTCTCGCGCCGGTACTCGTCCGTGACCTCCTCAAGCCGCGATAGCTGCGCACCGGCTCGACCGAATACCCGGAGAGTGGGCAGGCCGGCCACCACGTCCAGGAAGTAACGAGAAAGCCGAGACAATGCCCTCCAGCGCCTCTTACGCCGCCGCTCAGTGGCCGATCCGATGAGGACCATGAAGAGCGGGATAAGCGGCACCGTCAGTGCCACCGTAGCCGCCGCAACGAGGTCCGCCGTCGCCAGGCAGACGACGACCGCGATCGGAACGATCGCGGACAGGACCAGCTGCGGCAGGTAGCGTGCGAAGTACGCATCGAGCGCGTCGAGGCCGCGCGTCGCCAGCGCCACGACCTCACCGCTCCGCGCGGCCTCCGCCCGGCCTGGGTCGGGCATGGCCGCCCGGCGCAAGAGCTGCATGCGCAGAGACGACTTCACCGCCGCCGAACAGCGCCGCGCGACCCATTCCTGGGCCCAGGATACGAGCGCGCGCCCGACCAGCACGAGAGCCAGAGCGGCGAGAGTCGCGCTGAGGGTGGCCACGCCGGCCCCATCCATGAACGCCGACGCGAGGGCGGTGGCGAGCAAGGCGGCCTGAGCGACGGCCAGACCCGCGGTCGCCACGCCGAGCACGACGGCGGCCGTGAGGAAGGCCGCCGTCGTGCGTGCATAACGAAGGAGCCGAGGGTCGAGAGTCCTCAGTTTCGCGTCCTTAGTTGGGCGCAGCCGCAGCCGTCTAAGACGCTTCGGGTATCCGATCGGCCGAGATTCGTTTGCGGAAGATCCAATACGTCCAACCCTGGTAGAGCAGAACGAGCGGCGTGAAGACAACGGCCACGATCGTCATGATCAGGAGAGTCAGGTCCGTCGACGACGCGTTCGTGATCGTCAGGTTGAAGGCCGAGTTGGTCGACGAAGGCATCACGTTCGGGTAGAGGTGCAGGAACAGGGCCACGACTGCGAGAGCGATCGTGAGCGCTGTGCCGACGAAAGCCCAACCTTCGCGCTTGAGGAGGTTGGCCAGCAGTGCACCTACGAGCGCGAGCGCCGCCAGGACCGACACCACTGCCGAGACCACTACCAGGCTTTGGATTTGCGTCCAGGCAAGGAAGACGACCGCGGCCAGGGCCGCCACGAGGCCGATCACCACCAGCGCCTTGTTCGCTCGCTCGCGGAGATCGCCCTCCGTCTTGAGGGCGATGTAGGCGGCCCCGTGCGTCATGAAGAGCGTCAGAGTCACAACACCGCCGAGGAGCGCGAACGGGTTGAGCAAGGTCAGCAGGTTCCCCGTGAACTCCATGTTCTTGTCGATCGGAACGCCGGCAACGATATTCGCGAAGGCGACGCCCCACAGCAGAGCAGGCACGGCCGACCCAAAGAAGATCGCCCAATCCCAGCCCTTCCGCCACGTGGCGCTGTCGCGCTTGCTGTGGTACTCGAAGGCGACGCCCCGGATGATGAGCCCCGCCAGGATCAGGAACAGCGCGAGATAGAACCCGCTGAAGAGCGTGGCGTACCAGTTTGGGAACGCTGCGAAGGTCGCTCCACCCGCAACCAGAACCCAAACTTCGTTGCCGTCCCAGACGGGCCCGATGGCATTGATCAAAACCCGCCGTTCCCTGTCGGTTCGACCCAGGAAGGGCAGCAGGATTCCGAGACCGAAGTCGAAGCCCTCCAGGACGAAATAGCCGATCCAGAGGACCGCGATGAGCAGGAACCAGATGTCATGAAGCACGGCCGCCTCCTCAGTATCCGATGGTCATTGGGCGGTCGTCGGCTTCGTCTGAGGCCGCCACGGCGGGAAGACCGGCCCGGATCTGTTTTCGCAGGAGGCCCATCTCCACTACGGCCAGACCGCCGTATAGGAGCGTGAAGCCCACCAGTGTGATCGCGACCTCCCACGAGCTCACCCCCGGCGACACCCCGTTCGATGTGAGCTGCTGGCCGAAGACGATCCACGGCTGGCGCCCCATCTCGGTGAAGATCCACGCGAATGAGTTGGCGGCCAGCGGCAGGAAGGGCAGCAGAACCGCGATCGCTACTCCGCCCCTGCCCGGAAGGCCATTCTTACGCAGTCGCCACAGGAACCACAGGGCGGCGAGGGCTGCCAGGATGCCCGCGCCGATCATGAGGCGGAAGCTCCAGAAGGTGACCGGTACGCTCGGCGCGTAGTCGCCGGCGCCATAGATCGCCGCGTACTGGGCCTGCAGGTCGTCGATGCCCGCGACCTTGCCGTTGAGGTCGCCGGTGGCTAGGAACGAGAGGAGGTTGGGAATCTTGACCGAGAATGCTTCCTTGCCGTCCGCGTCCCAGACCGTGAAGACGGAGAAACTGGCAGGCTGTGCGGTCTGGTGGAGGCCCTCGGCGGCGGCGAGCTTCATCGGTTGGTCGGTGGCGATGCTCTTGCCGACTACGTCGCCGGAGATGAGCACGAAGAGGCTACCCACCAACAGAACGGAGGCGCCCACCCTGGCGGCAGTCCGGAACGGCGCCTGGTCCTCTGCCGGGCGGCGCAGCAGCCGCCAGACCGCGATGCCAAGGACGAAGGCGCCCCCGGTCATGAACACCCCGGCGATCACGTGCGGGTAGGTAAGCAGGACCGTCGGGTTGAGGACGACGGCGAAGAAGTCCTTGAGTTCGGCTCGCCCGGCCACCTGGTTGATGGTGGAGCCGACGGGATGCTGCATCCAGGCGTTCGCGGCCAGAATGATGTAGGCCGAGATGGCCGTGGCGATCGCCGTGATCCAGATCGTGGCGAGGTGGACCTTCTTGGACAGCTTGTCCCAGCCGAAGATCCACACCCCCAGGAAGGTCGACTCGAGGAAGAAGGCCAACAGGCCTTCGATGGCCAGCGGCGCGCCGAAGATGTCCCCCACGAACCGGCTGTAATCGCTCCAGTTCATGCCGAACTGGAACTCCTGAACGATACCGGTGACGACGCCCATGGCGAAGTTTATGAGGAACAGCTGTCCATAGAAGCGCGTCAAGCGCAGGTACTTCTCGTCGCCGCTGCGGTACCAGACAGTCTGGAAGCCCGCCACGATGAACGCCAACGAGATGGTGAGCGGGACGAATAAGAAGTGATAGACGGTGGTAATGGCGAATTGCCAGCGCGCCAGATCAAGGGCATCCATTCACCGCTCCCATAGCTCTCCAACGAACATCTGGTGTCAGAGGTCTGTCCGCGGGACGGCGGATCGGACCGAGTCCTGCCAGGCCGGTACCCGACAGGTTCGACGCTGAGGGCAGCCTGCGCCCCGAAGTCCGCCGGATCATGGTGCAATTTCACCATTCGCAGCCGAGTCGAACGGAGCCGCGCCGAGCCGACATGGGCTCGAGGCTCGGGTTACACGAGACCTCGACGCATCCCCTCGAGCACCATCTGGAGCCGATTCCGAACGCCGAGCTTGTGCTGAATGCTGGTGTTGTGGTTGCGCGCGGTGAATACGCTGATCGAAAGCTTGCCGGCGACCTCGTCGAGGCACAACCCGCGTGCGAACAAGCGAAGGACCTCAATTTCCCGCCGTGTAAGCGTTTCTGCGGCGGGGCTGTATGTCGGGACGCTCGTCCCCGGCCCGGGCCTCGACGGCGGCCTTTCGAACGACTCGCGCATCATGTGTATGACCCGGAAGGACCCGCGCCGCCCCTGGATCACCAGCACGCTGTTAGTCAGATAGCGGGGCGTGCCGTCTTTCGCCTGCGCGGTGACTTCGTAGGCGGCCGTGCCGCGTCCCCTGCGGGCATTGCGTGTCACAGGGCAACTCAGGCTGCAGACGGGGTGGCCTTCGGGCCGGCGGCCCATGATCGCGCCGTAGCAGGGCTGACCCAGGATGTCTTCCGGCGTGTACCCGAGCATGCGCTGGGCGGCGCTCGACCACACCCGAACTCGCTGCCGCTCGTCGGTGACGAAGAGGCCGTCCGCAGTAGCCAGTCGCCCCAGCCAGGGTTCGTCGATCAGAGCTGTCTCGTCGAGCTGAAGCGTGGCATCCTCACTCGGCGAATCCGTCGGATCGAATGGAGCCCCCTGATGCGGGGCAGACGCGGGCGCGAATTCGGACGCCTTATGGCTCGAAGGGTCCGATCGACGGGCGGTCATGGCGTCACCGTACTGTTTGAGTCGCCTCGCGGCAAGGGCTCGGCTAACCGGCTTCCTCGAGGCGGTAGCCGACGCCGCGGACGGAGGCCGGGATCGGCGCACCGGCTTCTTCGAGCTTGGAGCGGAGTCGGGCGAGGTGCGGCTTCAGCCACTGCGGGTCCGGGTTCGGTTCGCCCGGCCAGCCTGCCGAGAGCAGCGAGCTGTGCGAGACGACATGGCCGGCCGCTGCAACCAGCGATGCGAGCAGGCTGTATTCAGTCCTGGTCAGGACGAGCTCCTCGCTCGACACCGATGCCGTGTGGCGGCCGCGGTCGAGCACGATGGAGCCCCAGCGCAACTCTCCCGCGCCACGCGGCTCCGCGTCGTTGCTGCGGCGCCTCATCACCGCCCTGATGCGCGCCAGGAGTTCCTGCTTGCCGAACGGCTTGACCACGTAATCGTCCGCGCCCGTGTCGAGCGCCTCAACCTTGGCCCGTTCGTCGGCCTCGCCGGTGAGGACGATGATCGGTGTCTGCGACATGCGACGGATGGCGCGGCAGACCTCCACGCCGTCCAGCCCGGGCATGGCCAGGTCCAGAAGCACCAGGTCTGGACGCTCCTCGGAGAAGCGACGGAGGGCGGCGTTGCCATCGTAGGCCGTGACCACGCGGTGTCCGGCACGACCGACCAGAGCCGAAACGGCGCCGACCATCGCCGGCTCGTCGTCGACGACGAGGATCAGCAGGCTCGCCTCCGTCACCGGACCCATTGAGCTCAACTTGTGCCCTCCGCTCCAGCTTGCACTCTCGCGCTCCGCTACCGGTTCGCTACCCGTCCGAACCCGCTTCGGACATCACGCCCGCCTCCGGGCCGCCGGCGTCCCCGGAAGTGTCGCGCATTTCCGGCACCGCAACCATAAACCTACTACCACCGTACCCGTTTGATTCCAACCAGACACGTCCACCCATCGCATTCATGAGCCGCCGGGCGGCGTAGAGTCCGATCCCGGACCCTCGCGGCCGATTCGCCGTGCGAACGTAGGCGTCGAAGACCGACTCCCATTCCGACTCGGGGATCCCGGCCCCGTCGTCGGTCACGTAGACCTGGACTTCGCCGCCGATCCGCCACGCCCCGACGCTGACAGAGCCGCCTTCGGGCGAATACTTCACCTCGTTCTCGAGGAGATGCTCGAGGACCTGGCGGAAGCGGCCTTCGTCGCCTATCCCAACGAGCTCCTCCCAGGTTCCGGCGCGGCGAAGCGGGTGCTCGCGCAACAGCGGCGCCATCTCACCGATCGTGTCGTTCACCGCCCTGGCGATGTCGAACGGCACGCGCGCCAGACCCGCGGCCAACCCGTCGCCGCGAACCGAGGCCAGGATCGAATCGACCAGCCTGTCCAGCCGCGTGACCTGCCCGATCGCCTGGCTGCGCCACTCTTCGACGAGCTTGGGGCCGGGCTTCGAGCCGCCGCCGGCGGCGTCCGTGGCCGCGTCCGCAAGCAGGTCGACATATGCTCGCACGACCGCCAGCGGCGTGCGCAGCTCGTGCGTGACCACCGCCAACAGTTCGGCCCGCGCGCCGTCCAGGGCGGTCAGGGTTTGGAGCTGCTCTTCGGCCTCGGCCTGGAGCCGGCCCTTCTCGACGATGCCGCCCAGGAGCGCTCCGATCGTGACCAGGAACTCCACCTCCTCGGGCGAGAAGAGGCGTGTCTCGGTCGCCTGAACGTTGATCACGCCGATGATCGTGTCGTTCCAGGGCAGCGGCACCGAGAGCATCGAGACGAACTGCGACTGGTCGAACCCCGGCACCCACTTGAACCGCGGATCGACGCGTACGTCCGGCGAAGCGACGGGCCGGCCGATGAGCGCCGCGCGCCCCGTGAGCCCTTCGCCGAGGGCAAGGGTGACGCTACCTATCTGGTCGCGGTCCAGGCCGTTCGTGGCGGCCAGCCGCAGGCTCGCCTCGTCGCGCTCCTTGAGGTATACGGAGCAGACCTCGACGTCGAGGGCGGTCGTGGTCCGATCCACGATCGTCCGCATCAGCTCATCCCAGTTCCGGGCCGTAGTGAGCAGCTTGGCGAACTCGTGCAGGAACTCGAGCTCGCGCAGCTTGCGCTCGGCGTCGACAGGGGCGTCGGCATGAGGACTCGAAAGCCCGGTCGAGCCGGGAGGCCCTTCGGGTTCGAGCGGCCGTCCACTGGCAGCCTCGGGCGCAGGCGAGGGCGTGGCCTCGCCTGGGGGCGCGGCCGCACGAGCGGGCGCGGCCGCACCGGCGCCACGCGCGCGGGCCGACCCATGCGCAGGCGCGGGCCCGGGAGCGGACCGTCGGGCGGGTTCGTTCATCGACTGGCGAGCTTTGGACGCGTCCGGTTCCTCCTCGCTACTTTGCCGCCCTGGCGGGCGAGTCGAAGATCTTTGTCGGGAGCTCCTCGAGCAACGGCTCTGTCCATGTCCAGGCGGCGCCGTGATGGCGTCCCACGGCCCCGTGACGGGCGGCCTCGGTCCGGAGCGGCAGACCGAATATCTCGATGAACCCGACCGCGCTGGCGTGGTCGAAGGCGTCGTCGGCCTCGTACGTGGCCAGGGCCTTGTCGTACAGCGAGAGCGGGCTGCGCCGGCCGACGATGACGGCGTTGCCGTGGTCGAGCCGGACTCGGACGTCGCCGCTGACGACGCGCTGGCTGCTTGCGGCGTAGGCGCGCAGGTCTCGATGAAGGGCGCTGAACCAGAGCCCGTCGTAGGTCAGCTGGGCCAGCTCGTCGGCCACCACGCGGTTGAACCGCAGAGTGTCCTTGGTGAGGGTCAAACCCTCGAGGGCGCGGTGGGCTCGATGGATGACTGTGGCGGCAGGCGCCTCGTAGACTTCGCGGCTCTTGATGCCGACCAGGCGGTCCTCGACGTGGTCGACCCGACCGATGCCGTGGGCACAGGCGAGGTCGTGGATCTTCTCGACCAGAACTACCGGATCGAGCCGCTCGCCGTCGAGTGAGACCGGCACGCCGCCCTCGAAGCCGATGATGATCTCGACTGGAGCGGGGGCCTTGTCCGGATCGACGGTCCACCTGTAGACGTCGGCTCGCGGCGCCGTCCAGGGATCCTCGAGAATGCCCGCCTCGATCGAGCGACCCCACAGGTTGACGTCGATCGAATAGATCGATTCCTTCGAGATCGTGATCTCGATATTGTGGGCCTTGGCGTAGTCGATCTCCTGCTCGCGTGAGAGGCCCATGCCGACGCGCATCGGGGCGATGACGGCCAGCGATGGGTCGAGAGCGTGCGTCGCGACATCGAAGCGGACCTGGTCGTTGCCCTTGCCCGTGCAGCCGTGAGCGACGGCGTCGGCGCCTTCCTTGTGCGCGACTTCGACCAGGAGCTGGGCGATCATGGGCCGTGCCATCGCGGTCGCCAGCGAGTAGACGCCCTGGTAGAGCGCGCCGGCCTGGACGTGGGGCCAGCAGAAGTCACGCACGAAGCGTTCGCGGCCGTCGACGACGTAGGCGCGGCTGGCGCCCGCGCTGATGGCCCGGCGGTCGATGTCTTCCTTCAACACTCCGCCGCCGAGGTCGACGGTGAGGGTGACGACCTCCACGTCGTACTGCTCGCGCAGCCAGGCGACGGCGACCGACGTGTCGAGTCCACCGGAATATGCGAGCACCACCTTTTTCATAGAGGAGCCTCCGAATGCGCAAGTAGCCGTCCGTTCGGCAGGGCCGATGCGTCCGACGGTTGGAATGTCTGGAAGCGGGCCAGCCACCGCTCGAGGGCGGCTTCGGTCTCGAACAGGACCAGCAGGGTGTTGTCCCCGGCCAGGGTGCCGATCTGGTCGGTCAGGCTCGACTGATCGATCGCCTGGGCGATCGCGCCGGCCGAGCCCGGCGTGGCGAGCAGCACCAGGCTGAGACCGCTGCGGCCGACTCCGACTGGGATGTCCTCGAGCAAGCGCTGGAGCCGGGCGTCGTAGGCGTTCCCTGTAGCGGCCGTTTCCGGCGTGGCGTAGATATGCCGATCGCCGCGCGGCACCTTCACCAGGCCAAGTTCTGCCGCGTCGCGACTGACCGTCGCCTGGGTGACCTCGAAGCCGCGCTCGTGAAGCAGCTCCACGAGCTCCTCCTGGCTGCCGATCGGAGAATGCGAGATCAGGTCGAGCACGATGCGTTGCCGCCGCTGTTTGACGTTTGGCTGGCTGCCGTTGAGGGTCATGATCACGATCCGATCTCAGGCCGAAGCTGCGGGCGCTTTGTTGGGCGCGCTCGCGGCCCGTCCCTCAGGGCGGGTGATCCTGGTCCCGAAGGCCGGGTCGTGCAGGGCCCGGCTGAGGGCGTGAGGATCCTTCGAATCGCAGATGACCGCTTCCGCGCCCGACCAGTTCACGGCCTGCAGGGCGGCCCGGATCTTGGGCACCATGCCGCCCTTGATGACGCCGTCAGAGATCAGCTTCTCCGCCTCATCCGCGCTCATCGTGGCGAGCTTCTCTCCCGCCGCGTCGCGGATGCCGTCGACGTCCGTCATCAGCACCAGCTGGCGGGCGCCCAGGCCCGCCGCGATCCCGGCCGCGGCGTCGTCGGCGTTGACGTTGCAGACGATGCCCTGCTCGTCGCGGGCGAGTGGCGCAACCACGGCCAGCTCCCCGGCCACGAGCAGCTGATCGAGGAAATCGCGTCGCAAGCCCACGACATGAGCCACCAGGCCGAGGCCCGGCACGCGTTCGGCGATCATCAGGCCGCCGTCGACGCCGGATAGGCCCACCGCGTCCACACCGCGGTCGCGCAGGTCCGAGACGAGCTCCGAATTGACCACTCCCCGGAGAACGGCCGCGGCTACGTCCAGAGCGGCCTGGTCCGTGACCCGCAATCCGCCCTCGAAGCGGCTGGGCACGCCCAGGCGCTCGAGCCATTCGGTGATTCGCTTGCCGCCGCCGTGGACGAGCACGACGGGACGCTCGCGCGCGACCGTGGCGACCTCGTCGAGGACGTGCGCCTGGTCGGCGAGCGTGGTTCCGCCGAGCTTGAGGACGAGAACTTCGCTCACGTGGTGTACTCCGCGTTCTCGATGACGTACTGCTCGGTGAGGTCGCATCCGAACGCCTCGCCGGATCCGCCGCCCAGGCCTAAGTCCAGGCGGATCAGCACCTCCGGGGCATCCATTGCCTTTCGGACGGCGTCGCGGTCGAAGGGTAGGGGAGCGCCGTCGAAGACCGGCGTGCCCGCGATGGCAATGCGCAGCAACTCCAGGTCGAAATCTGGGCGGCGGCCGGCGCGCGGGGTGGCTTCCGTTTGGTGTAGCCCGGCGGCCACGAGGAGCTCCTCGTCGGGGAGGCGGGCATTGCCGGCGGCGCTGGCGACGCGGCCCCAGTTGGGGTCGCGGCCGTGGACGGCGGCCTTGAGGAGGCTGCTGCTGACGACGGAGCGGGCGATCGCCCGGGCGTCGTGGTCGTCGGCGGCGCCGCTCACCTGGCACGTGATCAGAGTCGAGGCACCTTCTCCGTCCGCGGCCTGCTGGCGGGCGAGTGACCGCGCCACGGCCTCGATTGCGCGGCCGAGGATCGCGGCCTCGCCGCTGGCGGTGGCGACGCGAGCGGACCCGGCCGCGCCCGAGGCCAGCAGGAAGACGGTGTCGTTGGTGCTCGTGTCGCCGTCGACGCTGAGCTGATTCCAGGTCCGCTGGACGATTGGCGTGAGCAGGCCGTAGAGAGTGTCCGGCGCTACGGCCGCGTCGGTCAGGATCACGCTCAGCATCGTCGCCATCCGAGGGTGGATCATGCCCACGCCTTTGGCGATGCCGGAGACCGTGACGCGCACCGGCGCTCCGTCCCGCCCGGGCAGCTCCAAAGTCGTCGTTGCGAGCTTGATTTTGGTGTCAGTCGTCATCATCGCCCGCGCGACCGCTTCGAGCCCGGCATCCGCGGCGCTGAGTTGGGGCACCAGACGGTCGATTCCGTCGCGCACTTTCGCCACCGGCAGTCGCAAGCCGATGACTCCGGTCGACATTGCCAGCGTCCGCTCGGCCCGCGTCTGGAGCGCCGCGGCGACCGCCTTGCAGATCTCAGCCTCGTCGGCGTCCCCGTCCGCGCCGGTCGCCGCGTTCGCGGAGCCGGATGTGGCAACTATCGCGTCCGCCCAGCCGAAGCGGCCTCCGCCGCCGATCTCGGTGGCGCTGAGATGGGTGCGAGATACGCGGATCGGCGCGGCCACCACTTGATTGCGTGTGAACACGGCCGCCGCCGCGGCCGGCTCGCGAAGGGTGGCGATTATCGCCAGATCCGGGCGTCCGGAAGGCTTGATGCCGGCCACCGTCCCGCCGGCGCGGAATCCGCCGGGCAGCACCGCGCGCTCCTCTACGGTCGGCAGCGCGAGCGGAAGTGGCTCGAGTCCGGCCGGGTTGCGTGCACCGGCTATCCCGGCCGCGGGAGCGGAAGGATCGAAGGCGCCTTGCTGCATCTGCTGGAACTTCCTTCGCGCGAGCCGGGGTCGGGTCGCTACGGTGCGACCGGGTACTGCTCGAGCCCCGTTGTCTCGGGCAGACCGAAGAGGACGTTGAGGGCCTGGACCGCCTGTCCGGCTGCGCCCTTGACCAGGTTGTCGATGACGCCAAGAGCCAGGATTCGCCCGCTCCGCGGATCCACGCGGCACCAAACCCGACATTGGTTGCTGCCGTAGACGTGCTTGGTGGCCGGCGCGTCCGCGACGACCTTCACGAACGGCTCGTCGCGATACGCCTCTGCGTAAAGCGCGTCCAGCTCGGCCTGGGTGACCGGGCGAGTCGGCCGGACGTGGCAGCTGGCCAGAATGCCGCGCGTCATCGGGATCAGGTGCGGCAGGAAGTCGACCGTCGCCACGCCGGGATTTGCGTCGCGGCTGCCGTGCGCCCCGCGCTCGCCCTGCTGCTGGAGCTCCTGCTCCATCTCGGCGGTGTGGCGGTGGTTGAACATGCCGTACGCCTTGACGCTCTCGTTGACCTCGGAGAAGAGCAGATCGGCCTTTGGCTCGCGACCGGCGCCGGAAACGCCGCTCTTGGCGTCGACGGCGAGGTCGCCGATCAGGCCCGCGCGGGCGAGCGGAGCCAGCGTCAGGATCGTCGCGGTGGGATAGCAGCCGGGCAGCCCGATGATCGTGGCGTCTCGGTCGGCGGCATCGCGCATCTCCTCGCGATGGAGCTCCGGCAAGCCGTAGACGGCTTGCGCCAGAAGCTCAGGCGCCGGGTGGTCGAATTTGTACCAGAGCGGGTAGTCGGCCGGATCGTGGAGCCGGAAGTCCGGCCCGACGTCGAGAAGTGCGGAGCCGCGGGCCACGATCTCGGCGGCTATTCCGGCGGCCACGCCGTGCGGGAGCGCTGTGAAGATGGCGTCGGCTTCGGGGATCGCCTGGTCGATGACCAGACCCGTCCCGCCGAGATGGGGATGCGACTCGGCGATCGGCACGTTGTCGCGATTTCGGCCGTAGAGGCCGACCAACCGGACCCGGGGATGGTTCAGCAGCAGCCGGACGATCTCGCCGCCTGCATAACCTGTGGCGCCCACGATTCCGACGGAGATGGTTCGGCCGCCCTGTCGGGTCCGAGCCGCGCGGGGCCCCAGGCCGTGCTCCGATCCCGCCGAAGTCTCCGTCCCACTCGCGTTCACGATCGCACCGCCGTCGGGCGCCGGCCATGGATTCTCGAGGCGAGAGACTGGGAGGCGCCCTGAGCTGTGGGTCGGGTGGTCATCATGATGGACCGATTATACGGTCCGATGAATACTCATGCAAGCGATTGGCGTCGGCCCACGGCCGGCCGCCTAGACGTACCCGGCGGCCACCAGCACGATCCAGGCGATCATGAACCAGTGGAGCAGCCAGCCCCAGATGAAGGATCGGGTGCGCCAGGCCAGGATGCCGAAGAAGACGCCGCCCGCAATCGTCGAGAGCACCTCGAGTTCGGGCTTCCAGGCGTGCATGAGGGCGAAGGGGATCATCTGGAGCCAGATCGCATCGGTGCCGTACTTGCGCCCGAAGGCGCCCATCAGCCAGCCGCGGAAGAAGAACTCCCAGGCGAACATATCCACGCCCGCGTCGAGGACGACGCGCCAGGCCGGCCTCTGACCGGACAACGGGGCGTAGTACACCCGAAACTCGGGCATGTGGCCCACGATCCAGATGACGACAGTCATGATCACGATGGCACCGATCGCCACCGGCAACCCGAGCCTCCAGTCGCCAAGGGCCAGGCCGTAACGGCGCGGACTCTCACGCCAGATCAGCACCATCAGCGTGAGCGGGATCAGGGCTTCGAAGAAGAAGTGGCCGTATTCGGGCCGGCCGAAGCTGTTGTCATACGCGAGCAGCAGGACAAGCACGCAGACCGCGACGGTCTGGACGATGCGGGCGTCGAAATCGAGGCCCCAGATTCGCCAGATCTTCGTAGCGCCCACCGCCCCGGGCGGGTCGGTCTCGTCCGGCGCCGCCGAACCTAGGGCAGATGGAACAGGCACGTCTGCCCGCCTCTCCAGGTGGCGCACGCGACGCGCTCTCTGGCGGCCCAAACTGAATCTGGAACTCCCGTGGGTGCCGCGGCATCGACCGACAGCAGGTACCACCGCGTCCCCTGCGCGTAAAGGTCGCCGTTGTTGGCCAGGCCGACGATCACCGTCTTCGCCTCGGAGCGCATCAGGAACAGAGCCACGTTGCCCCCGGCCACGATCTCGCCGGGCGGTACCACCTCGGCAAACTGGTTCTGGATTGCGACCGTCTCATACGTGGCTTTGCGAGCCCAGTTGCCGTACCACGCCAATCCGGGGGCTACGGCGAGGAGGATCGCCACTACGGCAACAACGCCGGGCGCCAGGCGGATGGGCTTGTTTGATAAGTGGGTTGCGGCGCCATCCTCGGTGATCTGGTCGGCGGCGGCTCCGTCGGCGACGGCTGCGTCGACCTCCGCCCCTTCGGCCCGGCGCTCGCGCAACCAGCCGAGGAACACGTTGAGTCCGATCGCGGCGAGGATCGCCAACGAGGGCACGAGCGGCACGACATACCGGTCCGGCCGGTACGAGACGATCATCAGGATCCCAAAGCCGAAGGCCGCCCAGCCGAACGCCGCGGCCGCGAGTCTTGCCTGGGTCTCACCGAGCCGTTTGCGAAGGGCGACGAGCGAGACCAGGCCGCCGAATCCCAGGACGATGAGCGGCAGCAGCAGGAAGCTGTAGAGGTTGTCGTTCCGACCGATCAGATAGCCCCCGGTGGAGACGATCAGCGCTCCCGGGGTCAGGTTCCACTTGTAGGGCGGCCAGATCTTGACGTCGACCGCGAGCGCGGCCTGGTTGGGAAGCCCGACGACCACCAGCCAGAGGAGTCCGCAGGCGACGATGACGCCGACGGATCCCACGATCCAGCGGCGCATGCCCGGATCGCGCCGGCCCCAGAACGCGGCCATCGCGACGATGATTCCGACTACCGCGAACAGCGCGCTCGGCTTGCTCCCTATTGCCACGGCGAAGCAGAAGCCGGACAGAATGCCGCCACGAAGGTTGAGGCGATTCTCTCGAGCCAGGACGAGAACCCCAACCGTCAGGCCGAGGACGACCAGGTCTTCCAGGAACGCCATCCGGCCGTAGAACAGGATCAGGCCCGAGAAGCCGAAGGCCAGCCCAGCAAATGCGGCGGAGGTCCGATCGACGACGCCCCGCAGGCCCCAGACCAGCGCCGCCGCCGTGAGAGAGACGCACCCGATCATCGCCAGCCGTGCCTGCACGAGCCCGACGCCGAACAGCTTGAAGACGATGACCTCGAGCAGGCTGAACGGCAGGTTCACGAGGTGGAGATTCCATTCGTCCGTGCTCCACGTTCCGAGCTGGACGAAGTTGCGGGCATTCACGAGGTTCCACGCCTCGTCTGTGAACGGGGCGGTGCTGCTGGTCACCCTGGCGACCGGATCGGCCGCGGCGAAGACGGCGAGGATGGCGAAAAGGGCGAAGCCGATCATGAGAGCTTCAGGCGGAATTCGACGGAGCCACTCGAGCCAGCGTTGCGGTCGGGGCGGCCGGGTCGCACGGTCCGCGGTCGTGGGCCCGGTTTCGTCGGCAGAGCGGCGAGCGTCGGGCGAGGCTGCCTGAGACAACGGCTCTCCTTGCGATATCAAGAGTGCCATTCGACCCCAATGACGATCCCGACCATGACCGAGGCGACGCCGGCCAGGATCAGGAGTCGCTCCGGCCGGCCGATCCAGCGTCCTGAGCCGATGGCCATCAGGGCCACAAGGAAGGGCGTGAAGTCGAG
>JADGQJ010000077.1 GCA_017881885.1 Chloroflexota bacterium
GCCAGAGGCAGGTGGTTCGCGGTCCAGTGGAACCACGACAGATCCGCCGGTATCTGCAGGGCCGGCACCACGCTCGAGTAGCCGCTGATCACGTCTCCGCCGAGCAACAGCGCCCCGGCCACTCCGGCGGCGCCGCCCCGCCCGACGAACGGCGCCAGGGCCCAAGCCACCGATCCGGAGACGAGGCCGATGAGCCCGACCCAGAGTGCGATACCGACCGCGGCCTCGACCGGGAGCGCATCGCCGGGGACGGTGCCGAGGGCTTGCGTCCCGACGTATGCGACCACGCCCAGGAACACGCACGCGGCGACCATGCCGGTCACGTGGGCTGCGAGCTTCTCGAGGGCGATCCGCCGCTTGCCGAAGGGCGCCGCGGCCACCATGTCCAGGCTGCCTCGACGGGCTTCCGAAGCCAGGGTCCCGGACAGGGCGACGATCGACCAGAGGCCGGCGATCAGCCCGAAGAAGGGGCCGTATTTCCAGGACAGGTAGCCACCGAGCGTTCCGATGTTGACCGGGTTGCTGGCAAGGCCTTTGAGAGCGGGCGGCATGGCTTCGACGAAGCTGGCCATATCCAGGCGCGATGCGGGCGTTGGAAACCCCGTCGCGATTGCATATATGCCCGCCAGCATGATCCCGCCGAGCAGCCCGGCCATGATGAGAAATGCCAGGCGCGAGTCGCGGATCGTCTTGGCGTAGATGCTCCCGAAGCCGTAAAAGCGGCTCCACAGCGAAACGGGCGCCACGCTCCCGCTGAGCGGGGGCCGGCCGGCTTCGACGGCCATCACTTCATCTCGGCGGCCTCGCGGCCGTATTGGGCCAGGAACGTCTCCTCGAGGCTCGGCTCGCGGCTCAGGAAGTCGGTCACGCCAAGGCGGGCCGCGGCCACGACGACGGGTGTGATGGGGCCGAGGACGCGGAGCTTCAACTGGTGGTCCTCGATCTCGACGTCGCTTACGCCCGGGAGGTCCTTGAATTCAGCAATCGGCGGCTCTCCGGTAAACCGGAGCTCCACCTGGTGGTGGGATAGGTCCCGCAGTGCGTCGACGCTGTCCACACGTACGAGACGGCCGTCGCGGATGATCGCCACGCGATCGCAGCTCCGTTCGACCTCGCTGAGGATGTGGCTGGACAGGAAGACCGTCCCGCCGTCCTTGACCGACTCGCGCATGAGCGAGAAGAAGGTCTGCTGAACGAGCGGATCGAGCCCCGACGTCGGCTCGTCGAGGAGAAGAAGCTCGGGATGGTTCTGGAGCGCTGCCACCAGGCCGACCTTCTGCTTGTTGCCCTTTGAGTATTCGCGGAAGCGGCGGCTCGGGTCCAGATCGAAGCGCCCGATGAGGTCAGCCTGATAGGCACGATCTACGCCGCCGCGGAGGTTGGCGAAGTAGTCGAGTGTCTGTCCGCCGGTCAGTCGGTCGTACAGCGCGAACTCGCCGGGCAGGTAGCCGATTCTCCGGTGGATCGCGGCCGGGTCGGCCGAGGATTCGATGTCGAAGACGTAGGCCTTGCCGCTGGTCGGGCGTATCAGATCGAGGAGGACGCGGATCGTCGTCGTCTTGCCGGCGCCGTTCGGTCCGAGGAAGCCGAAGACCTCGCCCATCTGGACCTCGAGGTCGACGTCCACGATCCCGCGATGGGAGCCGTACGACTTGGTGAGCTTCTCGGTTCGAATTGCGGCGGCCATGCGGATCCTCGCAACGACGACTCGACAGCCGAATTGTCGCTACTTGCGGGCTTCCGGTCCACCGACTGCCCGCCGAGCGGGCCGGCTTCGGCCGGTCCACTGGGGGCACAGCCTCGGCCGGTACCTTTGCTCGGCCATCGAGTTCGGTTAGGACTAGTTGAAGTGGCCGATCAACCGCGTAGCATTAAGAGGAGATGCGCGGGATAGGCGCGTCTCGCTCCTGCCATGGCGAGAGGAGCCGGCGTGATTCGGGGTAACAAGAACTTAGGGTGGTGGGCCAGGTTTACGACCGAGGTCCGCCTGATCGACAAGAGGGCCTTTTACGGCGGCGGCGCGGCGCTGGTGATCCTGGCTGCCGCAGGCGCCGCCGCAAATGCCTTCGGCACTCCTGTGGCCGGTGCGCCGTCTGCCGTGGCATCGATGGCGTTTGCCGATCTGGGCCTCGTGCTCCTGGCCATCGCCCTGCTGGTTCCGGATGAGCATGCGACGCCGGCCGACGAGCCATCACTGGCTCCAGCGGACGAGTCGGCTCAGATCGACCGCGCTCAATTGGATTCGCAGGCCGTCCCCGGCCGCCGCAAGGCGACTCGGCGCGGCTCGGCCAAGTTGCGCCCCGCGGACGAGAAGCGCTATCGCGAGCTGGCTGTGTTCGCCGGACGGGGCTCGATCCCGCCCTCGGCGGTCGAGGCCCTGTGGGGTCCCAAGGAGATCTCGCCCGACGAGATCCAGCGCCTGCTGAAGGAATTTGCGGACCGGTCGTTGCTCGAACGAAGGGATGACGGCGTACTCGTCGTCGGCGATCAGTCCGGCGCGACCGGCCCGGCCTCGGGCGCGGGCGCGAAAGCGCTGGCGGCGGCACATGGCCGGCTGGTCGACGGCTACAAGTCCCGCCTCCCAGCCACGTCGTGGTGGAAGGGTCCCGACGACGGTTACTTCTTCGGGAACATCGCCTATCACATGGCCCAGGCCAAGCGTCCGCAGGATCTGAACCGTCTGCTCCTGGACTACGACTGGCTCAGAACCAAGCTCGCCGTCGGCGGCATAATCGACCTCCTCGCCGACTTCGCCCAGCAGCCTCCGCCCACCGACGTCGCGGCAGTCGACGAGGCGCTGGTCCTCTCTGCCGCCGACCTCGCCGCTCGTCCGGGTCGCCTGGCCTCCATCCTCACCGGTCGGCTCGTCGGCCATTCAAGTGCGGCGGTCGATCTTCTGCTAGGTCAGATACGCGACAACGCCCCCAGGCCCTGGATCTGCCCGCTCCCGACCGCCCCGGCCTCGACGACCGGTTCGGCGGAGGGGTCCCCAGCCGGCCACGAGGGAATCGTGCGGGCGGTGGCGGTTACGCCGGACGGACGCCGGCTCGTCTCGGGCGGAGACGACCACACGATCCGGATCTGGAACCTGGCCAGCGGCAAGCTCGAACGCACGCTGGAGGGGCACACGGACTCGGTTCGTGCCGTGGCGATCACTCCGGACGGCCGACGCATCGTCTCAGGCGGCACCTACGACGCGGTTCGCGTCTGGGATCTGGCGAGCGGCAAATTCGTGCATACCATCGTCGGCCAAACCGGATACCGAGCTGTCTATTCGGTGGCCGTGTCGCCCGACGGGCGGCGCGTCATCTGGGGTGGAGCAGGTGCGGCGGTGCAGGTCTGGGACCTGGCGAGCGGTCGGATCGAGCGCACCCTCAAGAGTCAGGATTCCACGGTGCGAGCCGTGGCCATCTCGCCGGACGGCAACTCAGCCTTGTCCGGCGGCGACGGCGGCAAGGTCCAGGTCTGGGACCTTGCGAGCGGTCGGCTCGTCCAGACCTTGAACGCCGATGCCAGTCCTGTGTGCGCAATCGCCGCCACTCCCGACGGAAGCCGGATCGTCTCGGGCGGTCACGACGGCACGGTCCAGGTCTGGTCGATGGCACGCGGCCGCTTGGAGCAAACGCTGTGGGGTCATACCGGCTCGGTCGACGGAGTCGCCGTCACTGCCGACGGCAAGCGGATCGTTTCTCACGGCGGGGATGGGAAGGTACGGATCTGGGATCTGGCCACCGGACAGGAAGTCGTCTCGTGGGCCCCGGTATCGGGCCCGAAATCCGAAGTGATGGCCTTCTGCGCGCTTCCGACCGATCCTTCAAAGTTCGCCTACGGCGACTCCGCCGGCAACGTGCGTCTGCTTCGGTTCTTCGAAGCCTAGCTCGCCCGGCGCCGCGGCGCGATTCCCACGCCTTCGCCCCAAGCCGCGTCGCTACGATGTGTCGGTCTAGCGGCCAGCGGGAGAGAGCCAATGATCGACGAGTCCACGGTCCTCGGGGCACGAGTGCTCGAGAGGTTGCGCGAAGACCGGGTCTTCTGGATGACCACCGTGGATCGGGCCGCGCCGCAGCCGGCGCCGGTCTGGTTCCTCTATGAGCGCACCGATGCCGGCGAGCGGATCATCGTCTACAGCAAGACGACCGCGCGCCGCAACGCCAACGTGATGGCGAACCCGAAGGTCGCCTTCAACTTCAACTGCACGCCGGGCGGCGGTGAGGTGCACGTGATTCGCGGTTCGGCGCGGGTCGCGCTCGAGATTCCCCAGGCGTCGGAGAACGCATCCTACCTCGCCCGCTACCGCGACTGGATCGAGGAGGAGATGGACTGGGGCGGAACCTTCGAAGGCTTCGCCGCTCAGTACTCGATCCCGATCGAGATAACGGACCTGGCAATCTGGGGCTGGTAGCAGGCGACGGATTCCGGCCCGCAAAGCGCCGGGCGTCCGAGCGAGCCTACCGGCCCACGCGCGGCAGCGGTCCCTGGATCGGCAGCTTGAGCAGACGATCGTTTCGTCCGAAGAGCCCTGCGAACAGCGAGGGAATCCACCACCGCAGGAAGTACAGCCTGCATCCGAGGCAGTAGCCGGTCACGGCCAGGAGTGTCTGTAGTGCAGCCACCGCGGCGACGAGAATCCAGCCGCCTACCGGCAACCCGACGAAGAAGGCAATCGCCGCAAGCGCAACGAACGTGCCGCCGAGAGCTTGTGCGAATCGAGTCGGATACTCGTGTTCGGGCTCGGTCTTCCCCAGGCGAAGGGCACGCCGGACGACGGGCCACGGGCGGCCCGGCAGGAAGAGGCGCGCCCCGAAGGCTGAGGCGACGAGCAGGTTCAGCCCGACCAGGACGGCCAGCCACGGCAGTCCAAAGGCGAAGGCGATGACGAAGATCACCGCGGAGAGTCCGGCGCCGAAGCGCTGGCCGCGGGGGTCGATGAAACGGGCGGGTGGTGTGAGCGGGGTGGGCACAGGGGACTCCAGTCGAACGGGATCAGGGCGGTGGCATGGATCGGGGCGCGCAAAGGCCCCGTCGAGATATGCGAGATCCGGCTGGAGGTTGTGGTCGGGCTAGCGACCGACCGCGCGCTCAACCGTCGCCGGAACTCGCCGGCGACAGGAGCATGGCTCGCCCTGGAGGCGTTGCAGTTGCGCGTCTGTCACGGTCGGCATGATAGGTGGAGCGACCGGAATGCCGTGGCGCACTTCGGCCGCCGATCGTCGCCGTCCCGCCAGGCGGTCGTGCCGGCGGCCGGATCGCGCGTTCGTCCCATGGCGCAGCCCGATTCATAGCCCTCGGTTCTTTGGGAGCCCAGCCTTCCCGGCCGATTCGGCTGCCCGGCCGACGCGGCGCCGAGCAATCTCAAGATTTCGCTCGGGCGGCCGATTGGTACCCTGAACGAGCGATTATGCGTACCCCTTTGCGCGCGCTGCCGCTCTTACTAGCAGCGCTCGTTGCCGCATCCGTGGGGCTGACCGGCTGTAGCGCCGGCGCCGCGACATGCGCTCCCGGCGACGTCTCGTGCCTGCGGATCCTCTTCATCGGCAACAGCTACACGTATGTGAACGACCTGCCGGGGACCTTCGCCCAGCTTGCTCGGGCCGGGGGCCACGCGGTCGGAACGGACTCGCTGGCCAGCGGCGGCGCGACGCTGGCAGACCACATGGCGGATGCCGCAACGGCGCCCAAACTCGACTCGGGCAAATGGAATTTCGTCGTCCTCCAGGAGCAGAGCGAGATTCCGTCCGTGGCCGACTCGCGTGAGCAAACCATGTTTCCCGCTGCCCGGTCCCTCGTAGCCATGATCCGAGAGAGAAGCGAGACGCCGATCTTGTTCATGACCTGGGCTCATCGGGACGGCCTGCCGGCCGGCGGCATGCCCGACTACGAGAGCATGCAGCGCTCGATCGATTTCGGCTATCTAGCTCTTTCGCAAGAGTTGGCCGTCGCCGTTGCGCCGGTCGGCTACACGTGGGCGATCGTCCGGCAGCAGAGCCCCGGGATCGGGTTGTGGCAGGACGACGGCAGCCATCCCTCTACCGCAGGAACATATCTGGCTGCGTGCGTCTTCTACGCAGCGGTCTTCCGCCAGAGTCCCGACGGTCTCGAGTTCACGGCCGGCTTGCCGACGGACTCGGCCGGGATTCTGCAGAAGGTTGCCGCCCAAGAGGTCCTTGCGCACCCGGGCCAATGGGGTTTGCACTAGTCTCAGGCCACCGGGCGACGACTCGGGGTGGTTACCCCGGCTCCTTCGGTCGAGCCGGCCGACGGGTCCGCTCCCCGGTTCAGGTTTGTCGGAAGGTCCGGTCGGGCGTAGGCTGGAGACGTAGGTGACCTGGCAGCCGACCTGGCAGCCGCGCTCCGCGTGGTCGATCCTGTTCTCGAACGGCCGCATGCCAGCTACACCTCGACGGGAGGTGGACCATTCCAAGGACGGCTTTCGTCTCGACGTATCCGCCGCGACGGTGCGGGATCGCCGCTTTCACCCATGACCTGGCGACGGCCGTTGGGGATCGCGAGATCGTGGCCCTGCACCTGCCCGACGGGCCGGTCCCGTACCCGGCCGAGGTCCGCCAGCGGATCCGCGCGGAAATCCAGGCCGACTACCGGGCCGCTGCCCACGCGCTCAACGAGCGCGGCATCGAGGTCGTCTCGATCCAGCACGAATACGGCATCTGGGGAGGAGAGTCGGGCTCCTTCGTTCTCGACTTCGCGCGGCAGCTCCGTCGCCCGTTCGTCGCCACTCTCCACACGGTCATGCGGAACCCCTCTCCGCTGCAGAAGTCCGTTCTGGCGGAGCTGGTGGACACTTCCGCGGCCAGTGTCGTCATGTCCAGGGCGGCGGCGACCCTCCTCACCAGAGCCTACGGAGTCAACCCCGCTCGAGTAGAGATCGTTCCCCATGGAGTCCCCAACCTCCAGCTCGTTGCCCCAGGGATGGCGAAGCTGCGCCTCGGGCTGGGTCCGGAGCCGGTCATCCTGAGCTTCGGGTTGCTGGGACCCGGCAAAGGCTACGAGTCGGTGATCGAGGCCATGCCGGCCGTTATCCAGGGATTCCCGACTGCCCGCTATGTCGTGCTCGGCGCAACCCACCCGGATTTGCTCCGGAGCGAGGGCGAAGCGTACCGGCAGCGCCTGCACGAGCGCGCCGCCGCCCTCGGCGTAGCCGACCACGTTCACTTCGTCGACCGATTCGTCGGGAAGGTGGAACTGGGAGTCTGGCTCGAAGCGGCCGATGTCTTCGTCACGCCCTATCCCAATCTCGACCAGATCGTTTCGGGGACCCTCTCTTACGCAATGGGCGCCGGCAAAGCGATCGTGTCGACGCCGTACGCCTACGCCGCCGAGATGCTTGCCGACGGGCGCGGCCGGCTCGTCGAGCCCGGCGCTGACGCAGCGCTGGCGGAGGCGTTCCTCGAGCTTTTGAGCGATGACGCGCTTCGAGCCCAGTTCGGTCGGCTTGCGTATCGCCACAGCCGGTCGATGCTCTGGCCGGAGGTGGCCGGCCGCTACCGGGCCATCTTCGCGAGGGTGACTGCAGCCGCAACCCCCGCCACCGTAGCTCATCGGGTAGGTGCGTTCCGTGGTTGAGCGTCCGCTCAATCCGGTCTGCCGGGTGCACCTCGACGAACTGAGCGACGAGATCGGCGTATGGCAGCACGCCATCGGAGCCACGCCCAATCGAGCCTTCGGCTACTGCACCGACGACGTGGCGCGGGCGCTCGAGGTCGACCTCCTCCATTCGCGCAGCCTGGGCTGGGGCGTGGTCGAGGGCAGCGCGTGGCGATCGATGGCGTTCATCAACGACGCATTCGACGTGCCTCTCGGGCGCTTCCGCAACTTCCGATCGGCGAATGGCGAATGGCTCGAAGAGGCCGGCTCGGCGGACTGCCACGCTCGTGCGCTGGCTGCGCTGGGGTTCGCGATGGCGGACGCTCCCGACGTCGGCTTTGCCTCCTCCGCCGCCGTCCTCTTCGATAAGGCCCTGCCCGCCGCCCGGAAGCTGACGGATCTGCGACCGATGGCCGAGGCTCTTCTGGGTTGTGACGCTGCTCTCAGGGGCGGCGCCGACGGGCCCGCCCAACAGGCCTTCGACGAGCTGGCGGTCCGGCTGGCCGATGCCTTCACCGACCTGCCCTCCGAATGGCCCTGGCCCGAACCGGTGGTTACATATGAGAACGGCCTCCTGCCGCGAGCCCTGATCGCTGCCGGCAGCCGGCTCGACGATGAGGCCATGCTGCAGACGGGATGCCGGACGCTGGACTGGCTGGCGCAGACGCAGACTGCCGATTCGGAACGGCTCTCTCTCGTGGGCAACCGGGGCTGGTGGCGGCGAGGCGAGTCGCCGGCGCGGTTCGACCAGCAGCCGATGGAAGCTGCCTCGCTGCTTGCGGCGGCAGAAGCGGCCTTCGCGGCCACGGCCGAGGAGCGGTTCCGGCACCTCGCCGAGATGGCGTACGGCTGGTTTCTCGGCGACAATGACAGGAGCGTGCCGGTCGCCATTCCCACGACCGGCGGCTGCCACGATGGGCTGACTCCGGACGGCGCGAACCTGAACCAGGGCGCCGAATCGACGCTCATGTGGCTCACCGCGCTCGAGCAACTGCGCCGGCTGAGGGCTGACGGCCGGACCCGGAACTCTGCCATTCCAGGCATGGCCTCATCTCTACCGCAGGTAGCCGAATGACCGATCGGAACGGAGGACCGCTCTTCGAGCGCGTTCCGGCGAATCCCATCATCACCGCGGCCGACGTGCCCTATCCCGCCAACGCGGTCTTCAACCCCGGCGCAGCGGTAGTCGGTGGAGAGACGGTCCTGCTCATGCGCGTCGAGGACTTGCGCGGTATCTCGTCGCTCTATGTGGCCCGAAGCGACGACGGCATCTCGAACTGGCGCTACGACAAGAAGCCCCTGCTGGGGCCCGATCCCGATCATCCCGAGGAGGTCTGGGGCTGCGAAGACCCACGCCTCACCTGGCTGCCCGAGCGCGAGGAATGGGCGATCGCCTACACCGCATACAGCGACAGGGGCCCGCTCGTCTCGCTGGCAATGACCCGCGACTTCCACGAGGCGGTGCGTCTTGGGCCCGTCATGCCGCCCGACGACAAGGACGCGGCCCTTCTTCCCAACCGCGTCGACGGCCGTTGGGCGATGATCCACCGCCCGGCTCCGGTTCGCGGTGGCGCCCACATCTGGATCTCCTTCTCGCCGGACCTGCGCCACTGGGGCGACCATATGCTGCTTATCGAGGCTCGCGATGGGGCGTGGTGGGATGCCGGCAAGATCGGACTCGGGCCGCCCCCGGCGCTGGTCGAGGGCGGCTGGCTGGTCATGTATCACGGCGCCCACCAGACCGCGGCCGGGCCGATCTATCGCGTCGGCCTGGCCCTGCTCGATAGCGACGACCCGACTGTCGTTCTGCGCCGCTCCGAAGAATGGGTCCTCGGGCCGTCGGCTCCCTACGAGCGAGTCGGCGACGTGAGCAAGGTCGTCTTCCCGAACGGTTGGGTCGTCGACGAGTCCCTCGACAAGCTGCTGCTCTACTACGGCGCCGGCGATTCGGTCGTCGCCGTCGCAACGGCCCGACTGTCGGTCGTGCTGGCCCACGTCAACGCGATGCCTGAACCGCTGCATCGCCGAGCCCACGATACGTACAGAGTCTCCTCCCGCTGACTTGAGAGCGGCGGCCGGGCCGGGATAAGAAGAGCCGCTTCCGTTGCCGGAAGCAGCTCTTTTGAGGGCGCGGAGTCGGCACGTCAGCTGTGCGTGGCTTGCGTTCCCGAGTCGGTGAAGGTCTTGCCCGCGACCGGGATGAACTGCCAGCTGTAGCTGCTGAGCCCGAGGGTCAGCTTCAGGACGCCGAAGGTGCCTGTGCTGCGGACCTGGGAGTTGGCGCGGATAGTGCCGAAGGGACGCTGGCCGGCGCCGCCGGTGCCAACGACGAACTCGCGGATGCCGTTCGCATCGGCCGCACCGGTCGGCGATTGCAGGGCGAACCGCTCGTAGTCGTGGTCGTGGCCGTCGAGAACGATGTCGGCGTGAGCCGCGTACAGGTCGTTCCACCACGCCAGGTAGCTGCCGTTGTTGCCGTGGGCGCCACCGGAACTGAAGGACGGGATGTGCCAGATGGCGATGATGTGCTTGCCGGCGTTGGCAGCGAGATCGGACTTGAGGAAAGTCTCCTCGGGCGAACCGGCACCACAACCGCCAACCTCGGAGCACAACGCGTTGAGCGAGATGACGTGCCAGTTGTTGGCCAGGTTGTAGCTGTAGTAGCCCTTGCCGGCCGTCCCGGCGGCGGCGCCGAAGTAGGCGTAGTAGGGAGCCGCGCCGGTCGTCATGTAGTCGTGGTTGCCGGGCACCGGGTGGATGCGGCTCTTGAAGACGCCCCACGACTTGGCCACGCAGTTGGCGTATTGGGTCGAGGTGCCGGACTCGTTCGAGTTGTCGCCGGCGGTGAAGACGACCGCGCCGGGGTTGGCGGTGATGATCGCAGCCGTGGCATTGGCGTTGGCGATGCTGGAGGTGATGCAGATGTCGCCGGCGCCGATCAGGACCGGCGAACCGCCGGCGGGCGGCGTCGGTGTTGCGATCGGGGTCGTGGGCGTGGCGCTCGGCATGGCCGTCGGCGACGGTGTTGCGACCGGGGTCGTGGGCGTGGCGCTCGGCATGGTCGTCGGCGTCGGTGTTGCAGGCGGCGTCGCGACCGGCGTCCCGCTGGGGGTCGGGGTCTGCGAGGTGTTTGCCGTCGGAGTGGGCGTCGCAGCGCCATCGAGCGTCAGAACCAGCACAGGCGGGTTCGCGGACTCGCGGCTCGCGAGGCTGACCGCCGTGGCGTTGCCGTCGACCAGGGCGAAGTCGATGGGCGTGCCCGTCGTTACTGCCGAGGTGACGTCGACGCTGGTCCATGATGCGGCGACGAACGCCCCGCTGGCGCCGATGCTCGCTCCCAGCCCCGGCGCGTTCGCGAACGTGATCGAGGTTTCCGCCCAGCTTGCGCCGCTCGTCTGGTAGGCCGAATACCCGACGCTCGAAGCCGAGTTGGCGTAGATCTGGAGGGTGGCCTTTGCGACGCTCCCGCTCACGGCACTCAGATCGAATCGAAGGTAGCTCCGGACTACCGGCGAGCCGTCGACGCGGAACTGCGTCGCGGTGCCGAAATTGGCCGTGGTGGAGGTCGAGTCGACGTACGAGTCGGCCGCGGGCTCGACGTTGACGCTGGAGGCGGCGAATGTCGAGGCTCCGCTGAAGGCGCCGGCGCCTGCAAGGATTGCGGCCGCGGCCAATGCGAGCAGACCCGTCGCACGGACAGGGCGGCGGTGTGTGAACGATGCCATGAGGTGACTCCCACTTGGACGCCTTTGCCCGATGAGCAGGCAGGCTTGGGTGGCGTGAGAGTCAACCGTACCGTCGTGAGCCCCTCAAAGCCTTCCCCCAACGGGGTTGAATTGTCGTGGTAGATGGGAGCTACAGAAACCGCGCCTCCCACCCGTACGAATACCACCTCATCAGGGCGGATCGGGTAGGGCGATCGGGTAGGTGACGGGATAGATCGCCCCGCCGGGCGCACGCGTCCGACGCCGGTTCAACATCCGCGTCGCGCGACTCCCGGCATCTTCCTGGCGCTCCTCCCGTCCCGGCGCTAGCATGGCTCACCGAACCGACCGACTGGT
>JADGQJ010000078.1 GCA_017881885.1 Chloroflexota bacterium
AGCGGTTCCGGCGGACGTAAGCGAGGGCGCGCTCCGCCTGATTCCGGTGGACTCGGCCGTGGCCGGCCTGCAGCCGGAAGAGCAGCCCGAAGTTCTCCGGGCCGCGTTCGGCGTGCATGCCGGTCCGGGCGCGATCGACTGGCGGGGTGATCTGCCACAGCGCAACGTTTGCGTCGCGAAGTGCAGAGAACAGCGCCAGCAGCGCCGCCGGGTCGTCGTAGGTGGGGCCGAAACGCGCCGTCCAGGCCTCCTGGTCGTACCCCAACAACGGCGGCTCGTTCTCCGCGAGGACCCAGCGATACCTGGTCGAGGTGACAAGCTCGGATTCGGTCATGTGGCCGAGGCATTCGAGCACGGACCACTCGCGCTCGGATGGGCGGGTTCGGATGTCGGCGCCGGCACGATCGATCAACTCGCGCCAGGCCGCCACCTCGGACGCCTGGACTTCGAGCGGATCGTCCCGTCCGAGCGCATCCAGTATGGGCTGACGATAAGCATCAGCATCGGCTTCGGTCATTCGAGCCATTGGGGGCCTCCTTCGGTCGAAGCGCGGTAGGCGGGGCAGCGGACCTTTCGATATCGCTCAGCCTAGCGAGTCCGATCCCCGGACGGGTTGCGGGACCTCGGCCGCCCGCGGGACGCATGTCCGGCGAGGCCGGCCGCCGGTTGCCGCTGCGACCACTCCGGCGCTGCTTGTCAGGACGAACCGGGGCCCGCGAGATAGGCTTGCGGCACCGTCGGACGGACGACCCAACTCAGCAATGGTGGCGCCAGGATGCCCAAGTACGTCGGAGCGCCGGATCAGGGAACCACGAGCACGTCGCCGGAAGGCGCGTTCGCGCGCAGCGACCCAACTCCCAAACGCCTGCTCGTCGTGGGCGCGGGCGCAGTCGGGTCGTTCCTCGGGACGCTGCTCGGCAGCGTCGGCTATGACGTCACCCTCGTCCGGATCTTCGAGCAGCCCTCGGAGAAGCCGGTCACTCTGGTTCGGCCGGATGGCACGCGCGTCGTCGTCCCGGTTCATCGCGTGACAAGGACCGAGGATTCGTCGCCTCCTGACCTGATCCTTGTGGCGGTCAAGATGCCTGCACTTCGTGAGGCGCTGGTGCCTACCCAGGCGTGGCCCGACGCCCCGACAATCACCGTTGAGAACGGCATCGGCGCAGAGGAGATCGCGGCCGAAGTGCGGATCTGGTCGCAGCAGATCGCCGCTTCGCTGACCGCGCCGATTCGCCAGGCGTCCGAGGACGAAGTCCTCTGGCTGGGGCGCGGGGGGATCGGGCTGGCCGCCACCAATTCCAAGGCAAAGCCATTCCTGGCGCCACTGCTGGCCGACTTCGCGCGGGCCGGGCTTCGCGCTGCCGAACTGCCCGACGCAAAGGCAATGAAGTGGTCGAAGCTTCTGGCCAACATGATCGCCAACGCAACCGGCGCAATCCTCGACATGGATCCGGACGCGATCTACGCCGACAAACGGCTTTTCGAGGTCGAGCGGCGACAGCTCCTCGAGGCGCTCGCGGTCATGTCCGCCCTCGGGCTAAAGCCGGTGAAGCTGCCGGGCGCGGCGGTGCCATGGCTGGCTCGGGCAATTCGACTGCCCGCATGGCTGGGCCGCCCCATCCTGCGGCGGATCGTGGGCGGAGCCCGCGGCGGCAAGCTGCCGTCATTGCGGCTCCATATACGAATGGCCGGCGAGGAACCGTCCACCGAGCAGACGGAAGTGACCTGGATGAACGGCGCGGTCGCGAAATGGGGCCGGCTGAGCGACGTGGCCACTCCGGTGAACGCCCGCCTCGCCGATCTGGTCGACGAAGTCGCCGCTCACCCCGATCGTCGGGCCCGGCTGCGCCACAACCCGGAACTGTTCCTCGCGGAGATGGCGGAAACGGCGGACGCGGCGGCCCCGGCGGGCAAAGGGTAGGACGGTCCTACAACCCGGATTCGCCGCCCTATACTTCCCCGCGATGCAGACCATCGACCTCGTCAGGGTTGCCGTTGCCTTGGTCGCCGGCTTCTTCCTGGGTGGAATCCCATTCGGGATCATCGTTCCCCGCCTGATCGGCGGGCCCGATCCGCGCAATATCGGCAGCGGCCGGACCGGCGGCGCCAACGTGTCGCGCGCGGTCGGCTACCGCTGGGCGGCCGTTTCGGGGTTGCTCGACGTCGCCAAGGCATCGGTCGCCGTACTGCTGATAATCGCCATCGGAGGCAACGATGTGGCGAGGGTCGCGGCGGCGCTGGCTGCGATCGTAGGCCACAGCCGTTCGCCGTTCATCGGCTTCCACGGCGGCCGCGGCGTCGCGCCGGCCACGGGCGGAGTGCTCGTCATCGCGCCTCTCATCCTGGCGGTCATCTTCCCCGTCTTCGTAATCGTGATCGCGGTGACGCGCACATCGTCCCTCGGCTCTCTGGGCGCGAGCCTCGCCGGCGGCGTGATCATGGTGGTCGCGACCGCGGTCATCCCGCTTGCGCCGATCTACTACGTCTACGGCGTCGGCGGCGCAGGGCTCATCTGGCTCTTCCACCTGGACAACATCCAGCGGCTGCTCTCCGGCAAGGAACGACGCCTGGGCCGCTCCGAACCGCCGGGGCCCGCCGCCGACCGGACGGCCGACGGACCGCGGTGACCCGTTCGAGCAACTGAGCCTACTGGTGACTGCTCGCACCACTGTTGTCTCGCCAGTCGGGCTTCAGACCCACCCTGAAGGATGGTGTGCGAGTACCACCTCTTTCGGAGTATCTTCATCGGGACTATTAGTCCGATCTCTCCAATAGGAGATTCCCTCCAATGCCCCAAGAAGATGCAGGGGACGACATGGGAACGGACATCGATTTTGTGGGCTTCTCCGGGGACTGCCGCGTCGAAGGGCGCGTAGACCTCGCGGACTCACGCCTGGCCGACCTGCTCAATGGTCACACGACCATCACCGTCCACGACGTGACGGTCTTCAGCATGCTTGACGGTCATACACAGGAATTCGACAAGCTCGAGATCTCCCGCGATGAGCTCGACATCGTCGTCGCCAGCGGACCTCGCGGCGACCCGAAGCGACGCCTGGCCACCAAGCCCAACGGCGTGACCGTGAAGCTCGGGCCTTACTGCGCCGAAGGGTTCATGCATGCTCCGCCCACGGCGAACCCGGTCCATAGCTTCGACGGCAAGCCCGTCATGGTCGCGATAACCGATGCCGTCCTCGAGTACCAGTTCTGCAACGAGCCCGTGTCGCAGTGGTTCCGCACGCTCCTGGTGAACCGCGAACTCGCCATCTCGCTGCGAACGGCAGTTGGCGCGGGCGGGATGCAGCCGGTATAGCGGAAGACCTGCTGGTCTCGATCCTGGCCCGAGGCAAAGAAGGCGGACTAGCCGCGCCCCGTCAACTCTGCCGCCATCGCCCGAACCGTTTCTGCGTCCGTGGCTGCAAGCGCCCGGATCGCGAGCCGTTGTAGCTCGTCGCTGGTGACCCCGGCCAGGGCCGCCCGAATCCCGTCCAGCGACGCCGCCTCGGCCGAAAGCTCGTCCACGCCCAGCCCCACCAGGACCAGCGCGCCGGCCGGATCGCCCGCGAGTTCGCCGCATGCGGCCACGGGGATGCCCGCCCCGTCGGCGCCGGCGACCACGCTCGCGATCGTCCGCAGCACGGCCGGGTGAAGCGCGTCCTGGAGCCGCGCCAGCGAGGGATTGCCGCGATCCGCGGCCAGCACGTACTGCGTCAGATCGTTCGTGCCGATGCTGAAGAAGTCGGCCAGGCGTGCCAGCTCCGGCGCCAGGATCGCCGCCGAGGGCACCTCGATCATGAGCCCGGTAAACATCCGGTCCGGGCACGGGTCGCCGGCCGCCACTACCGTGGCCCGCGCCTCGTCGCGAAGCTCCAGCAGTAGCCGCGCGTCGGCGATCGTCGAAACCATCGCGGCCATGACGTGCGGGGTGACCCCGGCCAGGCCGGCCGCCCGCCAGATCGCCCGAAGCTGAGTCAGCAGCAGCTCCCTTGAGCCGTGCGCGAGCCGGATTGCCCTGACTCCGAGGAATGGGTTGGGCTCGTGGGGCAGGCCGAGGTACGGGATCTCCTTGTCGCCGCCGATGTCGGCGAGTCGGATGACCACTGGACGATCGGGGCCGAATGCCTCCATTGCGCGGCGATAGGCGGCCATCTGCTCGGCCTCGGTCGGGGCCGATTGGCGGCGCAGGAAGAGGAACTCGGTCCGGAACAGGCCGACGCCCTCCGCTCCGACGGCGATTGCCCTCGGGGCGTCATCGGGGCTGCGGATGTTGGCCAGGAGCGGGACCCGCTGTCCGTCCCTGGTGGCCGCCGGGCGCCCGCGCAGGGCGGCTGCGCGTCTATCGCGCGCAGCGCGAGCCGCCCCGAGGCCGGCCAACCGGGCCAGATCGTCGGCGCCGGGATCTATCAGAACCTCGCCCGTCTCGCCGTCGATGGCGATGACCGATCCGGCAGCGGGGCCGTATATGGAGCCGGTCGCGGAACCCGCATCGGAGCCGGCGCCCTCGGCAGCGCCGAGCAGGCCTGCGGCGGCGACGACGACCGGGATACCCAGGCTGCGGGCAAGGATCGCGACGTGGGCCGTCGGCGAGCCGCCCGCAAGAACCACGCCGATGAGCAGCCCCGGCGGCACCTCCGCAACGAGCGACGGAGCGAGATCCGGCGCGACCGCGATGGAGGGCGCGACCGGCATGGCGATGGCGGTTCCCGCCAGGATGCGAGCAACCCGCGCCCCCACGTCTCGAACGTCGGCCGCCCGAGCCGCCAGCAAGTCGTCGTCCAGAGCGGCGAGGGTCCGCGCCGAGGTCTCGGCGGAGGCCACCACCGCCGCCACGGAATCGAGGCCGCCGGCGGCCAGCCTGACCGCCTCGTCGACCAGCGCCGGGTCCACGGCCATCAGCGACTGGGCCTCGAGGATCTCGGACTCGCCGATCCGATCCAGCTCGCAGAGTCGCTCGGCCAGAGAGTGGAGCTGGGCGGCGGCGGCGGCCGCAGCCCATCGAATTCGCGCCGCGGAGTCGGACATGCTGGGCGCGGCGCCGACCTCGGCCGTGCCGTCGACATCGGGACGCCAGATGGGGCCGATCGCGATCCCCGGCGCGGCCGGCATGCCGAGGACTCGGGACCGCGGTGCGTCTTCTCCCGGCCCGGCCCCGCGCTCATCTCCAAGTCCATCGGTAAGCAGCCGGCGCAGCGCGTCCACCGCCTCCGCCTCATCGTCACCCTCTGCCCAAATCCGGACCCGGTGGCCTTTTTCTACCCCGGCCGCGAGCACGCCGACGAGGCTCTTCGCGTCGACCGCGCGCCCATTCCCGGCGGTGGCGTTCTCGAGGCCGATCTGCGACCGGAAACCCGCCGCGGCGCGAACCAGCACCGCCGCGGGCCGGGCGTGCAGTCCAGACTCATTCCGGATCTCGATTTCGACCGACGTCAACGCATCTCCCGCGCGTGCTACGAGGCGCCACGGCACCGTTCGGGACGCTCCAGTATCGTAACCGCCTCGCCCTCTATCTCGGCCGAACCTGGCATCATGGAAAGCCACTGGGGGCTAAGCCGGGAGAATCTGCTCTGTCCATGGATCGCGGCTCATCAGGCGCCGACATTTCGGACGTCCAGCCGATCGTCGGCCTGGCGGCCTTGCAGGATCTGGACCTCCTGCTCGAGGGGTCGCCGGACCTGCGCGCTCAGCGCGTGATCTGCAGGCAAGTCATGGATGCGCGCCGCAAGCTGCTGGGAACGGAGCATCCGGCCACGCTGGAGGCCGAGGCCCGCGTCGCCGCGATCGGCCTCGAGCTGGACGACTATTCCACCGCCCGAGACCAGTACACGATCCTGCTCGAGCGTTGCGAGCGCGTCTTCGGGCCGCGGCACCTCGACACTCTGTCGGCCGCGCACGGTCTGGCGGTTGCCCTCTCCTACCTCGACAGGCCCGAGGAAGCTCGCCCGCTCTATGAACGCGTGGTTTCGGGCCGCCGCAACTCGCTCGGCCCTGAGGATCCGGCCACGCTCAGCGCCCTGCACAACCTGGGGCTGACGCAACGGGCCGTGGCCGACGACGGCTCCGCCCGTTGGACGTTCGAAGCCCTCCTCGAAGTGCAGCGCAAGCAGCTGGGCCGGGACAGCACGGCGGTTATCCGCACCCTCGCGAACCTGGGCAGCGTCCTCATCTCGATCGAGGAATACGGCCGCGCCAGCGAGGTGCTCGCCGAGCGCGTGGATCGGAGCCGCAAAGTCCTGGGGCCGAACCACCCCGACACTCTGGAGGCGATGCTGAGTCTGGCGCGAGCCATGGTGGGGTCGGGCGAGCTCGCGTCGGGGCGTGCATTGTCGGACAAGGCTCTTGCCGCAACGATCACGACCCTCGGGCCCGACAACCCGGCGACGCTCGCCGCCCGCGGACAGCACGGCCGGCTGCTTCTGCGCCTGGACGACGCCGTCGCCGCCGCTCAAACATACGAGGATCTGTACCGCCGTCTCAAGCGCAGGATCGGCCTCGAGGAGACCGCCACGCTCGACGCCCTGGCCGGCCTCGCCGACGCAATGGGCCGTTGCGGCGAGCACGTCCGCGCCCGCAAGCTCGACGAGCAGCTGCTGGAATTGCGGCGGAGGATCCTCGGCGCCGACCACGTAGCAACACAATGGGTCCTGGGCGACCTGGCCTGGAACCTCGAGCAGCTCGGGGATCTGACCGGTTCGGCGACTCGCTACCGCGAGCTGGCCGAAGTGCGGTCCCTGAGCCTCGGCCCCGAGGCGCCGGACACGATCTGGGCGCTGCTGGGTCTGACGCGCGTGCTGGGACGGGCCGAGTCGCACGCCGCCGCCCTCGAAGCCTACCGCGTCCTCTGGGAGACCCAGATCCGGACCGTGGGGCCGGAAGGGGAGGATGCCCTGGCCGCCCTTGTAGGCTACGCCTGGGAACTGGGCAAGGTCGGCGAACTCGAAAAGGCGCGCGTGCGCTGGCAGGAGCTGGCCAACGACTACGAGCGAAACCACGGGGCGAAGGACGACCGCACGCTCGATTGCCTGGTCCGGCTGGCCGAGACCCACGAGATGCTGGAGGAGCACCACGCCGCCCGGGCCATCTACGAGCGGATCGCGGGGCCGTTCGGCCCGATCCACGCCGACAGCCGCGACAAGGCCGGACCGGACGATCCTCGGACGCTGCACCTGGGCCTCAGCCTCGGGTTGACGATGGAGAGGCTCGGCCAGCTCGATGCCGCGCACGCGATGTACCAGACGGTCCTCGACGGCTACGTTCGGAACAACGGCCCTCGCCACCGCAAGATTCCGGAGCTGCAAGCTCACATCGGAGATGTGCTGCTCAAGCAAGGCGACGCGGCGGGAGCGCGGGCCCGATACGCGGATGCGCTCGCAATTCTGCGCAAGTTCCCGGGTCCGGACGACCCGGACTATCTCGAGGTTCTGGGCCACGACGCCGACGCCATGGCTGCCATGGGCCGCAAGGTGGCCGCGCGAAACCAGGCCCGCAACGTCGCCGAGGCGCTCCGCCGAACGCTCGGCCAGGAGAGCGGCCTCACGAAGCGCGCCGACGCCCATGTCGCCCAGTTGACGGCGCGCCGCCGCTCGCGCTGACGCTCCGACGATACGAGCACTCGGCGCAACAGCCGAGTCTCTCCATCCGGCGGGCTTGCGCAATCGGCTGCGATGCCCTTACACTCCGCCGGCAATGAACGCCAGCACCATCAGCCGCCGGGAGAATTCGCGCAGGGCCTCAAGCCTGCGCAGTTCGATGATGTCCATGCCCTGGCGGCCCCGAAGTGCGGAGGATGGGGTCTGAGGTCCTGGCTCACCTAGCAGCGTAGCCGGACCAAGGATCGGTCCCGGGGCCGCGGACTCCTCGCAGGAGCCGCGGTTCTTTGTTTCTCCGGAAGACACACGGGCAGCCGCCAAACCCGCCCCACCCCAGGGCTCCCCGGGATCAACCGTAGGCTAGTCACCCGCCATCGCGCGGCCAGTCCAGGAGAACGCAGTGTCCGACCAGAAGACTCCCGCCCACAAGAACGAAACCCTTGCCGTCCACGCCGGCCAGACCGTGGACCCGACGACGAAGGCACGCGCAGTCCCGATCTACGCCACGACCAGCTATGTCTTCGACAACGCCGACCACGCCGCCCGCCTTTTCGGGCTTCAGGAGTTCGGCAACATCTACACCCGGATCATGAACCCGACCACCGACGTCTTCGAGCAGCGCATCGCCGCTCTCGAGGGTGGCGTGGGCGCGCTGGGCGTCGCGTCCGGCCAGGCGGCCGAGACCCTGACGATCCTCAGCCTGGCTCGTGCCGGAGACAACATCGTCAGCAGCACCTCGCTTTATGGCGGCACGTACAACCTCTTCCAGTACACCCTGCCCAAGTACGGCATCGACTTCCGCTTCGTCGACGGCTCCAAGCTCGAGGAGTTCGAGAAGGCGATCGACGGCAAGACCAAGGGCATCTACCTCGAGACGATCGGCAACCCACGCCTGGACGTGCCCGACTTCGAGGGCATCGCGAAGATCGCTCACAAGCACGGCATTCCCGTCATCGTCGACAACACCTTCGCCCCGATCCTCTCGCGGCCGTTCGAGTGGGGCGCCGACATCGTCGTCCACTCCGCCACCAAGTGGATCGGCGGCCACGGGACCGCCATCGGCGGCGTCGTGGTCGACAGCGGCAAGTTCGACTGGGCGGCTTCGCCGCGCTTCAGGGCCGACTTCGTCGATCCGGATCCGTCCTACCACGGCGTCAGCTACACCGGTGCGTTCGGCAACCTGGCCTTCATCCTCAAGCTCCGAGTCACGCTGCTGCGCGATCTGGGCCCGGCCCTCAGCCCGTTCAACTCGTTCCTTTTCCTGCAGGGCCTGGAGTCACTGCCGCTGCGGATCGAGCGCCACAGCTCGAACGCGCTGGCAGTCGCCCGCTGGCTCGAAGGCCATCCGGCCGTCAGCTGGGTCAGCTACCCCGGCCTCTCCTCGCATCCGGCCCACAAGTTCGCGGCCAAGTACCTCTCCGGCGGTTTCGGCGGAGTGGTGACCTTCGGTCTCAAGGGCGGCGTAGAAGCCGGCCGCAAGCTCATCGACTCGGTCAAGCTCTTCAGCCTGCTGGCCAACGTCGGCGACGCGAAGAGCCTGATCATCCACCCAGCATCGACAACCCACCAGCAGCTCTCCGCCCAGGATCAGGCCGCCAGCGGCGTGACTCCCGAGCTGGTCCGCATCTCGGTCGGGATCGAGCACGTCGACGACATCATCGCCGACCTCGATCAGGCAATCGGCGTCGCGACGGGCATCCGGTCCGCCACGGCGACTCCAGTCGGCGCCGCCAGGTAAGCGGAGTCACGGAAGGCAGTCCCATGAAATCGGCGCCGGCGATTCGATGGACTTCGGAGGTACGCGGAGAGCCCGCGCGCTCCGAGGCCGTCGCCGCAGCCGCCGCCGCAACTGAAAGTACGGCCGAAACCACGCGCGCCGGGTCCCTCGCGGGGCTCGGCGCGTCTGCGTCCCCGGGTTCAGCGACGGTCGGGCGCGGCGCGAAACCTGCATTCGTCCCGGCCGATCCCGGCGTTTCGACCGCACGCGGGGACTTCGGTTTTCGTAGCCTGAACGACGTGGACAATTCGAGCGACCCGCAGACCGGCAAGATCGTCTCCCGCTGGCTCGGTCGCTTCGTGCTCGAGTCCGGCGTGGTCCTGCCCGACCTGGTCGCGGCCTATCGCCACGACGGCGTTCCGATAGGCGACGGGCGCCAGATTCTGGTCGTCCACGCCCTGACCGGCTCGGCAGACGCCGCCGGTGACTGGTGGGCGCCGCTGATCGGCCCGGGCCAGGTGCTCGACACGGACAAGTACGGAATCATCTGCATGAACCTGCTCGGCAGCAGGTACGGCACCAGCGGCCCGATCTCGCGAAACGCGGTGACCGGCAAGCCATACGGTCGGGCCTTTCCCCTGGTCACGGTCCGGGATCAGGCCCGAGCCCACTGGCGGCTCCTCGACGCGCTGGGGATCGGCAAGCTCGCTCTTGCGGTGGGCGGGTCGCTCGGCGGCATGGTCGCGCTCGAAGTGGCCCTCGAGCGGCCCGGCGAGATCAGCCGGGTCGTGCCGATGGCCGCGCCGGCACGGATCGGCCAGCTCGCGGTGGGTTGGGACCGCATCCAGCTCGATATCGTCGACAAGCTGGGCATGGAAGGGCTCGACCTGGCGCGCCAGTTAGCCATCACGACCTACCGCAGCGAGATCGACTTCGAGCAGCGCTTTGCCGGGCGCGTCGAAGCCGATGGAACGCCCTCGATCGTCAGCTACCTCCGCTACCAGGGCAGAAAGCTGCTCGAGCGCTTCGACGAGGACACGTATCGGACGCTCGTCCGGGCGATGGACACGCACGACATCGGCCGCGATCGCGGCGGCGCCTCGGCGGCGTTGCAGCGATTGGCCGCGTACGGCACGCGGCTGACCGGCGTCGGCATCGAGGGCGACATCCTCTACGGAACGAACCAGGTCCAGGATCTGGTCGAGGCCGCCAACTCGGCCGGGATGGACGCCGCCTACCGCGAGATCCACTCCACCAAGGGCCACGACGCCTTCCTCGTGGAGTGGGGTCAGCTTTCTACGCTTCTCGCTGAGGCGCTCAAGTAGGAGTGACGGCGCCGCCGCCTCGCCGCGGCCTGCGTGGCGGTTCTCGCGGCGGTTCTCGTGGCCGAGCGGGCGGCGTGGCTGGGCGGCCGGCCCCGGTTCTTGCGCAATATCGGCCCCGGTAATGCAAAGTGAGCCGACGCGCCAGGGACATGCTCGAGGACACCGAGAGTTAGCCGCCGACAGCTAACCCGACCGTGGCGAATCCCAGCCAATGGGCAAAGCCGAGCGCTGATGTCCGCTTAGCATTACCCCATTGCTATTCCGCAACAAACGTAGCGCATCGCGCTCGGGATCGGCCCGGCCGGTCGGCGCGCGACTACGGGATCTCGAGCCAGCCCTCGCGCAGGGCTCGCGTCGCCAGTTCCGTCCGCGATTGCAGCCCGAGTCGATCGAACAGCCGGCGCAGATGCGCCTCGACAGTCTTCGAGGCTATGCCCAGTTTGGCGCCGATCTCATCGTTGCTGCGACCGTCGACGACAAGTGTCACGACCTCGCGTTCACGTGAGGTGAGGGCCGGCGCCATCGCCGCGGGACGTTGCCCGTAAGCGAGGCCGCCGGTCGCGACTCTGCGAATCGCATCGACCAACTCGGCGATCGGTGCCGTCTTGACTACGAAACCGGCCGCGCCGAGTCGCAGCGCCGCGGCCGAGTACTGCGGGTAGTCGTAGGCGGTCAGGACGACGATCGCCGGCCGGCCCGCGCCGCCACGCAAGAGCGAGAGCCCGCTCTCGGACCCGAGCCGGATGTCGAGCAGGAGAACGTCAACTGCGGCGGGATCGAGCAGCGGCGCGGCTTCATCCAGCGACGCCGCCGTGCCGACCATCCGAAGTCCCGGCTGCCCGTCGAGCAAGGCAGCCGTCCCTTCGCGGACGACCGGGTGATCGTCGACTATGGCAACCCGGATCGCGGCTCCGTTCTCCGTCACTTGGCCTCCTCGGACGATGCCCCCACTCCCGGCCGGATCCGGAACGGCTTTCGGACGGCGGCAACCATA
>JADGQJ010000079.1 GCA_017881885.1 Chloroflexota bacterium
TCGATCTCATCGATTGGGCCCAGCGGGATCTTCCAGGCACTCTCAGGCTCGGCGACGTCCGGCACAGCGTCGCTCCGGGCGCCCTCGGAACCGGCCGGGAGTACGAACGGGAACGGGTAGTGCGGCTGGATCTTGGGCCCGATGGACAGGCCCGAGCTCGACTCGCCGGTTCGCTTCCTTTCGCTCATCGGCATATGCCTCCAGCGGAGTGGTCGGACGGTCGGCCGCCCTGGCCCGCACTCATCCTTTGTCGTTTGGACGAGGCGGTTCTGCCGGGGCGGGCTTGCTGAGCGCTGCGCTCTTGGTGGCAGCCTCCTCTGGGAACTTCCAGTCGTCCTCCGGCCCGGGCTCGCCCGGCCCGACATTCAGGCTGTTCATCGGCATCGCTACCAGCATCCCGCCACCGCCGGACATGCCCGGCCCAAGGAAGGCGCCGGCATTGCGCACGGCGGTTCGTTTTTCATCGGTCATCTGCATTCCTCCACGGGAACGGGCGGACTCTCGGCCGTCGGCATTCTGCAGTATCACGGTAACACTACAGTCAACGAGCACGGACGGCCACCGCCCCGATCCAAGTACAGCCGCGTCCTTGCCTGATGCGGGATCGCGACCCTCAGCCTCGCCTTCCGGGCGGTTAGCCTCTGCGCGTGAGGCGGGAAAGCAGACGGGGCCGGCGACCGACCGCCTCCGGCTCGGGCTCGAGGACGGTCTCTTCCTGGATCTCGGCCGGATCCGTCGGGAACCTCCATCGGTCCCCGGGACCCGGCGCGCCCGGCCCGAGCCTCATGCTCTCCAGCGCCCCTCCCATTATCCCCGCCGCTTCTGAGTCCACCAGGAACGGAACGCCCTGCTCCGCAGCCGTTCCCTTTCTTTCGCCCAACGCCCCAACCTCCCTGCGATTGCAACCCTGGGCCCTCCACCATCGGAGCGACCGCACCGCCTCGGGGTCAGTCTAGCGCGCCGCCGTGGGCCCGGCTAAGGCCGATTCGATTTGACACCATGCTCGTCGCCCGCTACTGTCGCGGGCACTGACATGGAACAAGCCTTTTACTTTTATCGCAACCCGGCATGACCGTTCCCGGAGCCTAGGCCCGGGATCGCGGGTCTTGCCGGGTGGAAGCAGAGGCAGCGCCTCTGCTTTTTTGTTGCCCGACCAGACCCCCGCCGGCAGGCCCCCTCTATGAGGACCGCCAGATGATCGTAGTGATGTCCGTAGGGGCAACCGAACAAGAGGCCAACGACGTCCGAGACATGGTCAAGAGTTTCGGGCTATCGCCACACGACAACTACGGCACGCAGCGAGTGGTGATCGCAGTTCTAGGCGACGTGGGGCCGCAGAGGGACCATCTCATGAGCAAGTTGAACCTCATGCCCGGCGTCGAGTCGGTGACGCCCATAAGCCGGCCGTACAAGCTGACCTCGCGCGAGTCGCACCCGGAAGACACAGTCATCGAGTTGCGCGGCACCAAGATCGGCGACGGCTCCCTGACCATCATGGCCGGCCCGTGCGCCATCGAAGACCGCGACATGATGCTATTGACCGCGAAGACGGTCGCGGCGGCCGGAGCCACGATCCTGCGCGGCGGGGCGTTCAAGCCTCGCACGAGCCCCTATGCCTTCCAGGGCCTTGGGATCGAGGGCCTGGACTACCTCGCCGAGGCCGGCAAGGAGACGGGCCTGCCCACGATCACCGAGGTTATGGAGCCGAGCCAGGTCGACGTGGTGGCCAAGCACTCCGACATCCTCCAGGTCGGGACCCGGAACATGCAGAACTACTCGCTGCTCACGGCGGTTGGCAAGGCCGGCAAGCCGGTCATGCTCAAGCGCGGATACGGGGCCACGATCGAGGAGTGGCTCATGGCCGCCGAGTACATCATCTCGGCCGGCCAGCCCAACGTGATCCTGTGCGAGCGCGGCATCCGAACGTTCGAGACGTACACGCGCAACACGCTCGACCTGACGGCCGTGCCGCTCCTCCACCATCTGACCCACCTGCCGGTCGTCGTCGACCCGTCCCACGCCACCGGGAAGCGCTGGCTGGTCCGGCCAATGGCGATGGCAGCCGTGGCGGCCGGCGCCGACGGGATCATGGTCGAGGTTCACCCCAGGCCCGACGAGGCCAAGTCCGACGGCGAGCAGTCGCTGACGTTCGACCAGTTCGCCGACATGGCCAGCGCGCTCAGGAAGATCCACGAGGAGGTTCGAACCCTCATCAAGGATCCGTTCGCGATGGCCGGTCCGGTCCGCCTCGGCGGGGCCAGCAAGCACTGACCTCATGACCGACGCGCCGCTCCGCGGGGAGCAGTCCCGCTCTGTCCAACCTGCCGCACGCCTGCGCGGCGAGCCCCGGCTGCCCGGAGACAAGTCGATCTCCCATCGGGCGCTGATCATGGCCGCGCTCGCCGAGGGCCGGAGCCTGATAAGCGGAGCCGGAGACGGGCGTGACGTCCAGGCCACGGCCGGGATCCTGGCCGCGCTCGGTGCGACCGTGGAGCGGGTCGGCGGGGACGGCCTCAACGTCGACTACAGCGTGACCTCTCCGGGCGTGGACGGCCTCCACGAATCAGAGGCGATCCTGGATTGCCGGAACTCCGGAACGAGCCTACGACTCTGCTCCGGACTGGTCGCCGGGCTGCCCTTCTTCTCGGTGCTGGACGGGGACGCTTCATTGCGGAGCCGTCCGGTGGCCCGTATCATCGAGCCGCTGCGCTCGATGGGCGCGGCACTGTACGCGCGTCGTTCCGATTCCCTCCCTCCGCTGGTCGTCATCGGCCGTTCGCAGTTGCGGGCGATCGATTTCGAGACCCGTGTACCGAGCGCCCAGGTCAAGTCGGCGATCCTGCTGGCGGGCTTGCGCGCGGAAGGGCGGACGACGGTGCGCGAGGCCGTGGCCACGCGAGACCACACCGAACGCATGTTGCGCTCGCGTGGGATCGAGGTCCGGCGTGAACCGGCGGCTAGCTCTGGAGGCGGATCTGTGGCTTGGACGCTCGAGGGCGGATCGCGGCTCTCATCCCTCGACCAGTTGGTCCCGGCCGACCCTTCGGCTGCGGCCTTCTGGCTCGTGGCCGGGGCGATCCATCCCGACGCCGAGCTGACGCTGCGCGGAGTGGGCGTGAACCCGACGCGACGCGCGGCGATCGACTTTCTGGTGCGAATGGGCGCTCGAATCTCTGAGACCGCCATCGGCGATGTGGTCGACGCTGCAGGCGGACCCTCGAGCGAGGCCGGCGAGCCGCTGGCCGACCTCACCGTCCGTTCGAGCGAACTGACCGCCATCGACCTCGGCCCGGCCGACGTGGCCGCGGCGATCGACGAGATCCCGATCCTCTGCCTGGCTGCGACGCAGGCTCGCGGCAGGACGACGATCCGTGGCGCCGGGGAGCTGCGGAACAAGGAGTCGGACCGGATCGCCGGGGTGGTCGCGGGACTGGCCGCGCTTGGGGCGCGGATCGAGGTCGGCGGCGACGACATAACCATCACCGGCCCGACGGCGCTCGTCGGGGCCGCGACACAGACGCTCGACGATCACCGGCTGGCGATGACATTCGCAGTGGCCGGCCTAATCGCTCGCGGAGCGACGACCATCGACCTCGCGGAGAGTGCGGCCGTCTCGTACCCGAGCTTCTTCCTCGAACTCGAAAGGCTGAGAGCATGACCAACCGCGTCGTCCTGATCGGCCATCCGGTCGCCCACTCCTTCTCGGGTGGGATGCAGCAGGCCGCCTTCGATGCCCTCGGCATCGATGCCCGCTACGAACTGTGGGACCGCCGGCCGCTGGACCTTGCCGACGCTGTTGCCGAGCTGCGCGGCGACGACTTCCTCGGAGCGAACATCACGATCCCCCATAAGGAACACGTGGTCCCGCTCGTCGACAAGCTCACCGAGGAAGCGCAGGCGATCGGCGCGGTTAACGTGATCGCACGCGACGGCAAGCGGCTCATCGGGCACAACACGGACGTGGCCGGGTTCAAGTCGGCCCTCGACAAGCTCGTCGGGCGACAGAAGATGCCGCGGTACGCCGTGGTGCTCGGCGCCGGCGGCGCAGCCCGAGCGGTCGTCTATGCCCTCATCACCGATGGATTCCAGCGCGTTGTGGTCTTCAATCGCCACCTCCACCGCGCCGAGGGGATGGTTCGCCACTTCGGCAAGAGCGCTTCACACATGGATCTGAGGGCGATGCCCTGGCACGAGTCGGTTCTCGAGGCGGAGCTGTTGAAGACCAAGCTCCTGGTCAACGCCAGCTCCATCGGTCTAGTCACGAACGAGACGCCGATCCCGGCCGAACTCCTGCCGCCCGATCTTATGGTGATGGACCTGGTCTACAACCCGTCCCAGTCGCAGCTGCTCAAGGATGCCGCCGCCGCGCGCTGCACCGTGATGAACGGTGAGCACATGCTCCTCCAGCAGGGCGCGCGATCGTTCGAGTTGTGGACCGGCAAGCCGGCCCCGCTCGACGTGATGCAGGCCGAGCTCGATCGCGCCCGCGAACAGGGTCTCCGCCAGATGCCGGTCGACACGGGGTCAACGGCGGTGCCTCCTGTCGACCTTGCCGCCGACCCGCCGGCGCCTCGCGGCTAGGAGGTCGATCGAATGGGCCGTCTCCGATTCCTGACCGCCGGGGAGTCGCACGGCCCTGCCCTGGCCGCCACGGTGGAGGGCGTGCCCGCCGGGCTGCCCTTGACTGCGGACCAGATCGCACTGGACCTGGTCCGGCGCCAGCGCGGCTACGGCCGCGGCGCGCGCAGCACTTCGATCGAGCACGACCGGGCGGAGATTCTGGCAGGCGTCAGGCACGGGCTCACGATCGGGTCGCCGATCCTGCTGCTCATCCGCAACCGCGATTGGGAGAACTGGACGCGCGTCATGCAGGTCGAGCCGCTGACGGAGGAGCAGGCCGCCGAACTCGGGCGGCTCGTCGAGGCGGGCGACAAGCGCGCCACTCCGATCACGCGGCTGCGCGCCGGCCACGCGGACCTGGCCGGGGCCACGAAGTACGGTTTCGACGACGTTCGAAACGTCCTGGAGCGCGCTTCGGCGCGCGAGACCGCGGCCCGAGTCGCGGCCGGCGCGGTTGCCCGAGCGTTGCTCGCCACTCTCGAGATCGACGTCTGGTCGCACACCGTTGAGGTCGGCGGAGTGGCCACGGACCCCGCGCGCGCCACCCGCAATCGCGAGGAAGCCGAGGGGAGTCCGCTGCGCTGCCTCGATCCCGAGGCGGAGACGCGGATGGTGGCCCGCATCGACGAGGCCCGCGAGGCCGGCGACACCGTGGGCGGCATCTTGGAAGTCGTGGCGCGAGGCGTCCCGATGGGCCTCGGAAGCCACGTTCACTGGGATCGGCGGCTGGACGGAGCCCTCGCCGGCGCCGTCGCGAGCATCCCGATCGTCAAGGGCGTGGAGTTTGGAATGGGCTTCGCCCAGGCACGGCTATTCGGGTCGGCGGTCCAGGACGTCATCGAGCGGCGCGACGCCGACGGCAGCTGGCTCCGCAGGACGAACAACGCGGGGGGCCTCGAGGGCGGCATCTCCAACGGCCAACCGATCGTCGTCCGGGGCGCGGTCAAGCCGATCTCCACGCTGCCGCGGCCGCTGCCGTCGGCGGATCTGATCACCGGCGAACCGGTCGACAAGGCTCACTACGAGCGCAGCGACATCAGCGTCGTGCCCGCGGCCGGCGTCGTGGCCGAGGCGATGGTCTGCCTGACGCTTGCCGACTTCGTCCTGGATAAGTTCGGCGGCGACTCCATCGCCGAGTTGCTCGACAACGTCGCCCGCTACCGAGCCGGGATCGGCGGACCGGGCTCTCCGCAGCCCGGTCGCCGCCCGTCGGGTGGCAAGAGCAAGGGCGCTTCGGGCGGCGCCGCCCCTGCCGAGAGCGAGTAGGCCGTGGACCTGGTCCTCGTCGGCCTGCCCGGCAGCGGCAAGAGCGCCGTCGGCAGGCGGCTGGCCCAAAGGCACGCCGCGGCATTCGTCGACCTCGACGACTTGATCGAGCGCCGCGTCGGCCGGCCCGTGCCCACCATCTTCGCCGATGAGGGCGAGGCAGCCTTCCGACGTTACGAGCGTGAGGCCGTGATCTCCCTCGGTCCGGCCGACCCCGACGCTCAGCTGCGCCGCGTCATCGCCACCGGCGGCGGCACCGTCATCGACCCGCGCAATCGCTGGCTGCTGTACCGGGGTCGGGTCCCCGTCTGGCTCCACGGCCCGGTCGAGATTCTCGGCCACCGGGTGGGGCGCAGCTCCAAGGTCCGCCCGACCGTCGCCGGCCCCGACCCGGTCTCCGCCATGCGTGAGCTCGCGGCCGCGCGCGAACGCTTCTATGCGCCCGCGCTCCAGATCAGCGCCACGGCCCCGGTGGGGGCGATCGTCGGCGCACTGGAGGAGCTGATCGCAGAGCGCCCGGCCGGTTCCGCCACGCTTCTTCGCGCCGACACAGCCATTGGGCGGGTGGAGATCGGCCACGGCATCGCCGCAGCCGCCGTCTCGGGGGCGCTGCGCCGCCAGCACGCCCGCCGCGCCATCCTGCTGGCCGAACCCCGGACGTGGGAGGTGGCGGGCGCCGCCCTCGCCGATAGCCTGGCCGCGGACAAGTGGCCGGTGGAGCGCATCCTGCTGCCGCGCGGCGAGAGCGCCAAACGCATGAAGGTCGTGGAGCAGGCCTGCCGCGAGCTGGCCCGTCTCCACGTCGATCGCAGCGAGACGCTGGTCGCCATCGGCGGCGGGGCGCTCACCGACGCCGCCGGTTTCATCGCGGCCTCGTACCTCCGCGGCGTGCCGATCGTCCAGGTTCCGACGACGCTGGTCGGCCAGATCGACGCGGCGCTGGGCGGCAAGACTGCCGTGGACCTGCCCGAGGGCAAGAACCTCGTCGGTGCCTTCCATCAGCCGGTCGCGTTTGTCGCGGACGTATCGTTCCTGGCCACTCTCCCATCCCGTCAGCTGAGGGCGGCGCTCGGCGAGGCGGTGAAGATGGGCGTCCTGGGCGACGAGCGGCTGCTCGAACTCATCGAAGAAGACGGCGAGGCAATGGCGCGGGCCGACGAGCGGCCGTTCGAGTCGGGCAGCATGGCCGAATTGGTCGAACGCTGCGCCTGGGCCAAGGTGGAAGTGGTCTCGGCCGATGAACGCGATTCTGGCTTGCGCATGACGCTGAACCTGGGCCACACCATCGGCCACGGCATCGAAGCCGCCGCAGGCTACAGCGCGATCCTCCACGGCGAAGCGGTGGCGTACGGCCTGCGCGGCGCTTTCGCCATTGCCCGAGCCCTCGACATCACCACCCCCGAGCGCGCCGAGCGGGTCAACGCCCTCCTGGATCGGTTGGGACTCGGCGTGAAGGCGCCGGCCGTTTCGCCTGAGTCCGTCATGGAGCACATGGCCAGGGATAAGAAACATGCCCTCGGCCGGTTGAGTTGGATCCTGCCGACGGAGACCGGCGTTGTCGTCCGATCGGACGTGCCCGCCGAAGCGGTGGCGGCAGGCCTTGCGGCGGCCCTTCGCCTCGCGCCAATCCACAAGACCGTGGAGGCCTCGTTTCGACCATGACCCGCGTTCTCGTGCTCAACGGCCCGAACCTGAACCTGCTCGGCACCCGGGAACCCGAGATCTACGGCAGCACGACGCTCGCCGAGATCGACGAGCGACTCGTCCGCCGGGGCACAGAACTCGGCCTGACGGTCGAGACGTTCCAATCGAACCATGAGGGCGTCCTGATCGACCGCCTCCACGAGCGCGACTTCGATTGGGCCATCGTGAACGCGGGCGGGCTCACCCACACCAGCGTGGCCCTGCGCGACGCATTGCTCGGCATCGGCCGGCCGTTCGTCGAGGTGCACCTCTCCGACCCCGCCAAGCGCGAGCCGTTCCGGCACGTCAACTACCTCCACGACATCGCCGTGGAGCGGATCGTGGGTCGGGGCGCGGCCGGCTACACGGCGGCGCTCGAGTTCATCGCCCAACGCGCACATTCGGTCGCCAATCCGGGCGACACGGCGGAGACGCGCGGCGATGAGTGACGAATCGGGAGGGTCGAAGGCTTCCGCCGAGACGGTAGAACTCGACGTGCTGCGATCTCAGATCGACGCGCTGGACGTCCAGATCGTCAAGCTGCTCAATCGGCGAGCGCAACTCGGCCTGCAGGCGGGTCACACGAAGGTCCGCAGCGGCCGGCCCGTCGCAGATGCCGACCGAGAGCGCGAAGTCCTCGTCCGAGTCGCCATGGCCAACGACGGCCCGCTGCCCCAGGACGCCCTTCTGGCGCTTTATCGCGAGTTGATCGAGACTATTAAGCGACTCGAGGAGCTCCAAGGCATCGAATCGGAAGGCGATCCGAATGGCTAAGACCAGGTTCCCGACGGGCAAGGCGCGCGGCATCACAGTCGCGGCGTTGCTCGGCATCTTCGTCGGCGCGGTCGTTCTTGCGGTCGCGGCCCGGTTCGTGCCGGGGCGGCTCTCACGGCTCGGCAAGAAGCCGGACTCGGGCGACCGCTCCTAGGTCGCGATCGGTCGAACCCAAACGGCGATCGCGCGGAGCATCATCGACCTCGGGCGGGCGATGCAGATCGAAACCGTTGCCGAGGGGATCGAAGCGGACGAGCAGGCGGAGACGCTCCGGTCGCTCGACTGCGAATACGGCCAGGGCTACTTCTTCGCCAGGCCGCTCGAGCCGAGCGCCTGAGCCGGGCTGCTCCACTCCGAAGCCGTCATTGACGTCGAGAGCCCGGCAGGTTCCGGCGGAGCCGACAGCGTCAATCCGGCGCAGACGGTCGAAAGCGCGACCGCTTCGGGAAGCGCCGCCGGCGAGCCGCGGCGTAGGGGGCGTCAGGCCGGTTCGGACTCGGGTGGCGGCGCGGTCGCCGGCTCTGCCACCGGTTCGCGACGCGGCGCTCTGAGGGCGCGCCCGATGACGGCGAGACCGGAGATAAGCATTGCGGCGCCGAGTGTGAAGACGGACCCGGTCACGCCCGTTGCCAGGGTGAAATACCAATTCCCAAGCGCGGTGGCGATCGGTTCGGGCGCGGGAGGTGGCGCCCCGTTCACGCCCGTGGCGAACTCCCAGACCGTGGCCGGCAAGAGCACGAGGAAGCCGCCGACGGCGGCATACCCGACGCCGACGAGCAGACTCCGAGACCACCATGCGGCCAGTGCGAGCGCCACCACTCCCGCCGCGGTGATGAGGTGGGCGACTGAAATCAAGTAGAAGAGCGGGCCGGGCTCGAACGTGGTGCCGGCCCGGTACTGCGCCTCCAGGAGCACGCCGGCGTCAAACCAGTGCGCGATGGCGAGTGCGACAACGGCAACGAGCGTCGCGACAAGCGATTTGCCGGGCCGTGAGTCCATCGGGTTCCCCCTTGGTGATCTGACCCTCTCAGCTTCGGCGCGGGTCAGGCGATCGTCAAGTGCCCGCGACTGGCCGCGCACTTGCCGCGCGCAACTCCCCGACGAGACGGGCGAGGGCCGGGACGTCGTGCCCGTCGGGGCCGAGGGCGTCGACGAGGGCCGAAGCCACGATGGCGCCATCCGCACCCGCTCGGACCAGCATTCGAACGTGGGCGGGAGTGCTCACGCCGAACCCGACCGCGACTGGGACGGGAGAGTCTGCCTTGGCCGCGGCCACCAGACCGCGGACCGACGGCGGGAGAGAGGTGCGAGCGCCGGTGACGCCCACGAGCGAAACGCAGTACAGGAACCCGCCCGACCGCCTGGCTACAGCGACCCTCCGCTCCGGCGTGGTTGTAGGGGCGATGAGATAGACGACCGCCAGGCCCAACTCCCGGGCCACGGCCTCGAACCGCGCCCCTTCGTCGGGCGTCATGTCGGCGACGATGACACCGGCCGCGCCGGCCTCCGCCAGCCGACCGGCCACGGCACGGCCGTCGCCGCCGCCGAGAATCTGGTTCGCGTAGCACATGGGCACGAGCGGCAGATCCGGGCGGGCGGCGGAGATGGAGCGTAGCAGCGCGACGGATCGGTCCAGCGTGGCGCCGGCCCGGAGTGCGGCCGAAGTTGCCCGCTGGAGAGTGGCTCCGTCCGCGAGCGGATCGGAATACGGCAATCCAACCTCGAGCAGGTCCGCACCCGCATCTGCGGCCGCCAATGCCGCCGCAAGCGAGGTCTCGTGGTCGGGGTAGCCGGCCACCACGTATGGGATCAGCGCGGCGCGATTCTCCGAGGCGGCGCGGGCGAATGCGGTGGCAATCCGGCGAGCGCCGGGAGTGTCGTTCGTGCCCGCGGGAGCCACAGGTGGCGCCGTCGCGCCGGGTGCCACGATCGCGGTCATCGAGCCGCCTCCCGCAATCCGAGAGCCGCCAGGTCCTTGTCCCCGCGGCCCGAGAGCCCCAGTACCACGACGGCCTCGCGTGGCAACCTGTCGCCGCCTTCGGCCGCCGTCCGCGCGAGAACTCCCGGGAGAGCGGCGACCGCGTGCGCGGATTCGACCGCGGCCAGGATGCCTTCGGTTCGTGCGACCTGGCGCATCGCCTCGATGGCTTCGACGTCGGTGGCGGACGAAACGACCAGCCGGCCCGCTTCCATCAGCGCCGCGAGTTGCGGCCCGATCCCCGGATAGTCCAGCCCGGCCGATATCGAGACCGCCTCGATGACCTGGCCGTCCGGATCCTGGAGCATGTACGAGCGCGAGCCGTGGAGGATCCCCGGCGTTCCGCCGAGAAGCGCCGCCGCGTGCCGGCCGGTGCCGATCCCCTCCCCCGCCGCCTCGGCCACGGCCAACCGAACCGATGGCTCGCCGATGAACCGGTTGAGCAGCCCCAACGCATTCGAGCCGCCGCCGACGCAGGCGATCGCCATGTCGGGCAATCGTCCTTCGATCGCCATGAGTTGAGCGGCCGCCTCGTCGCCGATCACGCGCTGGAAGTCACGCACGATCATCGGATACGGGTGCGGGCCCATCGTCGATCCGAGGCAGTAGTGCGAGGTCTCGACGTTCGTGACCCAGTCGCGCAGCGCCTCGCTGACGGCGTCCTTCAACGTCCCCGATCCACCGTGAACCGGCCGGACCTCAGCGCCTAGCGCCTCCATCCGCAGCACGTTCGGGGCCTGGCGCTTGATGTCCTCGACACCCATATGGACGACGCACGGAATTTCGAGCAGGGCGCAGGCCGTCGCCGTCGCTACGCCGTGCATCCCCGCGCCTGTCTCGGCGATGACGCGGCTCTTACCCAGCCGCCGGGTCAGGAGAACCTGGCCCAGGGCGTTGTTGAGCTTGTGGGCGCCGGTGTGGTTGAGATCCTCGCGCTTGAGATAGAGCCGAAGCCGATCCGGCAACCGATCCTGGTGCTCGCCCACCAGCCCGCGCGCAGCCTCGAGCACTTCCGCCCCGAGCCGGTCGGCCCGGTAGACCGACGTCGGCCGGCCGCCGTAGTGGAACTGCAGCTCGCGCAGCTCGGCCCAGAAGCGCGGGTCGTGGCGGGTCTGGCCCCACGCCGCCTCCAGCTGGTCCAGGGCCGCGACAAGGGTCTCGGGGACGTATCTCCCGCCGAAGTCGCGGTTGAGCCCCCAGCGACCTTGAGCGTCGGGCTCGAGGAGCGCGTCCGGAACCGGCGT
>JADGQJ010000184.1 GCA_017881885.1 Chloroflexota bacterium
GGCACCGGGAAGCGGGAGCACATGTCGTGGACGAGGGCCGAGAGCTTAGCTTGCTCGGACGGATCGTCCCGAGTGGCAATCGCCGAGACGATGATCTCTCCGATCTGCCGCATCTCCGGCTCGCGGAAGCCGCGACTCGTCGTGGCCGGCGTCCCTACCCGGATCCCCGAAGCGGTGTTCGGTGGGTTCTTGTCGAACGGGATGGCGTTCTTGTTGACCGTGATGCCGATCTCGTCGAGCAGCCGCTCCGCCTCTCTGCCGGTCACCCCCAGGGGCGTCACGTCGACGAGCATGAGGTGGTTGTCCGTGCCGCCCGAGACGACGCGGGCGCCCTTCTCGGTGAGGGTGGCTGCCAGCAGTTTCGCATTCACGATCGTCTGGAGCTGGTCGGCACGGTATTCGTCGGTGTTTGCGAGGAGCAGGGCGACCGCCTTGGCGGCGACGACGTGCATCAGCGGGCCACCCTGGACGCCGGGGAAGACGGCCTTGTCCACCGCCTTCGCCAGATCCGCACGGCAGAAAATCAGACCGCCTCGGGGGCCGCGCAGGGTCTTGTGGGTGGTGGTCGAGACGATATCGGCGTGGCCAAACGGCGTCGGGTGGAGTCCGGCCGCGACGAGTCCGGCAATGTGAGCCATGTCGACGAAGAGCAGCGCTTCGACGCCTTGGGCGATCTTGCCGAGCCGCTCGAAATCGATGGTGCGCGGGTATGCGCTGGCGCCGGCGACGATCATCTTGGGCCGGACCTCGGCCGCCTGCTTCTCCAGCGCGTCGTAGTCGATCTGCTCGGTCTTCTCGTCCACACCGTAGGCATGGAACTCGTAGAGCTTCCCGCTGAAGTTGACCGGCGACCCGTGCGTGAGGTGGCCGCCGTGGGCGAGGTTCATGCCCAGAACCCTGTCACCGGGGGTGAGGACCGAGAAGTAGGCGGCCATGTTGGCCTGGGCGCCGGAGTGGGGCTGGACGTTGACGTGCTCGGCGCCGGGGAAGAGGGCGAGCGCGCGATCCTGGGCCAGTCGTTCGGCGACGTCCACGAACTCGCAGCCGCCGTAGTAGCGCTTGCCCGGCAAGCCCTCGGCGTACTTGTTGGTGAGCGGCGAGCCTTGCGCCTCCATGACCGCAGCGAAGGTGTAGTTCTCGCTCGCGATCAGCTCGATCTTCCAGCGCTGGCGATCGGTCTCGCCGCGAATGGCCGCCCACAGCTCGGGGTCGACATCGGCCAGCCGGGCCCAGGCGATCCCTTCTCGACGTGCGATCGTCATCGGTGGCTCCTTACTGCGCCGGTTCGGGCGGCTCCTCGCCCTCGGGCGACACCTCGCGGTCGTCCTATCACGCGTCGGGGCCCGGGTCGCTCGTATTGTCGCCCATCGGAGGTGGCGCCGTCTCCGGCGGCATCGCGCGGCACAAAGAAGTGGCACAAAGAAGCGGCGCCTTTTGGGCGCCGCTTCCAGTTACCGGTTCGAGGGACCGCTAGCGGAGAGTTGGCCGCATCCGCCGCGCAGTGACGAATGCGGCGGCGGCCGCGAAGCCGGCGAAGAGGAGCACGATCGAGGACCCGCCGCTCTCCCCCGTCCGCGATCCGCTTGTGGCGGTCGGCGGCGCGGTTGAACCGGGGGCCGTCACGTAGCTCCGGAAGGCGAAATCTTCCTGGCAGACGGCGGAGCTGCCCTCGTTGGCAAGCGCCCACGCCGGGAGAGTCATCCAGCCCGCGTTGGATCGGCTGTCGTTGATGAGCGCCGAGCCGCGAGTGTATGCATCCGATCCGCAGACGCCCGGCCATTCGATGAACGCTCCGGCAACCGGCGAAGCAACGATCGCGTAGGCGGTCCCTTTGACCACGTCCGCCGGCGTCGTGAACGCGAAGTCGTACCAGTCTTCGTAATTCGGGATATCACGCCCGCCGGTCGCAAGGGCACTCCCCGACGGCAGACCGGCCGTAGTAGCGAAGATCGCCACGGTGAGATTGTCCGGGGCGGCGGGCCGCACGCTCGCCGGATTGACTTGCACCTGGAGACGCAACTCCACGGTGTCGAGTTTGCCGGTTGTGTTTGGCGTGAAGGTCTGCGCCAGGGCGAAGACGTTGCCCCAAAAGGCCCCGCCCGTCGTCGCCACATCCTGAGCCTGATCCGGGGGGCGGGCGGCCGCCACAGGACCGCCGGCAACGAGCGTGAGAATGACCGCGAATCCCGCCGCGAGAGCGGCGATGCGTCGTCGCACTCCTACCTCCTCTTGGTTGTCTACCCGACGCCGGGCATCAAGGCCCGCGGGAAGTTTCGTGCGTCAAGGATCGAGGGCGGCACGCGGCGGTTCTAGTGCCGTTCGTCCCATGCCACCAACGGCGGCCGCGGCGGCGCGCCGTCCGCCGGCACCCACGATCAGAAGGCGTGGGCGAGCCCGGCTGCCGCCAGGACGGCGGCGAGGTCGGCCGTCGAGATGGCGCCGGCGCGAAGGATGCGCGGCAGTTCGTCCGAGGAATCCACGACCGTGGAAGGAATGCCTCCGCGAGCCCGGCCGCCATCGAGCACGAGGTTGACTCGAGGGCCCAGCTGGGCCAGGACTTCGGAGGCGTCCTGGGCGTCGGGTTGGCCGGAGAGATTGGCCGAGGTGACGGGCATTGGGCCGAGTGCGCGCGCCAACGACCGTGGGGATTCGTGATCAGGAATGCGGACACCGATCGTGGCGGCGCCGCCGGTCAGCTCCGCGGGCAGTCGAGCCTCCGGCGCCTGCAGCAGGACGAGCGTCAGCCCGCCAGGCCAGAACCGTTCGGCCAGCAGACGAGCCGCAGCCGAGAAGACGCCGACCGAAGCGGCCTGTTCGAGGTCCGCCGCCAGCAGGACGATGGCCCGATCCAGCGGTCGATCTTTGGCTGCGAAGAGCCGCGCCAGACCATCCTTTGCGTCGAGCGCGACGCCCACGCCGTAGACCGTGTCCGTCGGCATCGCGACGAGTCCGCCGGCCCGTAGAACTTCGATCGCGGCCGCCCGCCCGATTTCGTCGTCGGGGAGCAGACGCGCCCGCGTTGGCCCCCGGCCACCGCGCGTCATCGCCGCTCGATCTCGGGGACGCGCAGCCCTCCGTCGGAGGCGGACGCAGCGCCGCCGGGGGCCCGCCATCCGTCCAGCGCGATCCGTTCGATCATTTGCGCGGCCCCCTGCTCCGCGACCGGAGGTGCGACGAACTGCGCCGCAGCCTGGACGGCGGCCGGGGCGCTCGGCATGGCGATCCCGTGGCCGACTTCGGAGATCATCTCCAGATCGTTGTACTGATCGCCGATCGCCAGGCACTGGCCGAGCGGCACGCCGAGACGCCGCGCCAGCCACCGCACCGCCCGTCCCTTGGAGACGCCCGGGGCCATGAACTCCAGGAAGCGAGGGTGGCTCAAAGTGACTTCGGCGCGACCGGCGAAATGCGCCCGCGCTTCGTCGAGAAGGCCCAGCGAATGCTCGCCCTCGCCGATCGCCACGACCTTGGTCACCGGGTGGGCCGCCCGAGCCAGTATGTCCGGCACGATCCTCAGGCGGTCGCCGACGAAGAGGCGGTATTCCTCCAGGCGCTCCTCGTCCGAGGCGACGACCATCCACTCCAGGTGGTTGAAGTGCGGCACCAGGGCCCGGTCCCTGCACCAGCGGACGATCTCGAGCGTGACCTCCGGCTTGAGCGGCCGGTGGTAGAGCAGCCGGCCGACGCCGCGTGAGCCCGGCGCCGGAATGGCCCGGATCAGCGCGCCCTGCTGAGCCACGAGCGGGCCGGTGAGGCACAGCGCCTCGGCGAAGGGCATGGCGCTCGTGGCCATCCGGCCGGTGACGAGCGAGACGGCGATCCCCCGCCGACGCGCCTCGCCGACCGCCGCAAGGGTGCGCTCGCCGATGACCAGGTCGTGGTCGACCAGCGTGCCGTCGATGTCGAGGGCTATCAGGCGGATGGGCAGGGCGGGTTCGGGCATTAGCGGCCTCCCGTGATGCCGGAGCCGGTCGCGCTCGAAGGGGCGGGGACGGCAGGACCGGAGGCGGCCAGGACGCGCTCCACGCCGGCAAGCCGGGGTCGGCCCGAAAGGTCGGGCTGAATCCGGCAGGTCCATCGGCCGTCGAGCCAGGCCACCGCTTGCTCGATCGCCGGT
>JADGQJ010000185.1 GCA_017881885.1 Chloroflexota bacterium
CCGCCGGCCTCGATCCACACGCACAGGCACGGCTTCGGGACCTGTGCCACGAACGCTTCCCCGACGAACCGTTCGTCGTCACTGCGCGCGCCTGGGCCACCAGAGGACTCGCTTAGCCGCGCGCGCCGCGTTCGTGGAGCTCGGCCAGGGAGCCATCTCGGGCTCATTAACGAATGAGCCGGCGACCCGAGTGGGTCACCGGCTCTTGCTGCGGGGTCAGTTGATGTGCTTGGTCACAGAACTCGCGTAGTGGTTGCTGGGCAGCCCATGAATGGTGAGCGGCCCGGCCCTGAAGATGCCCCAATACTCGTTGGAGATGTGGTTGTTCGTCACCGCGACGGTCACCGGCACCGCTGCGCTGAAGAGCGCGATGCCGGTCGGATGGCCGCTGCCGGAGTCGGGGTCGACGCCGTTTCCGGAGATCCAGTTATTCATAATCACGTTGCCCGAAACGTTCTGGCCCGGTGCATGGGCGTGGATGCCCACCCCGGCCTCGCCATTGTTGCGGAGCGTGTTGTGGATGACCCGGTTGTTGTAGGAAGCCGTCCCGGGGAACGGGGCGAACATGCCGACGCCCGCGCCGCCGTTGCCTTCTGAGACGTTGTCGATGACGAGGTTGTCGTACACGCCGCCCTTTGTCGGGTCGGCCATTGCCAGGGCGTTGTGGGACGGCAGGGTGATCCCGCAGTCCTGCAGGTTGTTCTTCGAGACGTTGCCGGAGATCACGTTGTGGGCGCTCGGCCCGAACTCATCGGTGATGAGGATCCCGCCGATGTTGTTTTCGACCAGATTGCCAACAAGGCGTGACCAGGTCGAACTTACGAGGTGGAGACCCTCACCGCAGTCGCCCGGGACGTTGCCCTGGGCCTGACATTCGCGGGTCATCGTGGTGTTGAAGCCCGCATCGTTGAGGCGAACTACGTTGCTCTGGATGAGGACCTTCGAAGTCCCGGCCACCAGGATGCCCTCACCGATCGCGTGCTGCACAGTAAAGCCTTTTACGACGGATCCGCTGGCACCCGGACCGAAGACGAGGAGCCCGTAACCCACGACGCCCATGCCCGCCAGCGGCTGGATCCCGCCGTGCTGGCCCGTGGCGTCGATGATCGCGTGATCGCTTATGAGGGCCACCTTCTGGGTGATGGACACCTGCTCGGCATACGTGCCGCGGGCCACATGGATCGTGGCTCCGGCCGCGGCGACCGAAACTGCATGGCCGATAGTCAAGCACGGCTGGCTGGTCGAGCACGGGTTGGAGTCGCTGCTGTGATGCTTCGCAACGTAGAGTCCGGGCGGCGAGGCCGCGGCCACTGGGGCTACGAGTACGACCGTGGCCAATGCGGCCACGAGGCCCATCAAGGCGGCTCGAGCGAGCCTGTGCGACGAAACTCTCATGAGACTCCTCCACCGCTGCCCATCGATCCGGGCGCGCGAGCCGGACCTCTGCGCAGCGCTAAGATGCGACTTCATCCGTTCAAGGAACCGCCGCGGCCGCGCGCTTGACCGCGACGAAGGGTCGGAGTGTGCGACCAATCGCCGTCGTGCAGGTAGCCCTGTCCCGGTCGATGACGCCAACCGACCGAGTCGTTGCGCGGGCTAACTCTGACCACTCGTAAGTAGGGCTTTGAACGAGTAGGCACCCCGAAATTGCCCTACCCCGGACGAGCTCCCCTCGCCCTCCCCAATCGGGCAGTCCCGCTTTTGCGGGCGGGGCCCGTTTCGTTTTCGGCGGTAGAAACTGCCTGGCTCGCAGACAGGGTAGGGCCGATCAGGTAGGTCACTGGTACTTATGGGCTACCTCCGGCCCTTACGGATGGTTTGAGCAACGGCTAGCGTCCGCTTCGGTAGGGGCCTGTCGGCTCGCCTCCGTTGATGGGGCACCCGGCCGCCCGGGTATCGGATAGGGGGCGGGGTCGTGGAGGCTAGAGGCTCGGGCTATCACCGAAGTCTGTGGAGCGTTAGCCGGGTAGCACTGGTCGCGATGATCCTGGCGGGCGTTGCGGCGCTCGCCACATTCCGGGCTTCGGCAGTTGCTGCCGCCGACCCCACAATCGCGGCCGCCGGCGACTACGGCTGCGATCCGTTGGACCCTCACTACGGCAACCTCGACGGCATCCCCAACGGCGACGCATGCCAGCAGAAGGCGACCTCGAACCTCCTCGTCAACGGCCACTTCGCCGCCGTTCTGGCGCTCGGGGACCAGCATTACTGTGGCAGCCTCGCCGAGTACCAGGAGGCCTACGATCCCACCTGGGGCCGCGTCAAGTCGATCACCCACCCGATCCCCGGCAACCACGAATACCTGACGGCGGGCGGCTCGACGCCGACGACAGGCTGCGACAGTTCCAACGCAGGCGCCGCGGGCTATTTCACCTATTTCGGGTCGGCCGCCGGAACGCGGGGCCAGGGCTGGTACAGCTTCGACGTCGGGGCCTGGCACCTGATCGCACTCAATTCCAACTGCAGTGACGCGGGTGGTTGCATACCCAGCTCGCCGCAGGGCCTGTGGCTGGCCACGGACCTGGCCGCGCATCAGAACCAGTGCATCCTCGCCTACTGGCACATCCCGCTCTTCAGCTCCGGAGGCCGAGCCTCACAAAACGGTTACTGGCTTTGGAGGCAGCTGTATGCGGCTCATGCCGACGTGGTCCTCGACGGCCACGACCACATATACGAACGGTTCGATCCTCAGGACTCGGATGGCGTCGCCGACCCGAACGGCATTCGTGAGTTCATCGTCGGTACCGGCGGGGCCAACCACACCTCGATCGCATCGATAGCCGCAAATAGCGTGGTTCGCAACACGACCACGTTCGGCATCCTCGGCCTGACGCTGCACCCCGGCGGCTACTCCTGGAACTTCGAGCCCGCGGCGGGCACCTTCACCGACTCCGGCTCGGCCTCCTGTCACAACACCGGATCCACACCGAGCCCGGGTGCGAGCAACAGTCCGAGCATGCCTCCCTCCATGCCGCCGAGCGCCAGCCCCCCAGCCGGTGGCTCGGCGACGTTCAACCCGGTGGCCGACAGTTACGTGGACGCATCGGCCCCGACGGCGACATACGGGAAACTCACCAGCCTCCGATTCGACGCGTCACCGGTCGTCCGCTCGTATCTGCGCTTCAACGTCAGCGGAATCACCGGCACCGTGGCCAGCGCCACGCTGCGAGTGTGGGCCAACACCGCTCAGACGACCGGATACGACGTCTACTCGATCGCGGACAACGCCTGGGGGGAGACCACGATCACGAGCGCCAACTCGCCGCCATTCGGCACAATCAGGCTCGGCTGCTCGGGCAAGATCACGGCCGGCACCTGGACGAGCGTTAGCGTGACCGGCGCGATCACCGGCAACGGAACATTCAGCCTCGGGCTATCTACGACGAACAGCACTGCCGTCTCGCTCTCATCGCGCGAGGGCCTATACCCGCCGCAACTGGTGATCGTCTCGTCCGGCTCGGGTTCGACCAACCCGCCCACGAGCGCCCCAACCAACCCGCCCACGAGCGCGCCAACCAACCCGCCCACGAACCCTCCCACGAACCCTCCGACTAACCCGCCCACAACAGCCCCGACGTTGACACCGACGCCGAGTCCGACCGCCTCTCCAAGCGAATCCCGGGGCAGCGCCACGATGATCCCCGCCGCCGATAGCTATGTGGACACGTCGACTCCAACGTCCAACTTCGGGACGCAGACGCAGGTCCGGATCGACGGCTCGCCCGTTGTCCGCACGTTCCTGCGTTTCACCGTGGCCGGAACGAGTGGGACTGTGAAGTCGGCGGTGTTGCGTGTCTACGCCAATACGGCCCAGACGAAGGGCTATGACGTCTACTCCGTAGCGGACAACACGTGGGGCGAGACGGCGATCACCGAGACCAATGCTCCGCTCTTCGGTGCCACCAAGCTCGGGAGCTCGAGCAAGATCGCGGCAGGCACGTGGACGAGCGTGGATGTGACCTCCGGGATCACGGGCAACGGAACCTACAGCTTCGGTCTATCGACGAGCAGCACTACCGCCGTCTCGCTCTCATCGCGCGAAGGTGCCAATCCGCCGCAGCTCGTGATCACCTGGACGGTCGGAGCCTCGATCGTCGCGCCCGCGT
>JADGQJ010000080.1 GCA_017881885.1 Chloroflexota bacterium
CTGATGCCGACGGCGAGCCCGTCCCCAAGCCCGAGCCCGACGCCCGCCGCCACGCCCACGCGTGCGCCGACCGCCAAGCCGGCCCCGCCGAAGCCCACTGCGTACCCGCTGCCGACTATCTCGTGCAGTCCCGGCAACGGCGTTACGTCGGTCAACGAAACCTGCACATGGGCGCGGCCCACGGGCGCGAAAGCTCAGTGGTACGTGGACAGCGCGGCCGGGCAGTTCAGTACTGCCAAGACGATGAGCATCACTCTCGGCACCGGGTTCCACAGCGTCTGGCTCGTCGTCTCCGGCCACCACTCCAACACGGTGAGCTTCGAGATAACCTAGACGGGCCAGAGTGCTGGTCGTCGCAGCCCCATCAAGCCGCGCCCGGCCGCCAAGATCTGCCCCGAACCGCCCGCTGACCATTCGCCCATATTCGGTGCGTAAGACGTGACAGCGCGCGCCCGGCGCTGTACAAACGCAGGTGGGTACGCCCATCGTCGTCACGCGGGTTCCCGTTCCCGCCCGCCGCCCGGCCTCAAGCGTCCGGAGCGTACGTCGTGAGGCAGACACGCACCACGCAGCGCCGCGCCACGAAGCGGTAGCCGGGTGGGAGCGTTGGCGGAGTCGCGCCGGGGTCGGCGACGAAGAAGATCGTGCCGCCGGCCGACGCGACGTCCGCGGGGACGGAGTGGATCACAGCATCGAGTGGATACGCGGCTGTGCCGAAATACCAGGGAGGATCGGCGGCGGCCAGGACGTGGAGGCGGGCGAGGGTTCGCGGTCCGCCTTGCGCCAGCACGGCGAAGTAGTGGTCCGGGTCGGTGGCGACGAGGTCGTGCGAGCCGGCGCGCGACTCGATCTCGGGCAGCAGCGCGGCGGTTTCGGGGTGGGTTATCACGGACCCGAGAGCGAGCGCCGGAACTGCGACGGCCACGACAAGGGCGGCGGCGAACCGGCGGGGGACGGCGGCCATGCCGACTCCCGCCAGCGCGAAGAGCGGCAGCCACATGACCCCGGCGTATCGGGCTTCCAGGAGCGGGCGCCAGAGACTGACGGCGGCCAGCGCGACGACGCCGCTGCAGGCGAGCAGCAGGAAGACCGCTGCGTGTCGAGATTCAGCGCCGCGGCGGAAGGCCGGCGCGGCGGCCACCGCGAGCGATCCGGCCACCACCGCGATCACCTGAAGCGCCACCAGAGCCTCTCGATACGGCACGCCCGAATCGACCGGAGGACCGGCGAAGAGCTGGCCGAACGTGCCGGCGACCGAAACGAGGCTGAGCGGCGGAATCCAGAAGCTCGACCCGGCATGATCGAATTGGGCATGCGCGAACAGAAGCCATGGGCCGATGCTGGCAACGGCGATCGCGGTGGCGGCGCCGGCCAGGACGAGAGTCCGACGGCCCGGCCGGAGCCAGCCGATCCCGACGAGCGCACCCGCAAGCGCCAGAGCGGCGAAGTAGTCGGTCCAGACGGCTGCGGCGGCCACGACGGCGAACGCGACCCAGGTGCCCGCGCCCGTCCGTTCGGCCTTCGTCTGTGCCTCGACCGTCCGCTCGACTGCGCGCCACAACAGCAGGATCGCGCCCACGGCCAACGCCCCCGCCATCGAATACATGCGCGCGTTCTCGGACGTCAGCAGTGTCGTCGGCAGGACCGCGACGAAGGCCGCGGCCCACAACCCCGCCCGATCTCCGGCCACGCGACGGGCCAGCGCGGCCAGCAGTGGGATCAGGGCGATCCCCGCCAGGACGGGCACGAGTCGCAGCGCGGCCGGGCCGTCCGCGACCTGCGCGACGAGCCACTCCGCCACGTAGAAGAGCGGCGGCGCGCTGTCGCGGCTCACCACTCCCAACATATCTCCAAGCGGCCGAGCGACGACCGCGGCGGTGAAGTCCTCGTCGGTCCCGAGTGGCTGTCGGGCTAGAAGCGCGATCCGGGCGAGCGCTCCGATGGCCGTGATGAGCGCCAGCGCTCGCCCATAGTTCGGCCGTCCCGGCCACAAGCGGTTCACGGCGTGACCGCCCACACGGCCGGCTTGCCGCTGGGGTCCCACGCAATCGGTTCGGCCCGAGAGGCGACCGCCGGCCCCAGAGTCGATGCCAGGTCTTTCAGGCTGAGCGCCAGGTAGGTCGAGTGGGCGGCGGGGTCGGCGACGTTCGATCCCGGCTTGTAGATCGTCACGGGTTCGGAGGCGTCCAGGAATTCGACGTCCATCGCCGAGTAGTCGTCGAGGATCGCCGCCGAGCCCGGATGGTCGGCTGCGTATGAGGCGAGCGAGACGATCGGATAGCTAAAGGCGAAGTAGCGGTCGGCCGGCGGCCTGGTGAAGTACGCCCACCCGCTCCAGACGGCGATCGCGGCCAGGGTCACCGCCACAGCGGCCATCGCCAGCCAACTCGCCCCGCGGTTCCAGCGTCGACGCGCCTGCTCCACTATCTCGAGGGCTCCGAGCCCGATCGCGACACCGAGCGGCGCCGCCAGACCGAGCGCCCGCAGGAAGTGGGGAGAGCCGCCTTCGGTCGCCACGAGTGGCGCGGCGAGGAAGACGGGCAGTGCCAGCAGGATCAGGGCGTGGCCGGCGTCGCGGCGCATTCGCCACAGCCGCACCAGTCCAGCGACCGCCACAACAGCGAGTGGCACCGGCAGCAGCGGCAACCCCGCCACGTTGTGGCGCGCATTGGGGTCGCCAGTGAAACCGAACATCGCCACCGTCCGCAGCACGTGGACGATCGGGTTCGAATCCGCTTCCACGCCCGGGTTGAACGCGCTCGCCGAGGCGACCCGCCCGAAGTAGTTCGTCGGGTTCGTGACCGCGACCGCGATCATCGGCGCGGCCACGACCAGGAACGCGATCGCGAACGGGACCGCATCGGCGCGCAGGCGTTCGTACGTCGGCCGATCCACGCGCCGCAGCCAGAGCAGCCACACGACCACGAGCACGGGGAGCAGCTTCAGTGGCTGGTACGTATACATCGCCGCAAGCGCCGTGACTGCCCCGGCCGCGGCCGCCGTCCACCGCCCCGGTTTGTCCGCCCATCGCAAAAGCGCGAGCAACGCCAGCGCCCCGAAGAGCGGCACGATCGCGTTCCGCATCCCGTCCCGGCTTACCGCCACGAGCCAGAGCGAGCCCGCCGCCCATGCCGCCGCCACCACTCCGGTCCAGATCCCGAAGCGCCGGCCCAGGTGACCGATCGTCAGAACCCCCGCCACGCCGAATGCCGCTGCGGTCGCCCGCAGGGCCACGACGCTCGCGCCGGCGAAGTTGAAGACGCCGGCCACGACATATGCAAAGAGCGCCTCGCGCCCGCCGTCGCTCGTGAACCACACGCCGAAGTCGGCGTGGAAGCCCGGCTGGTGGAGGAGCCGCCAGGCGTCGAGGCCTTCGGCCGCTTCGTCGCCGTACAACCCGCCGGGATTCGCGGCCAGGTCGTAGAAGCGCAGGACGATCGCGACCAGCGCGATTCCGGCAAGCGCGACGAACGGCGCGACGGCTAAGGGTGTGAGCGTGGCGCGAAACCTCGCCGTCGCCGACCCAGGCGCCATCCCCGCCCCGAGCGGCGTTGAGAGCATCAGCCCCGTGCCGCCTCGGCCAGGCGGCGCAGCTTGATCTCGGCGTAGATCGACTCGCCGCCTTCGTGGCCGTTGAACGGGTAGACCTCGATCGATTTGGTTCCGGCGTAGTGGTTGTACGCGGCGAACACGGTCGACGGCGGGGTCACCAGGTCCATCAGGCCCACGGAGAAGAGCGCCGGCGCTTTGGCACGTGCGGCGAAGTTGAGGCCGTCGAAGTACGAGAGCGTGGTGAAAACGCGCTCGGCCTGATCGCGCCGCACCCTCATGAACCTGACGATCTCGTGGTAAGGGTCGCTGTCGGTCATCTCAGTGGCGCGGCGCCAGTGGCACATGAACGGCACTTCGGGCAGGGCGAGCATCAGGTCCGGTACGAGGCCGGCGACCGCGAGCGCCAGCCCGCCGCCCTGGCTGCCGCCGGTCACGGCAACCCGCGCGGGATCGACCACCGGGTTTGCCCGGGCCGCTTCGACGGCGCGCACGGCATCGGTCATGAGCCGCCGGTAGTAGTAGGTAGCCGGGTCCAGGACGCCGCGCGTCATGAATCCCGGGTGCTGGCCGGTCGCGTCGCCGGCGACGAGATCGGGCGTGTCGCCCGACCGCCAGGTGCTGCCCTGGCCGCGGGTGTCCATCACGAGGTGAGCGTAGCCCGCGCTGGGTGGCAGCAGCCAGTCGATCGGACGGCCCCGACCGCCGCCGTAGCCGATGTATTCGACCACGCACGGGAGGCGGCCGTTCTTCGCAAATGGCGAGGCGGCGGCGTCGCGCGGGGTCAGGAACCAGCCTTTGATCGGCTGGCCACCGAAGCCGGCGAAGGTCAGGTCGAAGACGTCGATGGTGGAGAGCCCGGCGTCGACCGGCTCGAAGCGAGCGTCGAGCGGATGCCTTCGGGCATCCGCCAGCGTGTCGGCCCAGAACGCATCGAAGTCGGACGGCTCCTCGCGCGCGGGCTTGTAGACCCGCAACTCCGCCAGAGGCAGATCGAACAGCATGGCGTTACTGCACCCGGGCTTCGTGGCCCTTCCAGAAGGGCTCGCGCAACTCGATCTTGAGAACCTTACCGGTGCCGCCCTTGGGCAGGGCTTCGCGGAAATGGATGTCGCGCGGGACCTTGAAGCGAGCCAGGTTCGCCTTGCAATGGTCGCGCAGCTCCTTGACTGTGGCGGTCGCTCCGGGTTTGAGAACGATCAACGCGACCGGCGCCTCGCCGAGCGCCTTGTCCGGCGCGGAAACGACGGCACACTCGAGCACGGCAGGGTGGGCCAGGATGGCGTTCTCGACCTCGACCGAAGAGATGTTCTCGCCGCCGCGATTGATGATGTCCTTGGACCGGTCCTTGATGAGGATGTATCCCTGATCGTCGATCACGCCCATGTCGCCGGTGTGGAACCAGCCGTCGCGGATCGCGGCCTCGGTGGCCTCTGGATCCCGGAAATAGGCGTCCATGACGACGTTCGAGCGAACGACGATTTCGCCGATCTGCTCGCCGTCGGGGCGGACGTCGCGACCGTCGGCGTGCACGACCCGAACGTGGACTCCGGGGAGCGGCCAGCCGGTCATCGCCTGGCGCTCCTGGCGCTTCGCGGGCGGTTCCGATTCGGTCAGGAAGGTCCGCGGCTGGGCCAGCGTGAGGATCGGCGAGGTCTCGGATAGGCCGTAGCCGACGATCGTCTGGACGCCGAGGGTCTCCTCGAGGTTACGGATGAGCGTCGGCGACGAGGGCGACCCGCCGGCGATCAGCTGGCGCAGGCTCGACAGGTCGTGGTTGGCGCGATCGGGGTGATTGAGGATCGCGTTGAAGATCGCGGGCACGGCCAGGATGCGCGTGATCTTGTGGCGCTCAACGGCCTGCATCAGGGCCACAGGCTCGAACTTGCGGAGCATGACGTGGCGCCCGCCGATCATCGTCAGGAAGTGCGGCGTGCCCCAGCCGTTGACGTGGAAGAGCGGGACCACGTGCAGGACGACGTCGTCCTGAGTGAACTGGAGGCCGATCTCCGCATACATTCCGTGCAGGTACAGTTCCCGGTGGGTCATCGACACGCCCTTGGGGAAACCGGTCGACCCGCTCGTGTAGAAGAGTTCGGCGACGGAGTTCTCGTCGATCTCGGGCGTCAGGGGATCGGGCGAGCCGCCGGACAGGAGCGCCTCGTACTCATCGGAGGCGACTCCGTCCGGCGCGCCCTCCATGATCACGAACCGGGGCGGCGTCGCCATCTCGGCAACCAGGGTCTCGACCACCGGCTTGAAGTCCTTGTGGAAGAACACGATCTTCGAACCGGCGTGGCCGACGATGTAGGCGATCTCCTTGGGCGTCAGGCGGATGTTGAGGGGGTTCAGCACCGCGCCGGCTTCGAGCACGCCGTAATAGGCCTCGAGCAGCTGGTGGGTGTTGTATGTCAGGAACGAGACCCGATCGCCGGGCTTGACCCCGAGCTCCACCAGGGCGTTGGCGAGCCGATGCGTCCGCTCACCGAACTGCCTGTAGGTGAAGTTCTTGTCCCCGTCGACGACTCCGACCTTCTCGCCGAAGTAGGTTTCCGCCCGATCGCGGAATTCCAGCACCGAGAGGGGAACGAACACCGAAGACCTCCTCGCCGATGGGCCGTGGAAGCGTCTCCTGTGGCGCCGGTGACGCGGCCGTGACGCGGGACAAGATACCCCGTCTGGCACCGTAGATGAGCGCCTGCGCGCGAGGTGCGTTAGCGGCACGTGGCGGCGCGGCACGCCGCGTGGCGCGGCGACTCAGCCGGCGGGCGCGGCGAATCAGCCGGCGGGCGGCGCGGCAGGCCGCGTGGCGCGGCGAATCAGCCGGCGGGCGCGGCTCGTTTGGTGCGAGCGGCCGTGACGGCCACGATGAAGTCCGCCCACACGCCTTCGAATTCGTCCGGTGTGGATTCGGTCCGCTCGGGGTGGCACTGGACGGCGACTATCCAGCGGCCGTCACGGCTCTCGAGGCCCTCGACAAGCCGCCCGACCTCGCTGGAGGCCCACGCGCTGGAGCGAAGCCCGGGCGCCAGCGTCGCTTCCGTCACCGCCTGATGGTGGTAGGTGTTCACTTCCATATCCAGTGTCTGGTCGGAATCGTCGCCGCCGGCAACTCCATCGGGCGCGGCCGCGGCAATCGCTCGACCAAGCCGGCTTGCGGGCTCGATCTCGAGCGGGTGGAGGTGCGCCGGCCCCGAGCCGTACGGCGTACCGGCGTGGCCCGGGACGTCCTGCAGCAGCGTCCCTCCGGAGAACGCATTGATCGCCTGGAGCCCGCGGCAGATCCCGAACACCGGTAGCGAGCGACGCTCGGCTTCGCGCCAGGCCGACAATTCCAGTCCGTCGCGAGCCCGGTCGAGCTCCGCGGCGCCTCGCACGGTCTCGCCGTAGAGGGCGGGATCGATATCGGCGCCGCCGGCCATCAGCAGGCCGTCCATCGCGCCGAGGAGGCGGTCTCGCTCGGGTGCCGGCGTTCCGGCATGAAGCAATGCCGGATTGCCGCCGTGGCGGGCTATTCCGGCCGCATACAGCTGGTTCTTGCGGGCGGCGAGGGCCGGGTCGTCCGAGCCGGCGGGATCGGTCACCGTGATCGCGATGAGGGGCGAAAGTTCGGGCGCGCGGTTGGACATGCGACGGAGCATACAGCCGGCGTGCGTTCGTCTGCGCCGAGGGGGGATGGCAGGACCGCTTGGGGGGAAAGCGGCCCTGCCATGATTCGGACGCGTCAGGCGGGCTCGACCCGCCTGATCTCCGGGGGCGCCTGCCAGTCGCTGGCCCGGCGCCGCTGGATCACGTTGGCCGCATTGACGGGTCGGCCGACGTGAGGCGAAATCTTGCCACCAATTCATCGAACTGCTGGGCCATTTCCGTAAGTGTCGCTGCGGACGCGACGACTTCCTCCGCCTGCGCCGACATCTGCTCTGTGGCTGCTGAAACCTCCTCGGCGGAGGCCGAGTTCTGTTGACGGCCGAGGAAGGTTGCGCCCCCCGACCAGTCTCGCACCAGCCGCGAACCCCGGCAGGTCCGCGTCGCTGGGGTTATCGGCAGCGGGGAGCGCCGACTGAGTAGCCCGAAACGACTATCCGGGTCGCCGTCGCGGCGCCGCGGCGGCGCTACGGTAGTGGCGCGGACTGCGGACGGTCAGTGGACCGCGGTTCCCAGGAGCGATCCGATCCCGAACGTGACCGCCGCGGCCAGACCGCCCAAGCCGGCCTGTCGGACGCCGGTCCAGATCGCGTGGCGGTGAGTGAGGCGGCTGACCGCCAGGCCGATGCCGAAGAGCGCGACACCTGCACCCGCAATGCTCAGAGCGAAAGCGGCGGTGCCGCCGCCGAGGATGAGGAACGGGAGCAGCGGCACGATGGCGCCCGCGGCGAAGGCCGAGAGCGAGCCCAGCCCGGCGGCCACCGGTGAGCCCATCGTCGCGGCGGACAAGCCGATCTCCTCTCGGACGAAGGTGTCGATGGCCCGCTCGGGGTCCCTCATGATGCGCTCGACGATCAGGCGAGCCTCGGCGCTCGATAGGCCCTTGGCCTCGTAAATCTCGCGCAGGATGTCGCGCTCCTGCTTCGGCGTGTGGTGGAGTTGATGGCGCTGCAGGTCGATCTGGTACTCGAGCAGCTCGCGCTGAGATCGGACGGACACGTATTCGCCGACCGCCATCGAGAAGCCGCCCGCCAGCAGACCGGCGACTCCGGCGATGACGATCGAATGGGGATCCTCGCCCGCCGCCCCCGCAACGCCCATGATCAGCGACAGGTTGCACACGAGCCCGTCGGTCGCCCCAAAGACGATCGGCCGAACGACGCTCGCGCCGCGGGTTTCGTGCGGGCTGGACGGCGGCTCGAAGAATTCGCGAACGCGCTCCGCAATCGCGGTGAACCTGTCGATGACGGGCGACATCGGTGCCTCTAAGGATGGACGGGGCCGGCGGACGGGATTGTCGCTCATTCGGCCGCCGCCGATGTCGGGTCATCCCGCAAGGCCGCCGGGCGTGGCCACGGTCCGTCGGTGCCGGCCATCGGGTGGAGCGCGTCCGGCAGGCGCCGCGCGGCGACGACGGCCAGCCAACCAGCGTAGAAGAGCAGCCACATGTGAGGCCCGTTCGCGGCGGCGCCGAGCACAACCCAGACGACCGCGCCGCTCTCGAACATCAGGATGGCCGGCAGCGCGAAGACGAAGCCGTGCGGCCAGAGCGATGGTGAGGCGAAGATCGAAGCCAGCCCAAGAGCTGCCAGGCCGCGGCGGCCGGAGAAGAACAGCGCGGCGGCCACGCCTGCGACCGAAAGCGCGACGAACGCCGCCCCGGGCAGGTAGCGCGCATACGACAAGCCGAAGAGCTCGATCACAGCCGACTGCGACTGCGCCCGGTAACCGAGTCCGGCGAGCCAGGCCCGCCACGAGTCGAGGCCCACGATGGGGAGGGTCACCAGCGCGACGACCACGACGGCGGCCAGCCCGAAGAGGAGACCGCGCCAGCGCCGGGTTCGGATCAGCCACAACGCCGCTACACCGGACTGAACCTTGAACAGGCCGTCGACGACGAGGCCTCCCCCGGCTCGGAATGCGAGCGCGAAAAGCAGGAAAGTCACGCTCGCGACGTTCCCCGACTCGAAGCCGATCATCACCGGCGGGAACGCCAGCAGCAGCAGGCTGAATACCGGTCTCAGGCCGAGCGCCCGGAAGGAGGCGTATGCGGCAGCTACCAGGAAGCCTACCCAGACAAAAGCGACAGGCGCGTTCGGCAGCTTCGACAGCAGACCGAAGAAGGGCAGCAGCGGCGGGGGATAGAGAAAGAAATCCTGTCCGGGTGTGGCCGGCCACGCGGTGACCGGGGCGGTCATATACGGTTGTCCGCCCGCGACCCAGCGCCCCGCAGCGCCCAGATACACGTTGAAGTCGTACAGGTGGTTGGTCTGCTGCCAGAGCAAGAGATCGAAGAGCAGCCAGCCGACGACGACCCAAACGACCAGCGCCAGGCCCGGCCACGAGCGGCCCGTCGGTGGGCCGGCCGCGCGCAAGCGCAAGACACCGAGGATGGCCGCGGTCGTAACTATCCACCAGAGGCCGAACGGTAGCCCGCCGATCGGGCGATCTACCTGGTCGAGGAAGGCGACCGCCACGACGGCCATCGCCGCGGGAACCGCAAGATCGATCCGGCCGGCGCGAGCCCACTCCAGGCCGACGATCTCCGCGACCCGTCCGCGAATGCCCTCTACGAACGAGCTATGACCCTCAATCACGCAGCAATTCTAGGTATGAAAGGACAGGCCGCGCGTTCAGCCTGACCCGTCCTTGTGTCGCAGTTCGCGGGTCCTCGGCCATCCGCGAACCTACGGCTGGTATAGCTCGGCGGACCGGACCAGAACCGACCCCTTGGAGATGATGTACTCGCCCTCCGCAATAAGGACCTGGCCGTCGGCGAGCAGGGTGGCAACCGGGCCCGAGCGCGCGGCGGTCATCGAGCCGGCCAGCGTGAAGGCCCCGGTCTTGGGATCGTAAAGCTCGGCAGACGAGGTGGCATTGCCGGCTTTGACGCCGTCGCCTCCGGCGATGAGCACGCGGCCGTCGAAGAGCAGCGTTGCCGAGAAGCTGCTTCGGGCCACCTTCAATTCGCCTGTGACGCTGAACTTGCCCGTCTTCGGGTTGTAGATCTCGGCCTTCACGCCGTCGGTCGATCCGTCGGTGATGAGGATGAGGCCGTCGGCGAGCGGTGTAGCGTGGGCGGAGGCTCGGGCGACGACGGTCGAGCCGGTAACGGTGAACGTGCCGGTCTTGGGGTCGTAGACCTCGGCCGAAGTGTCAGTGGGGTCACCGTCGCCGGGGGCGTTTCCGAAGACGAGGACGCGGCCGTCGGGGAGGAGTGCAGCCGTGTGGCCGTCGCGAGCCTCGGTCATCGAGCCGGTGGGGGTGAACGTGCCGGTCTTGGGGTCGTATAGCTCGGCGGAGGCCATGCTTCCCCGCTCCTTGGTCATGGCTCCCCGAATGGTTTGTCGTTCGGCGCCGGGATGGAACGCCATCGGGGCCGCGGGACGGTTCACGTCGAAGCCTCCGGTGATGAGTACTTTCCCGTCGCGTAGCAGGGTGGCCGTGTGGAACTGGCGGGCTTCGCCCATCGATCCGGTAGGGCTGAACGTGCCCGTCTTCGGGTCATAGATCTCGGCGGAGGAAGTCTCTGAGTTCGGGGTTTGGGACGTGACCAGGCCTCCAACGAATAGGACGCGGCCGTCCAGGAGTCTGGTGGCAGTCTCGTCGACGCGGCCGGTGACCATGGAGCCGGTCGGAGTGAACTTGCCGGTGGCCGGGTCGTACAGCTCGGCCGTGGACAGGAATCCCGGGACCTCGGGATCGAAGCCACCGGCGAACAGAACGCTGCCGTCCAGGAGCAACGTAGCGGAGTCGTAGGGATGGTTCGGTGCGCCCGTCGCGCGGAACCACGGAGAAGGCGTCGTCGAAACGACCGGCTGGATCGGCCGGATGGTGTCGGCCGGCGTGATCGGGATGAAGCTTGGCTGGCTGGTCGGGGTCGGGGTCGGCTTCGTGCTGGTCACGCCGCCGTCGCTCGCGCTCGGTCCGCCCGTGGCCGGCTTGGTTGTGTTGGCCCCACGGAGCGCGAGAGACGCGACGATCGCGATCGCCGCCAGGATTGCGAGACCCGCGAAGGCTGCGCCGTTTCGGCCGGGGCGGACCACGCGACGCGCCGACGGGCCGATGGCGTCGGCGCGCGCGGCCGCGAGTTCTGCGTCGACGAGGCGTTGCAAGCCCGCATCCAGCTTGGGATCGGCCGGCCAGTCATTCATCTCGGAGCTCCTCTCGAAGCCGGGCCAGGCCCGTCTTGAGTTGTGTCTTGATCGTG
>JADGQJ010000186.1 GCA_017881885.1 Chloroflexota bacterium
ATCGCCATCCTGACCGGTGGCACCGTCATCAGCGAAGAGCTCGGGCGCAAGCTCGAGTCGGTCACGGTCGAGGACCTCGGCGAGGCCCGGCGTGTCGTTGCCACAAAGGACGACACCACGATCGTCGACGGCGCCGGTGCGCCCGAGGCGGTCAAGGCCCGTATCGCCCAGATCCGGACCCAGATCGAGGACACCACCTCGGACTACGACCGCGAGAAGCTCCAGGAGCGCCTCGCCAAGCTGGCCGGCGGCGTGGCCGTCATCAAGGTCGGCGCGGCCACCGAGGTCGAGCTCAAGGAGAAGAAGCACCGCATCGAGGACGCTCTGTCCACCGTGCGGGCCGGCATCGAAGAGGGCATGGTCGCCGGTGGCGGCGCAACCCTCCTGCACTGCCAGGCCGTACTCGACAAGCTCAAGCTCAAGGACCCGGACTCCCAGGTCGGTGTGGACATCGTCCGCCGGGCGCTCGAGTATCCGATCCGCCAGATCGCGGATAACGCCGGTGCGCACGGCGAAGTCATCGTCGACCAGGTTCGCGGCATGAAGGTCGGCTTCGGCTACGACGCGCTCAAGGGCGAGTTCGGCGACATGTTCGAGAAGGGCATCGTGGACGCCGCAAAGGTGACGCGCTCCGCCCTCGAGAACGCGGCCTCGATCGCCAAGATGGTTCTCACGACCGAGACCCTCATCACCGACCTTCCCGAGAAGAAGGACGCTTCTGCCGGCGGCCACGGCCACGGCGGCGGGGAGATGGACTTCTAACCCAATCGCGCACTGTATTGCCGGTCCGCGGCGAAGGAGCCCCGGGCGAACAGCCCGGGGCTCCTTGCTTATCGGGTGAGAGTCTCCCGAAGCTCAGGGATGGCCGTGGCGCCGGCGTCGGTACAGGACCGCCCATTTGACACGGCTCCGTCGGGCCAGCACTCTTTCGCGAGGACACGTAACAAACAGGGAGGTTCCCAGTGACCCGTCTACCAAAGCCCGCTCTGGCACTCATTGCTGTCACAGCCATCGTCTTCGCAGGAGCGTGCGGCGGCAACTCCGGTACGCCGACACCGCCACCGATCACCGATCCGAGTGAGGTGATCACCAAGTCAGTAGCGGTCGTGCCGGCGATCAAGTCGCTTCATCTCAAGTTGGAGGTGAGCGGCAAAGTCGACATCGGTGCGCTGACCGGCGGAAGCTCAGGCGGTCTCGGTCTGAGCGGACCCTTCGACCTCGCCGGGACGACCGTCGAGGGCGACGTCGATGTCGTCAAGCTGGCTACGGACCTCAAGTTCGCGCTACCCGGCGTCCTCGGCTTGACCGGTCAAGTCATCGTCGTCGACGGCACCTTGTACTACAAGACCAGCCTTACGGGCGACAAGTTCACGCAGTCCAAGCTCAGCGACACAGTGCCGGTTTCGATTCCGAGCCCGGGCGCGTTGGCGAGCGCGGACATCGCCGGCGGCATCGCGTCGCTCCGCAAGAGCCTTGACGACGCGGGCGCCAAGGCGACGCTCTTGCCCGATGACAAGGTCAACGGCAAGGACGCCTACCACGTCTCGATTTCGGTCCCGGTCGACAAGATCAATGCGATGCTCGCCCAGAGCGGTTCGACCACGGCCGGCCTCAAGCTCGACAGTGCCAGCGTCGACTACTGGGCCTACAAAGACAGCCTCCTGCCTGCCAAGATCAGCATCGTTGGCAGCGCGGGAACGCTCGGCAACCTCAGCCTTACTTTTACGCTTACCGATTACGGCAAGTCGGTGACGGTGACGGCCCCCGCTGCAAGCGACATCAAGAGCTAGTTCGCGACGCGGGTCCGCCCCAAATAGCGCGATCTCGAAGCCCCGGGCCGGTTGGCCCGGGGCTTCACTATCCGGCGGCAATCGACTCGCCGGGAGCGGTTTCTGGACATCGCCGCGCGTCCGGCGTGCGCGACTGGCGGGGAGGCGATAGAGTCTTGCCTCGGCGTCCAATCAGGAGGAGTTACGTGTTTCTTCGCAGGTCCATCGCAGCCGCGGCCGGCTCCCTGGTCGTGATCGTTGCGCTCGTCGCCGGTTGCACGACTGCGGCGCCCCTGACCGATGCCCACCAGATCCTCGACAAGTCCGTCGCCGCGATGGCGAATGTCCAGTCGGTTCACTTCGAGCTGACGGCGATCGGGCAGTTCGTCTTCGGCATCGACAATTCGACTCCTTCGCCCGGCCCGTCGGACACGGCATCGCCCGTGCCGTCCGCGTCCGCCACCGCGAGCCCGAGCCCGACCCCATCGCCCGCGCCCACCGCGTCGCCCACGGCAAGCGGCTCTGCTGCCGCCAGCGGATCGCCCAAAGCCAGCGGATCGGCCAAGGCCAGCGCCTCGGTAGGTCCGACTCCGACCCCGACCGCGACGCCGACCCCCAGTCCCTCGCCCATCCCGACGCCCTCCGCCTCGCCCACACCGACGGGCGAGCCGGCCCCGATCCCGCTCGATGGCACTACCGCCAGCGGCGATCTCGATCTGGCCAACGCAACGGCTCACATAACGGGCACGTTGCCGGGTCTTCCGAACTTCGCCGGGGAGATGCTGGTCGTCGGGGCCAACTCTTACATGCGGGCTCCTGGCGAGTCGAAGTACACGGCCGACGCCACCACGAACCTGCCGATGAATCCGGCGGACAAGTCGGCCGGCCCCTCAGCCTACGTCCTCACGATCCTCTCCGCCGCGGCCGACAAGAGCCTGAAGCCGCAGCTGCTGGGCACCGTCCAGGAGGCCGGTGGCATGGCCTATCACATCCGGGTCGTGGCAACGCCGGACGTGGTCAAGAAGGACACCGGGCTCGGCGGCGAGTCCGTGGGCAACTCGACCGTGGAACTGTGGATCCTGGAGGGCAGTTTCTTCGTCGAACGGATGGAGTTGTACACCAGCGATCCGAAGGCCGGCTCCGCCGCGATCCGCCTGGTCCTGTCCCAGTTCAACGCCATCGGCGCGATCAAGGCCCCGGCCGCGGGCCAGGTCTCGAACCCGGGCCTGGAAGTGCCGGCGGCCACCTAGCACCTCGGGCGTCGGTAACCCGGCGCCAACGAACCGCTTCTACAATCTCGGGGTGACTCCTCTGTCGGACGCCGGGTCGGAAGGCCGCAAGATCGAGACCGATCCGGACGGTTCCTCAACGCCTCTCGAGGGGCCGTCTCCGGGCGCCCCCGACGAGATTCCTCCGCCACCCGACGAAGCTCCGCCGGAGGCTTTCGATGGGGCGCGCCTCGAGCCCATGGAGTCGTCTCCGTTCGAGCCGGAGCCGATCGCACTGGCCGAACGTCAGGCCGCGACCGATGCCCTGGCCCAGCGGATCCTGGCCCGCCTCAATCCGGAGCAACAGCGGGCGGTTCGCACTACGGACGGCCCGGTCCTGATCCTGGCCGGCGCGGGCAGCGGCAAGACGCGCGTGCTCGCGCACAGGGTTGCCTACCTGATCGGCGTCAAAGGCGTCAGGCCGTGGCAGATCCTGGCGGTGACCTTTACCAACAAGGCCGCCGCGGAGCTTCGCGCCCGCATCACCGGGCTCGTCGGCGAAGAGGCCGGCCGAGAGGTCGCCATGGGCACATTCCACGCCCTGTGCGCCCGAGTCCTGCGCCGCGACGGCGCCGCGATCGGCATCGACCCGCACTTCGTCGTCTACGACACGGACGACCAACAGGCGCTCCTGAAGGTGATCCTGCGCGAAGACGACCTGCCGGTCACCGGCGAGTACAAGCCGAGCGCGATCCTGGGCGCAATCTCTCGGGCTAAGAACGAGATGATCGACGCCGACTTCCTGGCCCAGAACGCCCACACGCATCGTGAGCGTGAGATCGCCCGGCTCTACCGTCGCTACCAGACGAGGTTGCGTTCGGCGGCGGCGCTCGACTTCGACGACCTCCTGCTCGAGGCCGTGCGGCTCTTCAACGAGGCGCCCGCGGTCCTGGAGCGATACCAGGGTCGGTGGCGCTATCTCCACGTCGACGAGTATCAGGACACGAACCGACCGCAATACCTGTGGGTCAAGGCTCTCGGGGCGGCGCACAAGAACGT
>JADGQJ010000187.1 GCA_017881885.1 Chloroflexota bacterium
GTCGGGTTGCGACGCCTCGCGCGCCGTCGATTCGACAGGTCTTGCGAAGGCTTCCGCGAAGCCGTCGCGGCGCGCGGCGCCCGCGTTGGGGTGGCGTGGCAGGCGCAGCGCAGGGGCGAACGGGAGGGTCGACGCGATGACTGAGCGAAACGCGCCGACCGGCGCCGAGACCTGAAGGGTTCAACAATCCGGATCAGGCCGCCCGGCGATACTCATGGATCAGACCGCCGAGCACGTCCCGCCGCTCGACAGGCGTCTGAGTCGCCCTCCGGACCTGCGGTGTTCGGTCACAGGCCGGAACGGCCAAGCTGAGTCCCCGATGTGGTCTCTCATGGAGGTAGTGGGCAACGTACGCCTGAAGCACTCGCTCGAGGTGCCGACGACCGTAGATCAGGACGTGGTCGAGGCACTCTTGGCGCACGGTCCCCACGAACCGCTCCGCGAAGGCATTCGCCCGAGGTGCCCGGATCGGGGTTCGGATGACGCGGACGCCCTCGGCGCGGAGGACCGCATCGAAGGGTCCCGAGTACTTGGCGTCCCGGTCGCGCAGTAGGAACCGGACACCCGACAACCGCTCTTCGATGGCAAGGTTCCTCGCCTGCTGCGTTACCCAGGCCGAGTCAGGGTGCTCGGTCACGCCGGCCAGGTGAACTCGTCGCGTGGAGAGCTCGATGAAGAACAGGACGTAGAGCGTCTTGAGACCGATCGTCTCGACGGTGAAGAAGTCGGTCGCGAGGATGCCCGACGCCTGAGACCGCAGGAACTCGGTCCAGGTTGGGCCGCCCCGGCGTGGCGCAGGATCCAGGCCGTGGCGAAGCAGGATCGTCCGGACCGTCGTCGCGGAGATCCTGATCCCGAGCTTGAGGAGCTCCCCGCGGATCCGCTGGTATCCCCAGCGCGGATTCTCCCGGCCCAGGCGGACGACGAGATCCCTGACGTTGGGGTCGATCGGCGGCCGTCCGGGGCGCCCCATCCGCCGATAGGCCCACTTCCTCCGGACGAGTTCCCGATGCCAGCGCAGCAAGGTCTCCGGCCGCACTACGAACGAAGACCAGCTGCTTCTCGGCAACCTCGTGCTCGCCGCCGCGAACAGGACCCGGTCGAGACGGTTGAGTCGCGGGCGCGACACCTGCCGCTGGAGCACCTTCACCTGGTGCCGGAGCACCAGGAGCTCGATGTCCTTCTCATCTGCTCGGCGACCTCCGACTCCGAGGAGACGGTGGATCAGGAAGTACAGAAGCGAGAACAGCATGGAGCTCCTTCCGGCAGAGGAGAACGCATGCTACCGGTGCCGCAAGACCACGAATCGCGGAAGTTGAACCCTTCAGGCGGCGCCTCAAGACGACCTGGGCGGCACCCGGGTCCTGACCGACAACGGCTCGGAGTTCCGCTCGGCCGAGTTCGGGGCGACGATCGCAGGGCTCGGGGCCCGCCAGACGTTCATCCGCCCGGGTCGACCGGCGACGAACGGGGCCGTCGAGCGGGTCCAGCGCACAATCCTCGAGGAGTGCTGGCGGCCTTCGTTCGCGCGGAGCCTCGTGCCCAAGGTGGGCGCCCTCGTCCGCGACCTCGCCGCCTACCTGCGCTTCTACAACGAGGAGCGAGCCCACACCGGCCGACTCACCGCGGTCAGACCCCCTTGCAGGCGCTCACCGGGGCGCGGAAGATGCGGCCACGATGACCGAGATGTGTCGCTACATCTCGGGGGCTGTTCACCTTAGGCCGCACCGTGTCGAGACCTTCAAGTTCAGCACCGATCCCGCCCTGGAGGCAAGGTGGCCGACGTGGTCGGACTGCTCGCCGCGCTCGAGGTCCGCACCGGGAAGGTCACGACTCCGGCCTGGGCCCGCCACACGGGCGACGACTTCCTCGCGACTGGTCGCGGCCAACTGATCGCGCTACTTGCCGGGCCGTCCCCCGAGGTCGGCTCCACGGCGGAGGAGGGCAGCCTCGATCCACTCGCGGTTTGCCGCCTCCTGCCCTGCGACGTCGGCGAAGGCGGCCGCCGCCGTCGGAGCCCGGTCCTGTTCAATCACGATCCAGCCCTTGTAGCGCTGGGCAACCAGCACGTCGAGGAAGGCTTCGAGATTGACATCTCCCTGGCCGAGCGGGCAGGAGACGTCCGCCCACCACGTCTCGAAGTCGGCGCGGCGCTCCTCCTTGGCGCGCCGCAGGACCTCGAGTCGGACGTCCTTCGCGTGGATATGGTTCACCCGGTCGCCGAGGCGCTCCAGCGCTGCGGCCGGATCGGCGCCGGCAAGCGCGAAGTGCCCCGTGTCGAGGGTCAGCCGGATGTCCGACAGCTCGAGCAAACGGTCCACCTCCCAGGGGGACTCGACGAAGGTCCCGATGTGCGGGTGGAAGCTGGTGCGAATGCCGAACGTGGCCACCATGGCCATGGCCCGGTCCAGGCGCTCGCCGAGCAGGCGCCAGCCGGCGTCGTCCAGGGCCAGCGAACGATCCGTCCAGCTGCGTGCCGGGTTGCTCCGCAAGATCTCCGAGCCCTCATCCGCGAGGATGGCCAGGGCCGTCGTGGCCCCCCCGGCAGTCAGCTCCTCGAGGGTTCGGCGCATCATTGCGAAGTCGGCAGCGACCGTTGCGTCGTCGGCGGCGAAGTGGATCGGGATGTACGAGGCGACGATCTCGAGCCCCCGTCGACGGAAGCGCTCGGCCGTCTCGCGAGGCGTCCCGAAGAGGGCCGGCGGCCCAAGTTCGAGGCCGCTGAAGCCGGCGGCGGCCGCGCTGTCGAGGAGCGTCTCGCCGGCATTGCGATCACCGGAGGTTCCGAAGATCCCGTAGCTGACCGGCGCCGTCCCGATCTGTATCGTCATGCCACCACCTCCGTCTTGACTGCGATGCCGCTGCCCGCTGCGAGGGCGGCCACGAACTGCTGCAGACATGCGAGGTCCGCGGCGGCTCCCGCGGCGGTGGAGAGGACGGGAGCCCCCTCCGTCGCGGATGCGGCGAACGCCTCGAGCTCGCGGACGAAGCCGGTCGTGTGACCCGCCCGGTAGGTCGTCGAGGCACGGATCCCGTTGGAGACGCCCTCCAGGTGGAGCGACGCGCGATGAGCCGGCAGGTACGGGCCGGGCATCTCGAGGCGGAGTCGGCCCTGTGTGCCGAAGACGGCGACCTCCTCGGTGTAGTCCGGGTAGTCCGGCAGCCACGCCCACGACAGCTGGAGCTCGCTCCCGTCTCCCAGGTCCGCCACCCCGTGCAGGCAGGGCGGTTCCGTGGCTGAACCATCCAGACGGAACGGCCAGGCGCGGGCCGCCTCGAAACGTTCGGGCAGGCCGATCCCGAGGGCCCGCAGGAGGGACAGCTCGTGACAGACGGAACCGAGGAGGGCGCCCCAATAGAGCTGACGGAGCGCCAGCGGTGCGTCTCCGAGCGCCTCGCCCGATCGTTCGAGCGCGTAGGCGCTGTCGGCCTCGATCGCGGCAGGGTCGACATCGGCGGGGCGTCGCAGGGCGACGTGGTCGAACTGCGGAGCATCTGCAGGATTCAGCACCGTGACCCGGACGATTCTCCTCGCGCCGACCGACGCGAGGGACTCGCGAGCCTGCTCGATGATCGGGTCGTACATCTTCATGTAGGCGACCTGGAGCACGCGGTTGGCCGCTGCGGCCGCCCGCTCGAGATCGCGCGCCTCGCGCACCGTCACGCAGAGGGGCTTCTCGACCAGGACGTGCTTGCCGGCCTGGAGGGCGCGCAGGACCTGCGGCGCGTGGTCGCCTGGGGTCAGGAACAGGATCGCGTCCAGATCGGGGTCGTCGCAGACCGAGCGCCAGTCGGTCGAGCTCGTCACCGCGCCCGGGAGGTCTGATGCCGTGCTCTTCGCCAAGGACGCCGAGAGATCGCAGACATGCGTCACCTGGAAGCGGTCGCGAAGCGCCAGCAGGTTCGGCATGTGGACGGCCTGCCAGATCAGGCCGAGACCCACGACGCCGAGTCGAATCGGCTGCTCCATAGCCATCCAACGCCCTCCGACTCGATTCCCGGACGGTCCCGGCGGGTTTCCGATCGGCG
>JADGQJ010000081.1 GCA_017881885.1 Chloroflexota bacterium
TACGGGCGGCGGTTGGTCGGCGCCGCCCGAGCGACCACTGCAACTCTACTTGGCCGCGACCTCGGCCACGGCCTCGCCAAAGAGGCGCAGGCCGATGGCAGCCTCGTCCTCGGTCAGGACGAGGGGCGGCGCCATTCGCACGACCGTCATCCCGGCTTCGAGGACCAGCACTCCACGCTGGAAGCTGGCCCATTCCGCGGCGGCCGCGTGCTCGTGCGTGTCAAATTCCACGCCGATCATCAAACCGATGCCTCGGACGTCTTTGATGATGGCGGGGAACCGAGCCTGCAGCGCCCGAAGGCCGGTCATCAGCTGCTCGCCGCGGGCCCTGGCGTTGGCCATCAGGCCGCCTTCGAGCTGCTTGATCGTCTCGAGCGCGGCGGCGCAAGCGAGCGGATTACCGCCGTACGTCGTGCCGTGGGCGCCGGGACCCCACTGGGTCATGAGCGACTCGCGGGCAATGAAGGCGCTGATCGGCATGCCGCTGGCGATGCCTTTCGCCGTCGCGACGATGTCCGGCTCCACGTCCCAGTTCTGGATCGACCACATCTTGCCGGTTCGACCGGCGCCGGCCTGGACTTCATCGGAGATCAGCAGAATGCCGTGCTCGTCGCAGATGCGTCGCAGGCCCTGCATGAACCCATCCTCGGGGACGACGTAGCCGCCCTCGCCCTGGATCGGCTCGACGATGATCGCCGCCACTTCGTTGGCGGGCACGAGGTGCTTGAAGAGGGTCTCATCGAACCACTTGAGGTCCGCGACGTGGCCGAACGGGGCGTGGAAGATGCCCGGCAGCATCGGCCCGAAACCGGCGTGGTACTTCGCCTTCGACGCCGTCAGCGAGACGGACCCGTAGGTCCGGCCGTGGAACGCGCCCAGGAATGCGACGAGGTACTGGCGCTTGGTCGTGAAGCGGGCGAGCTTGATGGCGCCTTCGACCGCCTCCGTTCCGGAGTTGCTCAGGAAGACCCGGCACTTCTCCTTCATCGGCGCGATGCGAGCCAGCTCGGCGCACGTCTCTGCGTAGATGGGCAGGTAAAAGTCCGCGCTGTAGTGGATCAGCTTCGCGGCTTGGTCCTGAATCGCCCGGACGACGTCCGGGTGGCAGTGGCCGGTGGAGGTCACGGCGATGCCGGCGTTGAAGTCGAGGAAGAGGTTGCCGTCGATGTCCTCGATGGTGCAGCCTTCGCCGCGCACGGGAACGACGGGATAGGCGCGCGGGACGCTCGGCGAGGTCCACTGGCGGTCGAACTCGAGGTGGGCGCGGGCCTTGGGGCCGGGCAGCTCGGTGACGATGTGCGGAACGGCGGGAGCCATGACGAGCTTGCCGGGAGCCTGGGTCACGATGCACCTCGACAGAGTTGGACGTCGCCACGGGACGGTCGCGGCGGCGGCTGGACCGGATAGCCTTTATGCAGGCTGGATAGTCAGGCAAGTATAGCTGAGGGGCGGGACCAAAGCCGCCGAACGGCCGGCTGCGCTACTCCCCCAGATCCCGGATGAAGACGCGCTGGGTCTTGAGCTCTCGGTAGCCGAGTGCACGGTAGAAGGCGTGCGCGCCGTCGCGCTGGGCGCCCGACCGAAGTCGAACGGCAGACAGGCCGTGCTCGGCGGCCAGCCGCTCGGCCAGTTCCATCAGTCTCCGGCCGACGCCGCGATGACGCCATCGTTCGCCGACGACGATGCCGCGGATCTCGACATTCGGCTCGACGACCAGAGAGCGGCGAACGGCGCAATGGATCCAGCCGACGACCTCGCCATCGACAACGGCAACCCAGACCTCGTCGTCGGACGGGAGCGACTCGAGTCGCCAGCCCAGTTCGGACGGCTCCGCCGGATACCCGAGCTCGCCGGCAAGTGCGGCCAGGGCGGCGGCATCTCCGCCCACGGCTCGCCTGAGAATAGGGGCCGTCTTAGCGGCTCCCATTCGACCATTCCGGGCCTTCAGCCGGCCCACGCGCCACGGTTACTTCGCCTTGGGCTCGACTTCGTGGGCTGCCTGGGCTTCGGCCTTGGTCTTGTGGATGGTGCCCGGCGCGTGCTCGGGCGGAGCGTAAACGGTGTATAGCCTGAGGTCCGTCTTGCCGGTGTTCACGAAGTTGTGGCGGGTACCCGACGGGACGAGGACGAGCCGGTCGACGCCGACGGCGCTCTTCTCGCCGTTCAGGATTGCCTCTCCTTCGCCCTGCACGAAGACCAGCACCTGGTCGACGCCGTGGTGAACCTCGGAGCCGATGTCGCCGCCGGGCGGGATGCTCATCACCACCACCTGGGTGTGCGGCCCGGTCGCCAGAACCTCGCGGAAATACGTATTGGCCTTCGCGGCCTTGACGATGTCCTCGTTGAACGACACGTCTCACCTCCGTGCGGGAACGCCGCCGCTAGTCGACGAGCGTTTGCGATTGCTCGCGCATGAACTGCTGGACGTAGTACATCCCGCCTGAAGCCTTGCCGGTGGTACCGGAGCCCTTCCAGCCACCGAAAGGCTGGATGCCGGGCCAGGCGCCGGTTGTCGCGCCGGCGCGGCGGTTGATGTAGATGACGCCGGCTTCGATCGCCTCCTTGAAGCGCTCTACTTCCTCGCGATCGTCGCTGAAGAAGCCGGCCGTGAGGCCGTAGATCGTGTCGTTGGCTCGCTCGAAGGCTTCGTCCAGCGACTTGACCGGGCCCACCGCAACGAGCGGCACGAACAGCTCATCGCGCCAGATGCGGTGCTCGAACGGCAGATCGGCGACGATCGTGGGCGCAACGAACAGATCGCTCGGCATGCCCTTGAGACGTTCGCCGCCGAAGACGATCCGGCCGTCCCGCTTCGCCTCGGCGACCGCGGCATCGTAAGTGGCGACGGCAGCGGCATTCACCAGCGGTCCGAGCCAGACCTTGCGCTCCGTCGGGTCGCCGATGGTGAGCGCCTTTGTTTTGGCCACGAGTTGCTCGAGGAGAGCCGCGTAGACCGGCGCCTCGACGTAGACTCGGCTGCAGGCCGAGCATTTCTGGCCGGCGAAACCGAAGGACGAGCGGATGATCCCTTCGGCCGCCTCTTCGAGGTCCGCCCTGGCGCTGACGATGGCCGGATTCTTGCCGCCCATCTCGACCACGACCGGCTTGGGGAATCGCTTGCTGAAGGTCTTGAAGATCTGCTCGAACCCGATCTCGTACGAGCCGGTGAAGAGCAGGCCGTCGATCCCCTCGTTCTCCTGCAGCTCGGCGCCGACCGTGCCGCCCGGGCCGGTGACCATGTTGAACACGCCGCGCGGCAGGCCGGCCAGGTCCGCGATCTCGGCCAGCTTGACGCCGCATAGCGGGGCGTCGCTCGAGGGCTTGTAGACGACCGCGTTGCCGGCCACGAGCGCGCCGCCGGCGGGTCCGCCGGAGAGGGCCATCGGGAAGTTGAAGGGGCTGATGACGGCCCAGACGCCGTGCGGCTTGAGGACAGAGCGAGTGTGGACGGTCGGATCGCCGAGGTTGCCCATCGAGTGCTCGAAACCGTCGTTGGCCTCGAGCTGGTCGCAGTAGTAGCGGATCAGGTCGGCGGTCTCTTCGACGTCGCCGAGCGCCTCGAGCCGGTTCTTGCCGACCTCGATCGCCATAAGCGCCCCGAGCTCCATCTGCCGCTCGCTGATGAGATCCGCCATGCGGCGCATGACCGCGATCCGTTCCAGCCACGGGGTGCGAGCCCAGCCCGGCGCCGCGGCACGGGCGGCGGCCACGGCATCGCGCACGTCTGCGCGCGTGCCCTTTGCGAAGTGGCCGACGAGCGAACCGTCGATCGGCGAGCGCTTCTCGAAGGTCCCCTTGGCCGGGCGCCACTCTCCGTTGATGAAAACGCCGTGCGTCCCGCCGAGCTCGCCGCGCGCGGTCACGAGGCCGGCGTCGTAGGAGGCGTGGAGTTGCTCGTTGTCGTTTCGCAGCGTGGCGTAGGTGATCTTGAGCCTGGGTTCAGACGTCGCGGCCATCGGAACGCGCTCCTGGTGCCGGGCACCGTGACCTGGCTGTACCGCCGCGAGGCGCGCGCCCGCAGCAGGGCACAGCCATCTGCGATCAGTCTACCGCGCGCAGTATCAAAGCCCGGATCCGCCGCTCAACGGCGATTCATCGCGGCCCAGCCTCCGGCGAGCAGTTGGCCGGCTACGCCCGTCCGAGGCTACCGGTGGCCGCGGCCCTTACCGTCCTGCTTGCGCGATGCAATAGCGACGCCGACCACCAGAGCGGGAGACAACGCTGCGAGGGTGACGAGACGCGGAGCACCGGCCATCCAGAGACCCGCCCCGACGCCCAGGGAGAATGCGATCAGAAGCTGGAGCCTCGGATCGGACAACTCCTGGAGCATTCTCACGGACTCGGCGGCTCCTTCAGCGCCGGCAGATGCGATGCCGGGCAGGCGCGTCCCCACCTCGTCGGCTGTGGCCCTGGCGCCCGCCAGCGCGGCAGCGGCGCTGTCCTGTGCTTTCGACGCGAAGTCGGCGGCCGCGTCGATCACCGTCTTGGAGACATCGCTGCCCGCGTGACGAACTTCGGAAGCATTCATGGTGCGCTCCTACCGATGGGAACCGGGCGTAGCCGGGGCTGGACTGCCTCGACCGATTGGGGTAGCCGTGGGACCGGCCCGCGTCTGGATGCCGACCGGTCCCACGGGGTCAAGAGATCAAGCTTGAGAGCCGTTGCGCCCGCCCATGAACAGCCGGTACACCGCGACCACCACGACGCCACCGATGACGGCGACCACGATGCTCTCGGGATTGACGCCGGTCACGTCGGCGACCTTCAGGAGCGTGCCGGCCAGGTAACCCCCGACGACGGCACCGATGATGCCCAGAAGGATCGTGGCGATGACACCCTCCGAGCCGCCCATTAGCATGTTCGTGATGAAGCCGGCGATGGCCCCAAGGACGATCCAGGCGATGATGCCCATAACGGCTTTCCTCCATTTGGATGCAGGTTCGGGAGGCCTACCTCCCGCGCTCCGGGCGAGCGCCGGGAGCTTCCAGGCCATGGATCGCCATGCCTTGTTGTGAATTCTCGGCTGAGTGGCGCGCCGGTCGCGAGGATGAGAACCCTCACTCTCATCCGAGTCGGGGGAAGAATCTTCGAGTGCGGCGGCATACTCCGCCTGTTGCGGGCGCCGAATAGCCCTTCCTTCCACCCGGGCGGCCCATTGACAGGGTTTCGGCGTGGCTCACGATTTGTCGCCATGACAGCCACTCGGACACCCGACGCCGCTCGCGTGGAACCCAACTCATCGGGATCGCCCTCGGCGGGCCTGGACAGGACCGGCCTGATCGCAGTCGCCGGGTGGGCATACTCGGTCGCGATCGGGCTTTCGGCGTGTTTGCTCTTCACGCTCGAACTGATAGTCGGGCTGCTCCTGCTGCCGCTTCTGGGCGGCGCGCCCTCCGTTTGGGCGACGACCCTCGGCTTCTTCCAGCTGATCCTGCTGCTCGGATACCTGTACGCGCATGTCTCGGTGACGCGGCTGGGGCGCCTCGGGCCGATCGTCCATCTAATCCTGGCAGGGGTTGCCGTCGCGGCGCTCGTCTTCGGTCCGACGATGGCCGACATCCACTTCGATTCGATGCACCCGGTGCTGCAGGTGCTCCTGACGCTGGCGGTGGCGGTCGGACTGCCCTCGTTCGTGCTATGCGCAACGACGCCGCTCCTGTCGGCCTGGCTGACGACCGTGCTTTCGTCCTCGGCCGGCGCCGCGGCGAGTGCCGGCGCGGGCAAGGACCCGTATCGGCTTTACGTGGTGAGCAACGCCGGTTCGCTGCTTGCGCTCCTCGCGTATCCACTCCTCATCGAGCCGGCTCTCGGGCTCGGCACGCAGCGGGTCGTGTGGGGCGCCTGCTTCGGGCTGCTTCTGGTGCTGCTGGTCGTGGTCGGATCGCTTCGGGTGTGGGCCGCTGGGCGTGCCGGTGGTATGGCCGGCGGAGTGGCGGCCGGGGGAGTGGCGGCCGGGGGTGCTTCGAGCGCGCCCGCCCCCGAACGGCTCGCGGTGCGGCGCATGGCCCGCTGGCTTTTCCTGGCCGCCGTACCGTGCGGCCTCCTCTCGGCCGTGACCAACTTCATAACCGCGGACCTCATCTCCGCGCCGCTGCTGTGGGTCGGGCCGCTCGGGATCTACCTCGCGACTTTCATCGTCGCCTTCTCCGCGCGTGGCCGCCGCCCTGTGGCCGTCGCTACCGCGCTCGCGCCGGCGATGGCCACTTTGCTGTGGGTCCCCTTCGGGTACTCCGCCCTGTGGCCGACGCTGCCGCTGCTGCTCCTTGAGCTGTCCGGGTTCGCGGTGATCGCCCTCACGCTCCACGGGGCGCTGGCGGCCGACCGGCCGGGACCGTCCCGCCTCACGTTCTTCTATCTCGTCGTTTCGGCGGGCGGCGTGTTGGGCGGAGCGTTCGTCGGGTTCGTCGCGCCGGTCGTCTTCCCAGGCATCTGGGAGTACCCGATGCTCCTGGTCGCGGCGCTGGCCGGCATCCCCGTCCTGGCGACCAGGCTCCGCGGCGGCGCGGCGGCGGCCGGGCGGCAGAAGACCGCCGCGGCTTCTGACGAGGTACCCGCAACTGCCCCGACGGCCGGAGAGCCGCAACCGCCGACCAAACCCGGGCTCGACCTCGGGCCTTTCGTCGCCGGCGCTCGCGGCCGGCTCGCGCCGTTCATCGTCATCGGCGCCGCCTGCTGCGTCCCCATCGCGCTCGCTCGGCCCATCGTGCTCGTCGCGGTGGTCCCGTTCCTCGTAATCGGCGGGCTGATCCTGCTCGTCGGCGCGAAGCCGAGGATGCTGACGACGATGACCGCCGTCGTGCTGGCTGCGGTCGTTCTGGTCCAGCCGCTCGCGCCCATCTACAGCGAGCGCGACTTCTTCGGGGTCGTGGTCGTCAAGCGAGACGACGGCGTCACGACGATGTGGCACGGCACCACTCCGCACGGCAGCCAGTGGACCGACCCGGCCCGCAGCCGCCAGCCGCGCAGCTACTACGACCGCCGCGGGCCGCTGGGCGACGTCATGGCCCTGGCCCAGGCGCGGGGCGGGCAGAAGATGGGGATCATCGGCCTGGGCGCCGGCGTGATCTCGTCCTACGAGCGACCGAACGACTACATGACCTACTTCGAGATCGACCCGGCAGTCGTGCGGGTCGCCGAGGACCCGAATCTCTTCACATACCTCTCGGAGGCGCCGAATCGACCGGCAGTGATCGTCGGCGACGGCCGCCTGGAGTTGCGTACCATCCCCGACGCGAGCTACGACGTGCTGATCCTCGATGCCTTCTCCGGCGACGCGATCCCGACTCATCTCCTGACGGTTGAGGCGCTCCAGGACGACCTGCGCGTTCTGAAGCCGGGCGGTCTCCTGGTCGTTCACGTCTCGAATCGCTACTACGACCTGGCCCCGGCCGTGGCCGCGGGCGTCAAGCGGCTTGGAATGACCGCGGAAGGCCGTACCTTCTCACCGACGGCGGCCGAGATCGAGGATGGGGCAAAGGCTTGCGACTGGGTCGTGGCAACGCTGGTTCCCGATCAGCTCGCGCCGCTGGCGTCGGACGGGTGGTCTGTCGTCGGCCCGGCCGAGCAGCCGATCACGGATGACTACCCGGACGTCTTGCGCTTCGCCCGCTTCGGAAGCTGGCTTACGTCCCAGTAGGCGGTCGGTTCGGCCGGGCGATCAGCCGACCAGGGCGGCGACGACCTCCACGATCGAGGGAGCTGTCGCGTCCGGCGCCCGCCCGCCGCGTTCGGTGGTGATGCGCGCCAGTTCGGCGTCGCCGTGTTTGCCAGATCGAACGAAGATTCCCCGCAGCCCTGCTCTCTGGCCGCCGAGGACGTCGTTCCAGAGGTCGTCGCCGACCACGGCGACTTCGGCGGCGGAGAGACGGTGGGCGCCGGGCCCCACGGCATCCCGCTGTCTCTCCATCTCGTCGAGCCGCCTCACTCCTTCGGCGAAGAAGGTCCGCGAAGGCTTACCGGCGACAAGGGCACGCCGCTGCGTCACGTACTCCAGACCCACGACGTAGGCGCCCGCATCGAGCATCACACCGGCCGAGGTCAACCACCAGCGGTTCTTGTGCATCGCGACGAAGCGCGCGCCGTTCCGCAACAGCGCGAAGGCCGATTGCATGTTCCGGGGCGTGAACTCCTCGGCGGCATCGCCAACCACCACCGCCGCGGCGCGCGCCCCCGGCATCGCGGCGGCGTCGTGGGAGAGGAGCGTCAGTCCCTCGAACTCGGCAAGAGCATCGGGCGCGACCAGCACGTACAGCGGCTCCCGTCCGAATCGCCGGCGAACGTGGCCGGCCGCAGCGGACGCCGCACTCACGATCCTGTCGGCTGTGACGGGCAGTCCGGCCCGGCCCAACTCCCGAGCCAGCGTTGTTCGGCTCACGAGCGATGTGTTCGTCCCGATCACATACGGGATACCTCGGGCATCGAGCGCCGCCAGCGCCTCGACCGCGCCCGGGATCAACTCACCCCTCAGCACGAGCACGCCGTCCATGTCGAGCATGAGTGCCCGCACGCCGCTCAATCGGAGCCGAAGATCGGCGGCGGAGTCGGCGGCTGGTGAGTTGCTCATCGCGCGGATCGTCGCATAGTGGCCCGGGGATGGCGACGGCGCGCCACGGGGCGATCCTCCGCGCCGCTCGGTGGCGCCATTCGGCGGTGCCACTCCGCAGCCGCCGCGCGTCGCCGCGGGCCACGTCCCGCCCCCGCGGCGGGGTATAGTTCGCGCCGGACCTGCGGGTGGGAGGAATCGCCTGCGGGACCGCGCCACCCGGGAGGCGCCCGAACCCGGGCCAGCCCTTCCGCGAAGATCCCCCGCCCGTCGTCAGCGAGCGGCTCCCGGAGACAGGATGACCGACCAGAGACCCATTCATTCGGCCGTGCTCGTGAAACAGGTGCCCGACACTCACAACATCACCGGCGAGGTGATGACGAAAGACGGCACCATGAACCGAGGCGCGCTGCCCGCCATCTTCAACCCGGAAGACCTCAACGCCCTCGAGATGGCGCTCGATATCAGGGAGCGAACGGGCGGCACGGTCACCGTCATCACGATGGGCCCGCCCAAGGCCGCCAACATCCTGCGCGACTGCCTCTTCCGCGGCGCCGACAGGGTCATCCTGCTCACAGACCGCAGGTTCGCCGGGGCGGACACTCTCGCGACCTCTTACGTCCTGCAGTGCGCGGTGCAGAAGGCCGGTCCCTTCGACCTCGTGCTGTGCGGCCGCCAGGCGATCGACGGCGACACCGCCCAGGTCGGTCCGCAAACCGCCGAGAAGCTCGGCATCCCGCAGATCACCTACGCCGAGACCATCATCGAGATCACCTCGACCCACGTCACCGCCGAACGCGCCCTCGACTCCGGTTCGGAGATCGTCCGCTGCACGATGCCGGTCCTTCTCACCGTGGTCGGCTCGGCCAATACGCCTCGACCCGCCAGCGTTCGCCGCCAGATGGAGCGCAAGCTCGCCGCCGTCCCGAGCGAGTACACGGCAATTCGGGCGCAGTGGCCCGAGTTCGAGTCGGACGAGGCTCTCGACGCCTACCTCACCAAGCGCGATCTCAAGATCCCCGTCTGGACGGCCGAGGACATCGGCGCGACCGAGGGCAGCATCGGGCTGGCCGGCTCGCCGACGCAGGTCCACAAGGTCAACTTCGTGGTCCTGGAGAGCACCGAGAGCAAGACCATCGCCCCCACAGCCGAAGCGATCAAGGCGATGATCGCGGAGCTGGTCCACGAATACATCGTGGGGTAGGCGAGAGATGTCAGAGAAGCAAAGCATCTGGGTATTCATCGAGCACACCGACGGCGTGATCGCCGACGTCAGCCTGGAGCTGACCGGCAAGGCCCGCGAGCTGGGCGATCAACTGGGTTTCGAGGTCGTGGGTCTCTTGTGCGGCCACGAGGTGGATGCGCTGGCGCAGGAGGTCATCGCCCACGGCGCCGACCGCGTGCTGCTGGCCGACCACGAAGAGCTGGCCCTGTACCGGACCCTGCCATATGCCCGTGTCGCGATCGAGGAAGCCCGAAAGCGCAAGCCTGAGATCTTCCTGATCGGCGGGACGCCGAACGGTCGCGACTTCGCCCCGCGCGTAGCCAGCGCCCTGCGCTGCGGCCTCACGGCGGACTGCACCGATCTACAGATCGGCGATTACTACGTCAAGAAGGAAGACAAGACCTACAAGGATCTGCTCTTCCAGATCCGACCGGCGTTCGGCGGCAACCTCATCGCCACGATCGTGAACCCGCACACCCGGCCGCAGATGGCCACCGTACGGGAAGGCGTCATGCGCAAGCCGGCCGCCGACGCGGCCCGCGTGGGCGTGGTCGAGAAGATCGCGCCGGTCTTCGATCCGGGCGACCTGGTCCTGCAGGTCCTGAGCCGCCAGGTCCGCAAGTCCACGATCAAGCTCAAGGACGCTCCGGTCATCGTTGCCGGCGGCGCCGGTATCGAAACTGCCGACGAGTTCGCACTCCTCCGAGAGCTGGCCAACCTGCTGGGCGGCGAAGTCGGCGCCTCACGCGCGGCCGTGGACGCGGGCCTGATCGACCGGGCCCACCAGGTCGGCCAGACCGGCACCACCGTTCGGCCTCGCCTGTACATCGCCGCCGGCATCTCCGGCGCGATCCAGCATCGGGCCGGCATGGATCAGTCGTCCAAGATCATCGCCATCAACACGGACCCCAACGCGCCGATGTTCCAGATCGCGCACTACCGCATCGTCGGCGACGTCGGTGAGGTGCTGCCGCTGATCATCAAAACCCTGCGCGAGCGTTCCATGGACCAGCGAGAAGCCGAATGAGCGAGAACTTCTTCAGCGACAACCCGGACCTCCAGTTCCGTCTCGAGCAGATCGATCTGCGCGAGGCGCTCGAACTCAAGGAGCACGGCTACTCCGAGGCCGCCGAATACCCCGGTGCGCCGCGCAACTACGCCGACGCGAAGGACAACTACGCGATCATCCTCGGGGTGATGGGCGAGATTTGCGGCGAACGCATCGCTCCCCGCGCGGCCGAGGCCGACGAGGAAGGCGCCCACTTCCTGGACGGCGAGGTCACCTACACCGCCCCGACTCTCGACGCCATCGAGGCCATCCGGCAGGCCGGCCTGTTCGGGGCGATGCTGCCGCGCGAATTCGGCGGGCTGAACCTGCCCGAGTCGATCTATTCGATGCTCGTCGAGATCGTCGCCCGGGCCGAGAGCGGCCTGATGACCGTCTACGGTCTTCAGGAGATCGCCTCGATGATCGACGAGTACGGCGATCAGGAGACCAAGGAACGCGTCCTGCCCCGCTTCTCACGCGGCGAGGT
>JADGQJ010000082.1 GCA_017881885.1 Chloroflexota bacterium
CGCCGGACCGGGGGCCGCTGCGGATCCTCCCAGCACGACAACTGCGACCAGGGCAGGCACGAGCAAACGAACGATGCGCATGGCTCACCTCTTGCCCCGTCCCGCTCCGCCGCTCGAGGGACACCGAGGCCCGCTCCCGGCCTGCATGGTGCGGTTGTGGCGGACCCGACCAGACGGAACCAGACCACAACTTACCTACCCCGATACGGAGCCGATAGGGCCGAAGGGACCAGCCCTTTCGGGGAGCCCCGCGCTCGGTCGCCGCCGCCCGCGGACCTAGCGCGTCAACCGGTGCCGGCTACTTGCGCAGATAGGCCAGAACGGCCAGGACGCGGCGGTGGTCGTCGGGGGCGGGCAGCAACTCCAGCTTCGAGAAGATGCTCGCGATGTGGGCCTCGACCGTCTTGGGCGTGACGAATAGGCGGTCGCAGATGGCCTGGTTGGAGCGGCCCTCGGCCATGAGGGCGAGGACTTCGCGCTCGCGCTCGGTCAGCTCGTCGAGAGGGCCACGGGCGCGCCGCCGGTTGACGAGCAAGGCGACGACCTCGGGGTCGATGACGGAGCCACCCCGCGCCACGCGCCGGACCGCATCGGCGAACTCGCCGACGTCGGCGACGCGATCCTTCAGCAGGTAGCCGACGCCGCCTTCGCCGTCGGTTACGAGGCGCAGCGCGAACTCGGTCTCGACATATTGCGACAGCACCAGGACTCCGACCCTGCCGTCGTACTCCGACCGGATCGCGTCGGCGGCCACGAGACCCTCGTGCGTCTGAGTGGGCGGCATCCTGATGTCGACGACCGCCACGTCCGGCCGCTCGTCGCGGACGAGGGTGAGGAGCTCCTCTCCCGTGCCGCACTGGCCCACCACCTCGAATCCGGCCTCGGTCAGAAGCCGGGCAACGCCCTCGCGCAGGAGAACCGAGTCGTCGGCCAGCACCACGCGGATTGGTCGCGCGTCGGTCATTCAGCCGTCCCGCCCGTCACCGGCAGACTCGCCCGGATCGTGGTGCCGCTGCCGGCCGGGCTGATCGTCTCCAGCGTTCCACCGACTGCCTCGACCCGGTCGCGCAGGCCGCGCAATCCTGTCCCGCGTCCCGGATCGGCGTCGCCGCAACCGTCATCGCGGATTTCTACGACGAGCGAGTCCCCGGCAACCGCTACGGTCACGCAGGCGGAGTCGGCCCGGGCATGCTTGCCGACGTTCGCGAGCGCTTCGGAGACGACGAAGTAGGCGGTCGCCTCAACCGGCGCCGGCAGGCGGTGCGGGAGATCGGCCTTCAGCTCGGTCGGCACTGCAGCCCGATCGACGAGCGAGCGGATGGCAGGCTCCAGCCCGGCCTCGGTCAGGATCGCGGGGTGGATGCCGCGGGCAAGCTCGCGCAACTCGGTCAGCGCCGCGCGCACTTCCGCGGAGGCCTGGGCGAGGGTGGCCTCCAACTCCGGATCGGCAGTTGGCCCCATTTGTCCCCGGGCCCGGCCGATGGCCAGTGACAGGGCGACGAGGCGCTGCTGGGCGCCGTCGTGGATATCGCGCTCCACCCGGCGCCGCTCCGCGTCGGTCGCTTCGACTATTCGCGCTCGCGAAGCGCGGACCTCCGCGAGCTGCGCACGAACGGCGGCCTGGAGTCGGTCGTTCTCCACCGTAAGGCGGACCGCGGTCGCGACCGACGCCACGAGCCCCGGGTCGTCGAGCAGGGCCGGGTCGTGGAGGATGGCTGCTAGCGGTTTTCCGTCGCGCTCGAGCAAAGTGACGGCCCTGGCGCCGGCCGCCTCGTCGAGGGAGGCCACCCGCGCCCCTCCGGCGTCCACGAACGAAGCTTCCTCCGCCGACCACAGCACGACCGCAAGAGAGGGATCGCCCAACGCCGTCGCGAGGGCCCGACGAAGTTGGGCGGGTTCGGGCGTCTCGCCCAACTCCACGACCAGGTCCGCGATCGCCGAGCGGGCCATCTTGACGCGCAGCAGCCCGGCCAGGAAGCCGAGCGGGACGGCGCAGAAGCTCAAGGTATGGCCAAACAGGACTGCATCGAGCGCCGTCCCATGCACGCCGGCTATGCCGGCGCCGGCCTGGATCAGCGACGTGGCCACGAAGAAGAGGGCGCCCGCCAGCACCGGCGCGATCGACAACCGCGCCGGCCCACTGAGGCGCCGCCACCGCCGCGCCAGCCAGAACCCGAACACCGCCAGGAAGGTGATCCCGAAGACGCCATAGACGAAGTCGAAGACGTTCAGATACGTCGGGTCGGGCGCGACGAAGAGCGGGTTCGGATGCGTCCACCCCGGAACCGACTTGACCGGATCGAAGAAGAGGACCTGCCTGGTCCGATAGACGAGGCACGTCACTACCACGGCGACGATCGCCGTCGGAGCCTTGCCGTCCAGCCGGCCGGTCGGGAACGAGATCGAGACCGCCGCCCCCGTCCCTGCGGCGACACAGAACGCGAGAGCCGAGATGACGATCAACAGAGGCGACTCAGCGCCGGTCAAGTACGCCAACGGAGCGCACAGCCCCGAGATCGTGAGCCACATTCCGATAGGGTTCCCGGGTCGCCGGTCGCGCGCGATCAGCCCGGCCAGAACGGAGACCCAGCAGGCGGCGGCCAGGGCGAACCGACCGGGCATCCCCAGGTCGAGCCACCACCCGTCCACGAAGATCGGGATCGCCGAAGAAGCCGCGGTCGCCAGCAGGACCGCCGCAATGAAGGCCCGGCGGCGATCGATCTTCACGACCGGGGTCCCGGCGACTGCCGCCCGCGAGCGACCAGCGCGGCGAGCGCAGGCCCGCTCAGTTCTTCCTTGGGTATGAAGCCGGCGATCGAGCTGGACGCGAGTCGCAGCCCGTAAGTTGCCGCCTCGCGGCTCGAGGTCAGGACGACAATCGGGCCCCCTCCGGCGGTCGCCAGCTGCCTCGCGACCTCGAAGCCGTCGAGGTCCGGCAGGCCGATGTCGAGCAGCACGATCTCGGGCCGGAGTGAGCGGGCCAGCTCGATCGCCGAGAGTCCATCGACTGCTTCGCCCATCACTACGTGGCCCTCGGCCTCGAGCAGGGCTCGCGCCTGCAGCCGAAATGAGGCGTGGTCGTCGACGATCAGGACGGTGCTCATCGCGCAATCCTCGCATCGGTGTCGAGACGCCGCCACAGGGCTAACCCTGATTGGGACCCAACGGAATCCGGGGCCTGCCCCGATGGCTCCGCCGCCCTCGCGATCGATCGTAACGCCAACGAAATCGCCATAAAGGAAACGATCGATGCGAATGTTGAGGAACCTCGCCCGCCGCAGGCTTCGAACCGGGCTCACGATCCTGGGAATCACGATTGGGATCTGGGCCCTCGTCGTCTTTGGGTCGATGGCGAACCGGATCAACGACATGGTGGACAAGGGCAGCGCCTTCTACGACAGCGGCGCAGTCACCGTCTGGGGAGGCGGTGGCTCGATGCCGAAGAGCAACCCGGTCGACGTAGCCATCGCCGATCGGATCGCGTCTCTCGAGGGCGTGGACGTTGTGGTCCCCGGCGTGAGCATGAACATCTCCGACGATACGGCGGGTATGTCGATGGGTCTGCCGCCGATGATCACCGGCGAAGTGGCCGGCTCGGACAAAGGGCGGATGGCGATGGTCTTACGCGCGGCGTCGGGACGACTTCTCGCCGCAGCGGACGAGGGCTCGAACGTGACCGTTCTCGGCTGCGATCTCGCCCGCCAGTACGGCAAGCGAGCCGGCGACACCATCGCGCTCCGCGGCGAGGATTTCCAAGTGGTCGGCGTCCTCGAGCCGACGCTGACTCAGCCCGACAACTCGGCGATGGTCCCGCTCGCGGCCGCGCAACGGCTTTACCTGTCGACGCTGCCGTCGCTCGTCACAGCGAACCTGACCGCGTCGAAGGTCGTGACGTCATTCACCGTCTACCCCAGACCGGGCACCAGCTCCGAGGCGATCGCCGCCGAGATCAAGGCGGCCGACCCGGAGCTCGGCACCATGACTCCGAGTGACTTCACCCGCCTGGCCGGCTCGTACGCGGCCATGCTCAACGCCGTTCTGGTCGGCATCGGCCTCATCAGCGTTGTCGTAGGGGGCTTGTCGGTCGTCAACACGATGGCCATGGCAATCGCCGAACGGACCCGCGAGATCGGCATCAAGCGCGCCATCGGCGCCAGCCGCGCTCGAATCGTTCGCGAGGTCGTGGCCGAGTCGGCGCTGATCGGGTGCATCGGCGGCACGATCGGACTGTTCCTTGGCGCGCTGATCGTGACGCTCGCCAACGACGCCGGCCGCTCGTCGGGAACCATCCTGTTCGAGTTGACAGCCGGCACCGCCGCCACGGCTCTCGCCTTCTCGACCCTGCTCGGCGCCCTCGCCGGGTTCGTGCCCGCCCTTCACGCCGCGCGCCTCGATCCCGTGGCCGCGCTGCGATACGAATAGCCGCCGCTAATTCCGCCAACACAGCAGGAGAACGAACCATGGCACTACTCGAAGGCCGCAACCTCCGCAAGACATACCGCCTGAGCCGCCGCAACACCCTGCAAGCGCTGTGCGGCGTGGACGTCAGCATCGAGCCGGGCGAGATCGTCGCGATCATGGGCCCGTCGGGTTCGGGCAAGAGCACGCTGATGCACATCCTGGGCCTGCTCCACGCTCCCGACTCGAACCACGGCCCGCGCCCCGAGCTGAGCTTCAACGGCCGCGACATGGTCGCCCTGGGCGAAGGTGAAAGAACACGGATCCGGGCCCGCGAGATGGGCTTCGTGTTCCAGGACTTCAACCTGGTCCCGACCCTCACCGCCGTGGAGAACGTCATGCTCGCCTGCGACTACGCGGGCGTGGGCGGGCACAAGGCCAGGCAGGCGGCGCTGGAGGCGCTTGGCCTGGTCGGCCTGTCCGAGCGCGCCGACCACCGACCGGCCGAGCTTTCGGGCGGCGAGCAGCAGCGCGTCGCCATCGCCCGAGCCCTCGTGAACAGACCTTCCCTCGTGCTTGCGGACGAGCCCACCGGCAACCTCGATTCGGCTCGATCCGAGGAGGTTCTGGGGCTCCTTCGCCGGCTCAACCGCGAGCACGGCCAGACGTTCGTCCTCGTCACGCACGACCCTGAGGTGGGCCAGGCGTGCGATCGTATCGTCCACATGCGAGACGGCAGGATCCGCGACGGGCGCTCCGGAGCAGCAGCGGCCGCGACTCAAGGGACGAGGTTGTTGCGATGAAGGTTCTCGTGGTCTACGGAAGCCGCCTCGGGGCAACCCGGGGAATCGCCGAACGGATCGCCGCCCGGCTTGAGGCGTCCGGCCTTGATGCCGCGCTCGAGGCGGCGGAGCAAGTCGCCGAGCTACCGGCGTGCGACGCATTCGTCATCGGCAGCGGCATCTACGGACAGCACTGGATGAAGGAGGCGGCGGCGCTGGTTCGGAGGAATCGCGCGGCCCTCTCCAAGAGCCCGGTCTGGCTCTTCAGCAGCGGACCCGTCGGCCGTTGGGCGAGCGGGCACGATCCCGTTGAGCCCAAAGAAGTAGCCGGACTTCGGGCGGCCGTAGGCGCCAAGGACCATCGAGTCTTCGCCGGCGCGCTGGACCGCAGCTCCATCGACGAGAGCAACCTCAGCACGATCGAGCGCTTTGTCACCAGGAAGTTCATGCCCGAGGGCGACTACCGCGACTGGGGCCGGATCGACGCCTGGGCCGACGGCATTGCCCGCGACCTCAACCGGCTGCGTCCGTCGTGAGCTGACCCTCGATCGCCTACCTGTCCGAGATCAGCTTCTCGATGGCCCTGGGCGACATCTTGGTGCGATGGGCGACCTGGACGGCGATTCGGGCGGGATCGCCCTCGCAGCGGTGGAGAGCTCGATGGTCGAGCCTGGGCCACATCGCCAGCGCCCGCCGTTCGACGCGGGCTGCCGAGTCCGGCCGCCCATGGGGCAGCCCAGAATGAAGACCGGTGAGCGGTACGAGCAAAGTGACCTTCCGCCTGCCGGCCGGACGCAGTCTCGCGAACCGAGGCATCGGCACGGGGGGTCGGTCAGGAGACCATCATGCGCGCCATTCGCGGGTAGCACAAGCGACGCCCCGCGGCGGGCCCGCGACAGAGGTCGCAGCGAGCAGTCACTCCCAGGGGCGGAGAGATGCCAGGAAGTCGACGATCAGGGCGTTGAGGCGATCCGGAGCCTCCATCCCGATCATGTGCGCCACGTCAGGCCAGATCACGGCCCGCGCGCTCGGAGCGGCGGCCTCTAGGCGTCGCGCCGCCTGCGCCACATCGGAGACGTCCAGCACCCCGGCGACCGCCAGGACGGGACAGCGCAGCTCGCCCAGCCGGTCGTTGGCTCGCGGGTCGAGCACGATCGGCCGGCCGGGGATTCGCCCGGGCCGGTACAGCTGCCGATCCATTCCTCGGACGGCTTCGCGGATTGCCGGATCGACGCGATCGAACGGCTGTCCCGGGCCGTCGACCCAAACCCGGACGTCCAGGTCGACGATCGCCTCGGCATCGGGCTGGGCCGCCGATTCGAGCCGCTCCCCTTCTTCGAAGATGGCCAGTTCCTCCGGCGTCGGATTGCCTTCGAAGCCGCCCAATCCGGCACCCACCCCGACTATCGCGACCACTCGCTCCGGGAACTCGATCGCGGTGTCGATCGCGATCTGACCGCCGCGGCTGTTGCCGACGAGCGCGGCCCGTTCGATCTTGAACGCATCGAGCACGGCCAGGAGATCCGTCCGGTTGCTGAATGCCACGTCTTCGGTCGTGGAGGCGCCGAAGCCCCGGTAGTCGTAGCGGACCACGGCGAATCCCGCCGCGACCAGCCCGGGAACCATCGGATCCCAGGCCCGATGATCGGCAATGGCGGCATGAAGAAGCACGATCGGCGAACCGGCACCGTCGCTCTTGGCGAAGAGCCGCCCGCCCGGGACCTCAACGAAACGCTCCATCGCCGGAGGATATCAGCCCTCATGCCGGCATGAACGATTGACTTGGCTGCCGAACTAGCTCGCCTTGTTGTGATCAGGCACTTTGGGCCGTCTATCCGGCCAGCTTCCGGCCTTCGAAGCGGGCGACGTCCTCCGCTTCCGCACGGAGCGCCGCCTCGGCCCCGGGGTCGATGGGCTGGAAGGGATCCATGCGGATGGCCAGCCGATCGCCCTGCCGCCTGATGCCCCAGGTCGCGGCTGCAACTCCGTCGACGGTGGCGACCGGCCGGAAGATGCCGCCGCCCTCGGGGATCACCCGCGGCACGTCGGCGAGGCGGACGAACGGTTCGCGCTCCCGCCAGCCGAGCAGGCATGGGTCGAACCCGGGAAGCAACCGCGGCGGCAGCGGCAGATCGACCGCCCGGGCCTTCGATCCCGCTGAGTCGGGCCGGCGCGCCGCCAGATCGACCAGCCCGCCTTCGAACTCGACCAGCTCCGGGCCGATCGTGCGCAGGCCGGCCCGGGCGTCGCTCAACGGTAGGCCGGCCCATTTGGCCAGATCGCGCTCGGTGGCCGGTCCGTGGCCGTTCAGATAGCGACGGGCCAGCTCGGCCAGCGCCCGCCCGCGTTCCTCGGCAGACAGGCGCCGCGCATCGGCGCCGAGCCACTCACGTGCGAGGGCAAACTCCTGCTCTCCGGCCCGGACCGGTCCGAGCACGGCAACGCCGCGGATCACCGCGGTGAATAGCAAGTGGATGGTCGCCTGACCCTGGGTTCGGATACCCAGCCTGGTCAGCCTGTCGCGAAGCTCGCCGCGGAGTAGTGGGCCATCATCGGCCAGCGATCGCTCGATGCACGCGACGCCACGCTCGACGTCGTCCGACGAGAGACCCTCCTGGGCGAGGCGACGACGGACCGCGGCGACCTGAGTCGGGGCGGTCAGGGCGAGCAGCCACGGGTAGTCCTCGCTGCAGACGAGATGCAGCGTCCCTCGGTTGAGCCAGGCCACGAGCAGAGAGCGCCTTTCCGAGAGTGCGGCATTCACGTTCTCGGCGGTGATGTCTTCGACTCGGGCGCGAAGGGCCAATCGCCACGCGCTCTTGTCCTGAGCCTGTACGGCGAGCAGGGCACGAACCGCCGCCTCCGGTCCGCCGGCGATCCGCCGGTCCAGGAGCTGCGACGCCGATCGCATGAGAAGCAGCCGTCGTTGGTCCAGAGAACGAGTCGTCACGATTGACGAAGGTCCGAGTCGGACGGCCGGGTCGGGGGCTTCACGATCTGCCCCTGATCGTCGCAGCGGAGCTTGTCGGCGTCGAAGGTTTCCGCCAGTAGCGCCACCAATTCCGCCGCGGCCACGAGGATGATCGCCGTCAGGTAGTACCAGATCATCAGCACGATGACCCCGCTCAACGCCCCGTACGTGGCATCGAAATTGCCGACACGGGCCACGTACTGACCCAGACCGAACGTCACCGCGAGCCATGCGACGGCGAAGGCCGCGGCACCGGCAAGCGCCCAGTGCCAGGGCGGTCGGACGCAGGAGGCATAGCGGAAGAGCACGGTCGCCGCGAGTACAAGGACCGCGAAAGCCGCCGGCCAGCGCAGGATCGAGATGGCGGTCCAGGTCGCGCCGCCGACGCCCGCCCGACCTGCCAGATCGGTGGTGACGAGCGTTCCGCCGACGATGGCCACGACCGACACCACGATCCCGATTCCGAGAACGAGGGTCAAAGCCACATCCACGGCGATGCGGGCGGGCAGGATTCGCGTGTCCCGCACTCCGAAGGCCCGGTTCATCGCCTTCACGAGCGCGTTGATCCCTCCCGCCGCCGAATACAGAGTTACCAGCGCCCCCAGCGATAGGAGCGCGGGTTCCGTGTGAGCCAGGACTTCGTCGAGCTGTGTCTTGACGGGACCGACGAGATCGGATGGGAGGCTGCCGCCGAGCGACGAGATGATCCGAGCCGTCGGGTCGGACACTCCAAGCCAGCCGGCCAGGAAGCCCCCGAGCGCCGCCAGAAACAAGGCGCACGGGAAGGTCGCGAACATGAACCTGAACGCCAGCTCGGCCGCGAGACCGGTCATGTCGTGGCGCTGAAGCTGGCCGACGTATGTCCGGGTCAGCGCGACCAAGTCCACCTCCGGGCGTTGCAGGGTTCGGGCACTCGGTTGCCGTCGCGCGGGATCGGCGCGGGATCGGCGCGGCACCAATAGCCTACAGGCGCGGCCGCGCCGCAATTCCCGGAAACGGCGCCCCGGCTGGTCCGGCCAAAGGGCCGGCCAAAAAGAGACCGGCCGCGCCGCACCTTTCGGTAACGGGCGGCCGGTCGAGCGAGCCGAAGGCTTGCTAGAGCGTCATGGGACGAAGAAGCCGGTGATGTCGAAGACGACCTGGGTGTGGGCCGACAGGGAGGCGGCCACGTAGGTTACGGCCAGGGAGCCGTTGATCGAGTTGAGCTTGACCGTCACTGCGTTCGCCCGATCATCGCCCTTGGGGAAGTTGAGGGTCGAGCTGGTTGGGTTGTTCGTGAGATCGGGACCCATGAACAGATAGCCCGGGAGACTCTGGCCGGTCACCGTCAGGTTGCCGGTCACTGCGACCGCGTTGGACGGGACGCCACCTTGGCCGGCAACCAGGAAGCTGCGGGCCACGTGAGAGTTGAAGGTGCCGCTGAGACCGGTGCTAGATCGCGTGTCGAGCAGGCGAGTCGGCGGGAGAGCTACGAAGGTCGCGGCGAGAGCATCGGGCTCGAAGTACCCGGTGACATCGAAGATGACCTGGGTATGAGCCGACAGGGACGCTGCCACATAGGTGACGGCGAGCGAGCCGTCGACCGAGTTGAGCTTGACCGTCACAGCGTTGGCGCGGTCATCGGCCTTGGGGAAGTTGAGAGTCGAACTGGTTGGGTTGTTCGTGAGATCGGGACCCATGAACAGGTAGCCCGGGAGACTCTGGCCGGTCACCGTCAGGTTGCCCGTTACCGCGACGGCGTTCGCGGGGACGCCCCCGTGGCCGGCAACCGGGAAGCTGCGGGCCACGTGGGACGCGAACGTCCCGCTGAGGCCGGTGCCAAATCGGGTGTCGAGCAGGCGAGTCGGCGGTAGGGCGACGAAGCTGGCGCCCAGAGCATCGGGCTCGAAGTACCCGGTGACATCGAAGACGACCTGGGTATGGGCCGAGAGAGACGCGGCAACGTAGGTGACGGCAAGCGAGCCGTCGACCGAGTTGAGAGCGACCGTCACGGCGTTGGCACGGTCATCGGCCTTGGGGAAGTTGAGGGTCGAGCTGGTCGGGTTGTTGGTTGGGTCGGGGCCCATGAATAGGTAGCCCGGCTGGCTCTGGGCTGTGACCGTCAGGTTGCCCGTTACCGCGACGGCGTTCGCGGGGACGCCCCCGTGGCCGGCGACCGGGAAGGTCCGAGCCACATGGGAAGCGAAGGTGCCGCTCAGGCCGGTGCCGAATCGAGTGTCGAGGAGGCGTGTCGGCGGCAGGGCGGTGTATGTGGCGCCCTTGAGGGAGACGTGAAGTACGGTCGAGCCAGTGGCGGCGCCGTAGGTGCCGGTGACCGTGTAGTCGCCGCCCACGCTCGAACCGCATGTGTTCAGGTTGCAGGTGCCGGCTCCGGTGATCGAGAACGTGGTCGCGGAGGTCACTGCGCCGAGGTCGACATTGAGGCTGTCGAAGGCCTCGGCCGTATAGGTCTCCTTTGCCCCGGAGACGATGGTGGCGCCGGCCGGGCTCAGGACGAGGTGGTCGGCCACCAGGTGAAAGGCGTACAGCTTGCCGTCGCTCGAGCCGACGTAGACGACGCTACCGGTTACCGCAGGCGACGACTGGACATCGGTGCCGATCGTGCTGCTCCAGGCCGGAAGGCATGCCGATCCATCAGTTGCGCAGTCGGCGTCGAAGGCGTAGAGGTTTCCGTTCGAGGACCCGACGTAGAGCACGTCGTGCGCGCTCGCGGGCGAGGAGCGCACGGGGCTGCCGGTGTCGCCGCTCCAAAGGGCCGCGCAGTTGCCACCGCTCGTGCCGCAGGAGAGATGGTAGGAATAGACCTTGCCGTCGTCGGAGCCGATCCAGACGTGGCCGTCTCCGAGTGACGGGGACGAGTAGATCGCGCCGCCGGTGGTGGCCGTCCACAGCGGGGTGCAGACCTTGGGGCTGCCGCTGCAGTTGATCGAACCTGCGGCGTCGAAGGAGTACAGCTTGTGGTCGAGAGACCCGACGTAGACGCTGCCGCCGAGCACGCCCGGCGAGGAGTGGACTGCGCCACCGGTTGTAGCCGTCCACAGGGGCAAGCACGTCCCGCCGCCGCTGGCGCAGCCGGCCGCGAATGCGTAGAGCTTGAAGTCGTTTGAGCCGACGTAGATCACGCCGGCGGAGACTGCCGGC
>JADGQJ010000014.1 GCA_017881885.1 Chloroflexota bacterium
AGCTTTTCGCCGGCAGCCTTGGCTACGCCGGCGCATTCAACGTAGAGCAGTTGCGTGACCGGCTTGAGTTTGGTTCCGCCGATGTAGCCCTTCATGACGAAGCCCGACGGCAAGTACTCTCCGGCTCCGTCACTGAAGACTGAAGTGCCTACGAAGGCCTTGCCGCAGTCGGTGCTCTTGCCGTCCGATGTCGTGACTTTGGCCTTGCTTTGTGCCACGTCCATGGCACTCCAGTCGCCTGTGTCGTTGCGAAGGGAGAGCTCGACGTGAAGCGCGCCGCTCGATTCGGCCACGTTCGTCGGGATCGCCGACCAGCCTTTGCTCTGAACGACCGGGGTCGGAGTGTCGTCCGTGACCGGGGGCACGATGTATCCGCACCCTGTGGCCGCAAGTCCAAGCACGATGACTGCGGCCAGCGTCTTGCGCAAACTCATGCTGCAATCACCTTTCATCATTGGACTCCCAGGAGGCCCGCCAGCTGGCCCGTAATGGGCCAGTACGCGGCTGGAGCGTCGGTTCCTCCGTCTACCGCATCGACGGTCTTGGTCACGCCATTGGCCTTGACGGTCAGAGAGTACTGATAGCAGGCCGCGCACGGTGTGTGGTGCGTTGTGTAAAAGGAAGTGGTGAACCAGCCCTGATCGGTGATGTCCGCGACTATCTTGGTCACCTGAGCCGCAGCCACATTGGTTGTCTTCGGATTGCCATCGGAGTAGTCCGAAACGATTCGACCGTCCGGGTAGATGGCGTACAGCTCCTCGACGCATTTGGTGCCGCCATTACGCTCGTACACGATCACGGCGTCACCCTGGCTCAGGGTCTTCGCCTGGTCGGGCCGCATCGCCTGAGCCTTGCAGACGACGGTGGCGGTCGACGGGAACATCGCCGGCAGCACGACGTTGATGCTGACCACGGCCACGAGGACCACCGCCAGAGCTACGGCACCGCCCCGAGCTGCTTTGGTCCTGTACCAGACAGTTACCCTCTTGCGCCCGGCTCTGCCACCGGAACGGGCGCGCCCGATGGAAGACGCGTTCCAGGCCGCCACCACGCTCTGCACCCCGATGAAGACGAGCATGAGCCCGCCGATGACGATGTACGTCCACCACGAGCTCAACGTCCCGTTGAACTGGATCAGGCTCTGGATGAGCGCCGTGATCAGCGCCCCGAACAAAGCGCCGAACAGATAGCCCTCACCGCCGGTCAGTGCAATACCGCCGATGACCACAGCCGCGATGACCGTAAGTTCGAACCCGGTGGCGTGCGTGCCATGCCCTGACCCTACGTAGATGCTGTAGGTAATGCCGGCCAGGGCGGAGCAGAACCCGCTGATCACATAGACAAGAACCTTCGTCCTATTGACCGCCAGGCCCATCAGGCGCGACGACAATTCGTTGGCGCCATTACCGCCGCCGATCGCGTACACAGTCCGACCGAACCTGGTGAAATGGGCGATGAACATACCGAGGATCAGAACGACCAGCGCCACCACCACCAGATAACTGACGTAGTCGCCCTTTTTGGTGACCGGATCGGCCAATCCCGGAATGAGGATCTTGGTCTGGTTGAGAGTCGTATAGAGGGAATCGTGGATCCGGACTTCACTGTCGCTGACGATGTAGCACAGACCCCGCGCCAGCCACATGCCGGCCAGCGTTGCGATGAAGGGTTGGACCTTCAAGTAGGTGATGAAGTACCCCATCACAACACCGAAGACCATGCCCATCAGGAGCATCACCGGGAAAACGACCCACGGATTCCAACCCATGTTGATCAGAGACGCCGCGACAACGGTCGTGAGGGCCAGAATGCCGCTGACAGAAAGGTCGATGCCGCCGGACACGATGACGAACGTCTCGCCGACCACGCAAATGATAAGGAACGGTGTCGTGATGAACAGGTTGAAGAAGGCCTGCCCATCCTGCATCGCCTTGAACGATAAGGCGCCAGCAAGGTATGCGACGACAAATAGGGCTATGGTTGCCGACAGAGGCAGGAACTTCCGATGCTGTTCAACTCGTGCGACCAACGCCCTGATCATCGCGCTGCCTCCCCACGCATGGTCACACTACCCACACCACGAATGAACTTCTGTGCCTGCTCTGAATAGAGGAGGATGACCACGATGACAACCACCGCCTTGACGGCTGTTATCGCGCTGGCCGGCACACCAAATGACAACATCGAGGTGATCGTAGCCTGAATTACCAGACCTCCAATGGCGCTACCCAGCAGTGAGAAACGACCGCCCGTACCCATCAGGGTTCCGCCGATAACAACGGCAAGAATTGCGTCCAATTCCGTGTACAAGCCGATCTGGTTGGCATCGGAGGTCCGGATGGCTGAGGTGGCGATGAGGCCGGCGATCCCCGCGCAGAACCCGCAGAAGGTGTAGGCGAACAGCTTGATCCGCCGCTCGTTGATTCCGCTGTAGTAGCTGGACCGGAAGTTGATGCCAACAGACTCAACGAAGAGCCCGATAGCCGTTCTCCGCGTCAAGAGCCACGCCGTCAGGAACACGGCGGTGGCTATGTATAGGGAGAACGGCAAGATGATCCAGCCGTTGCCCAGATATGCGTAGGTATCGTTGAAGATGATGATCTTGATCGCGTTGGTGACCAGCTGAGCGATTCCCCGGCCGGCGATCATCAGGACGAGGGTCGCGACCATAGGCTGGATGCGCCAGTACGACACGAGCATGCCGTTCCACATGCCGCACAGAGAGGCGATGATCAGCGGAACGACGATGACCATCCACAACGGAGCCCAGCTGTACTGGGGATCCTTGAGGAACAACCCGGGATCGGTGAGCGCCATGCCCGTGATCGTCGGGTTGATCATGATGCAGGCGACGGATGAAGCGATTGCCATGACCGCGCCCACGGAGAGGTCAACACCACCGGTCGCGATCACGAGCGTCATGCCCATGGCGAGAATCACGGTCGGCGATCCGTTCCGCAGGATGTCTATGACGCTACCGAAGAGGTGGCCGTCCTTCAACTCGAGCCTGAAGAAGCCCGGGATGGCGAACAGGTCGAACGCGAGGATCATCAGCAACGCAGCTATCGGGAGAAAGAGCATGCTCTCAGTGAGCTTGCTCCAGGTCCGCGCGAACGAGACGTTCATGACGCACTTCCTGCGATCGCCTGCATGATTCCCTTCTCATCGACTTGGCCGGAGAACTCGGTCACCTTGGCCCGGTCTCGCATGACGACGATCCGGTGGCTGGTCCGCAGCACCTCGTCCAACTCGGACGAGATGAACACGCATGACTTGCCTTCCTCTGCGAGCGAGAGCACGAGCTTTTGGATGTCAGCCTTCGTCCCGACGTCGATGCCTCGCGTTGGCTCGTCGAGGATCAACAGGCGCGGATTTGCGGCCAGCCAGCGGGCGAGAATCACCTTCTGCTGGTTACCACCGCTCAGGTTCTTGATCTTCTGATCCGCCGTCGGGGTGCTGATGCTCAGGAGCTTGATGTACTTGTCGGCGATCTCGTATTGCTCTTTGGTGCCGATCCGCCTGAACCAGCCCTGGCCCGCCTGCAAGGCAAGAATGATGTTCTCCCTCACCGATAGGTCGGCGACTATGCCCTCGACCTTGCGGTCTTCGGGGCACAGCGCAACGCCACGAGCGATCGAGGCATGGGGCGAGAAATCCTTGATCGGCTTGTGATCCATCACTATGGAGCCGATGTCGGGCCGGTCGATGCCGAAGAGAAGGTTTGCAATCTCTGTTCTGCCCGAACCGAGAAGACCGGCGATGCCGACGACCTCTCCCGCGTGGAGAGATAGGTCGAATGGCTCAACAGAGTTGGCCAGCCCCACATCGTCCGCCTCGAGCAGGGACTCAACCGCGATGTGATGGCTGCTCTCCATCTTGTGAGCGGTCATGTCGTCCAGGACGGTGATGGTGCGACCGAGCATCAGACGGATCAGCTCGAGTCGCGACAACGACGCCGTCGGGTAAGTGCCGACGAGCGTGCCGTTCCTCAGAACCGTGACCCGATCTGAAACCTCATACACCTGGTTCAGGAAGTGCGTGATGAAGACGATCGCGATGCCTTCGCCCTTGAGCTTGCGCATGACCTTGAACAGCTGCAGCGTCTCATGGGTCGTAAGGCTGGACGTGGGCTCGTCGAGAATCAGGACTTTGGCGTTGGAGATCACGAGCGCTCGGGCAATCGCCGCCATCTGCTGGATCGCGACCGAGTAGGCCCCGAGTGGCTGGGTCACGTCGATGTCGATGTCCAGTTCCTTCATGGACTCCCTGGCGCGCGCATTCAGGGCTTTCCAATCGATGCTGACGCCAAAGTGGCTGGGCTGCCGTCCAATAAGGATGTTCTCGGCGACTGTCAGATTGGGGCACAGGTTGACTTCCTGATACACCGTGCTGATCCCGAGCTCCTGGGCGTGTAGCGGCGAGCGGGGAGAGACGCTCTGTCCGTCGAGTGTAATGGTGCCCTTGTCGGCACGATCGACGCCCGTCAGGATCTTGATCAGGGTCGACTTGCCGGCTCCATTCTCACCGACAAGAGCATGGATCTCGCCCCTGGCCAGGGAAAAGTCCACGTTCTCGAGCGCATGCACACCAGGAAAAGACTTGTCGATGCCCGTCATAACGACGATGTCGCGGTCGGAGTCTGGCATTGAGTCACCTTATGGTCCTGCGGCTCAGAGAACCGACAGGCACGCGCTGGGAAGACTGAGTGGAAATGCCCGAACTATGAACGCGGCCGGCCACTCGAAACAGGTCCGTTTGGGCCGCGCCGGGTATTCCACCCGCGTGAATTTCGTTTTGTCACTTCTGGACCACCCCGGCTCCAGAAGTCGGCTCAGGTAAGAGGAGAAGCGGCGGAGCCGCTTCTCCTCTTAGCGATCTGCTCGCTACGTCAACTCGGAGGAGTCAACGCACCTTGCGCAAGGGCTTAGTACTTGCGGGTCTTGAGGATGTCCGTCAGAGCCGCGGCGCCCTGGGATGCGAAGAACTGGCCCTCCTGCGAGGGGACCCACTTCGGCAGGCTAAGGTCGCCGTTGAGGGCCTTGAGAGCAGCCTCGTAGACCTGGGGGGCCAGGAGCGGGTTGCACTCGATGTCAGCGAACATTTCGCCGGAGATGAGGTACTTGAACCCATCAGCCGTGGCGTCGGCGCCGACAACCATGATGTCCTTACCGGGCTTGAGGCCAGCTTCCTTGATCGCCTGGATGGCGCCAATCGCTTCCTCGTCGTTGTGGCCGATGACGCCCTGGATGTTCTTGGTCTTCTTGAGGAAGGCCTCCATGACGGCCTTGGACTCCGGGACGCCCCAGTTGCCCGTCTGACTCAGGTTGAGGCTGGTCGGGTCGGGGATCCCGCAGTCACCCATCTTCTCGCGGAAGCCCTTGGCTCGGTCGATGGCGGCCGAAGCGCCGACGGCGCCGGAGATCTCAGCAACGTTGTGCTTGTCGGCGGGGAAGCCCTTGAGGGCGTCGCACATGGCGGCGGCGAACTTCTGGCCTTCGGCGTCGAAGTCGGAGCCGATGTACGTGTAGTACAGGCTCGCGTCGGCATTGATGCGGCGGTCTTCGAGAACGACGACCTTGCCGGCAGTCTTGGCTTCCTTGAGGACGTCGTCGTAGCCGGTGACGTCAAGTGCCGCGAGGATGATCACGTTGACCGTCGGGTCCTGGTTGAACTGATGGAAAGCCGTGATCTGGTTCTCGAGCTTGTTCTGGGCATCGTAGAAGTTGAGCTTCAGGCCCTTCTCTTTCGCGGTCTCCTGGAAAGAGGAGGTGTTCGCGGCACGCCAGCCACTCTCGGACCCGGTCTGGATGAATCCAACGACCATGTCCGCGTAGGTGTAGACCTTCGCCGCGGTTGGCGGAGCCGCCGTCACGACCGGGGGCGCCGTCACTACCGGAGCAGTGGTCGGGGCCGTCGTCGCAGTCGACGAGCAGGCGGCGAGCGCCACCGTGACGCCGACCGTCATGGCGATGCGAAGCGTTCGAGACTTCGTCATTTGTTGATCCTCGTATGTGAACGGGCAGTAGTGGAGTTCATCCTGCACTTGTCCGGAGGGGCAGTGCCTCGCTGCCCGCTGGGCTTCGTAGCCTCCGACTCGTGTCAGGTCCTCGCCTCCGTGTCATGTCAGTCGGACTCTGACGTCATCCGCACCTCCTGAAACATTGGCCTGCAGAGCCAGGTACTCGCCTCGCAACTGGCCGAAACCGATCGCGAGAAAGCCCTTTTCCCTGACCTCGATTGCTCCGAAGGGAGCTGGTAATGGCTAGAGGAACGTCCTGAGCGTTGGGCAAGCCGTTGCGCTATTGCGCAAGGCGATCACTGTTGTGGCGGACTCTCCCCGAATTCAGTCGAGCAGCCGTCTGCTGCGTCAGCCCTCACCATGCGACCTCGCCCGGACGTCGGTTCGTCGCGGTGTCCGTATCGATGGCGGACTCCTCCGTGGCGCGCGTCGACGTAGGCCATGCTCGCCTGTAGTCGAATACCCACTACGTGTTGCAATCCCGTAGGAGCCTCCTCGCGGCCCCGGACTCGCCATTGCGGGCGAGCGGTCTGCAGTGTTATCGTTCCCGGTAACGGTAACGGGACTTCCGAGAGCCTAGCATCGAGATCAGAGTGGAGTCAAGAGGCCATGTCGCTGGCCCGGGTTCACTCCTAATCCAACAACACGATGGGGAGAATGGGACTGTGGCTCAAAGGCAGCGTTTGACCATTCGTGAAGTGGCAGCCGCGGCCGGAGTCTCGACCCAGACCGTTTCCCGAGTCCTCAACAACCGAGTTGACGTCGCCCCCGGGACGCTCCTGCGCGTCCAGGAAGTCATCCGCAAGACCGGCTACGCACCAAACATGCTCGCCCGAGGTCTCACCCAGGGCCGCAGCCACGTGCTCGGAGTCGTCGCCTACGGGCTGGACTACTTCGGGCCTTCGCGCATCGTGACCGCCATCGAGCGCCAGGCGGCGGAAATGGGCTACGCCATTTCCCTGACTTTGATCCTCGAGCCCGAGACAGGCGATGTCGACCACGTCCTGCGGGACCTCTGCGCGCGCCAGGTCGACGGGATCATCTGGGCAATTCCCGAGGTCAGCAGCAACCGGACGTGGTCTCGCGCTCAGGGCGAGGCACTGCCCGTCCCGGTAATGCTCGTCGGCGGGATGGCCGGTCAGCCGTATCTGCCGTCCATCGGCATCGACAACACAGCCATCGGCCGCCTGGCCACCGAGCATCTGCTGGACGGTGGCGCAAGGAATGTTGGCATCGTGACCGGCCCCCTCAACTGGTGGGAAGCTCAACAGCGCCTGGCCGGCTGGCGCCAGACGCTCGAAGCCCGAGGATTCGTCCCTCTCGACTGCCTCACCGTTGAGGGCGACTGGACCGTGTCCAGCGGCGAGGAGGGCTTGTATCGCATGCTCGAACAGTGCCCCGAGGTCGATGCGGTCTTTGCCAGCAACGACCAGATGGCCCTCGGCGTAATCCATGCCGCCCACCGCCTCGGCATCGCAGTGCCGGAGAAGATTTCGGTCGTGGGCGTGGATAACATTGCGGAGGCATCGCATTTCTGGCCACCCCTCACGACCGTCTATCAGCCGCTTGCCGATGCGGGGGCCCTCGCCGTCAAGGAGATCGACAAGCTGATCAATCGGGCGGGCGGGTCGAGACGAGTGCAGGCGGTCACGCCGGAGATCACCCTGCTGGGACCCATGCTCATCGTCCGCGACAGCAGCCGGGCAGTGGTTCCGTCGGCTCTGATCGCAGCTCCCTGACGAGTCCTGAACGCGGGGCTCTTCAAACGGTCCGGGCATTGACAGGAATCCGCCGATTCACGTAGACTCCCGCAGGTCCGCCAGCCAGGCGGCTGCAACACGAGGTGTGTTCGTGCGCAATCTCACCAATGACGCAACGGCAGGAACCGCTCACGCGAGCGGAAGCCCTGTCGTGCGCGGGAGATCTGCGCCCACCGAGAGTTAGCCCGAGGCGGTAATCCGCCAGGACGAACCTCTGAGCCGTGGGCCAGGTCGGGCCCCCGGCTTTTTTCATGCCCCTGAGAGGCGAGACGCCTCGGGGGCCGAGCCGCGAGCCCTTCCCCACCCCATCCAGCTCGCGGTTCCCCCATTCCGCGAGCCCTCCATGCAGGGAGGTGACATGAGCATCGCGGTTTTGGACACAACAGGATTGCCGGCTACGAGCCGGAGCAACGCCGGAAGAGTCCCGGCCGGTCCGGCAGCACTGCTGGTCGACCACGCCACCAAGCGTTTCAAGGTCGATCGGCGCAAGCCGCCGCTGATTGCGGTCGACGATGTCTCGATCCGCCTCGAGCGGGGCGAGATCTACGGACTGCTCGGCGCCAACGGCAGCGGCAAATCCACGTTCATCCGTCTCGTCAGCGGGTTGCTGACCCTCGATGCAGGGCGGGTCGAAGTCTTCGGCCACGACCTGGTTCGAGAGGAGATGGCGGTCAAGAGGCTGATCAACCGGGTCAGCGTCGACGCCGCCTTCTTCAAGAAGCTATCGCCGGCCGAGAACCTCTCGTTCGCATCACGTCTGTACGGCCTCGATTCGGGCGAAGCCCGCCGCAAGGCGGCGGAGATCATGGCCCGGCTCGGGATAGGCGAGAAGCGCATGAGCCGACCCGTCGAGCAGATGAGCCGGGGAATGCAGCAGAAGGTCGCCATCGCCAGGGCAATCCTGACGAGCCCGACTCTACTCCTGCTCGATGAGCCCACGACCGGGCTCGACCCGCGCTCCAAGCTCGACGTTCAAACCTTCATCGAAGAGCTCCAGTCCGATCACGACGCGACGATCTTGCTGACCACGCACGACCTCGCGGAAGCCGATCGGCTGTGCGGGCGGATCGGAGTCCTTGCCGGCGGGCGACTGGCGGCCGAGGAGACTCCCGAACGCCTCAAGGCACGGGTCGCATTCGAGCACGGGCTACCGCCCACGCTCGAGAGCGCCTTCATGCAGTACACCGGCCGCTCCCTCGACGATGACGTCGAGGAGAGCGAAGCCGAACCGGCCGACTAGGAGGACCAGATGGACCTCTTCGACCGGCTCGGACCAACAACACTCGAAAGGGACACTCCATTGCATTCGTACCAGCTTTCACGAGAGATACACAAGGAACGCCAACGAGAGATCGAAAGCCGGATTCGCCTCAGGTCGCTGGACCCGAGCCAGATCCGGCGCCGCTCGATCCGAAACCGCCTCGGTAGCGGGCTGATCCGAATCGGATCGATGCTCGTCGCCGAGAGCCCACGACAGGTGGCCGCCAGGCGCTGAGTGAAATCGCCGCGCGATTTCGCTTTGGCGAGTCGTTCGCGACATGTTCAGCGCTGGGCGGCCACGCCCACAGGAGACCCTCACCGTGATCGCTGTAACTCGCGAGGCACGCGCCGGCTACGCCTTCGTCGAGCGCAACTTCAATCTGACCAAACGCTACTGGGGCTGGGAAGTCGCATTCCTGGTCTACGCCGTCGCGGGCGCATTGTCGGTTTCACTGATCGGCCAATCGGTGGGGAGCCGCCGCCTGCTCATGTCACTGGTGGTCGGCGCCGTCTTCTGGAACTACCTCTCGGTGGTCTTCCAGTCGATCGGCGACACCATCACCTGGGAGCGCTGGGAAGGGACCCTCGAGTACACGATGATGGCCCCGGTCCGACGCTCCACACAGCTCCTGGGATCCGCGCTGTTTGCCGTTGCCTACGGGCTGATCCACACGACCGTGCTGTTGATCGTGCTCGCGCTCTTCTTCTCGCTCGACCTCGGGCACGCCAACCTCGGCGCGGCCGCGATCTTCATGATCGTGGGCTCCGCCAGCCTGATCGGCATCGGCATGCTCGCCGCCATCCTGCCGATGATGTCCGTGGAGCGCGGCTCGCAGATGGTCTTCGTTCTGCAGTCGTGCCTGCTGCTCGTCAGCGGGGTCTACTACTCGACCGATATCCTGCCCGGTTGGATGCAATTGGTGTCTCGCATCTCGCCGGCCACCTATGTCCTGGACGCCATTCGCAAGGCCCTCATCGACGGAGCGTCGTTGGGCGACCTGCTGCCGGATCTCTGGCCCCTGGTGTTCATGGCCTTCGCCTTCATCCCTCTCGGGTTGTGGGGCTTCGGCCGAGCCGAGCGGTATGCGAAGCGGACCGGCAAACTCAAGAGAGTGGGCTGACACATGAATATGGCTTCTAGCGCCCGACGCAGGTCGGAAAGCCGGAGAGGGTACGCTGACAGTGTGAAACCCGATACGAGCGCCGGCGGCAACCTGGAGGCGGCCCTTCCCGACTCTCTCAAGTCGTGGGGCTGGGACGACCGATGGGCTGCGCTCTTCGCGCCGCTCGCGGCCGAGGGCCGATCTCCGGCCCGCGTCATCGCCCAACACCGGGGCGCCTGGCTGCTCGCCGGCAAGCATGGGGAGTGGTCGGCATCGCTGACCGGACGGCTTCGCCACTCGGCTGGCGAGGGCGAACTGCCGGCCGTCGGCGACTGGGTCGGCTGCGTGCGCCCCAACGGCGGCGGCCCGGAGCGAATCGACGCCGTCCTGCCGCGCCGCTCCGCGTTCCTGCGGCGCGCGGCCGGGTCCAGAGTCGGCGCTCAGACCGTGGCCGCCAACGTCGACACGCTCTTCATCACCAGCTCGCTCAACGCCGACCTGAACCTGAGGCGGCTCGAGCGATACGTGGCACTGGCCCGCGAGTCGGGAGCAGCCCCGGTCCTGCTCCTCACTAAGGACGATCTCGTCGAGGACGGGGCGGCCGTGGTAGAACGCCTGGCGAACGAGTTGAGAATTCCGGTCGTGGCCTTGAGCTCGCACACCGGCGCAGGCGTGGAAGCGCTCGCACCCTGGCTCGTGGACGGCCAGACGATTGCGCTCGTCGGTTCCTCCGGTGTCGGCAAGTCGACGCTTCTCAACCACCTGGCCGGCCGGGAACTCATGGCCACGCAGGAGATCCGCGAGGGGGACGGGCGCGGCAGACACACGACCGCACACCGCGAGCTGTTCCGGCTGCCCGGCGGTGCGCTGATGCTCGACACGCCGGGCGTGCGCGAGATCGGACTCTGGGATGCCGACCAGGGCGTGGCCGACACGTTCGACGAGATCGTCGAGCTGGCCGATCGATGCCGCTTCCGCGACTGCCACCACAACAACGAGCCGGGCTGTGCCGTTCAGGCCGCGATCCTCGCCGGCGAACTCGACGAGGCCAGGCTGGGCAGCTACCGGCGTCTCGAGCTCGAACTGGCCGAGCAGCCCTCCGAAGCCCAGAAGCTGGAGGCGAAGCGGCAGTTCTTCAAGTCGATCCAGGTCGCGGCCCACGCACGCGCACGGAGCAAGAACACCGGCTGGCAAGACCGCTGAAGGAGACGGCGATGTCCGAATTCGTCCTCGAGAGCCCGAGCTTCGTCGAGGGCGGCTCGATCCCGATCAAGCACAGCTGCGACGGCCAGGATGTCTCTCCGGCGCTGGTCTGGGAGGGAGCCCCGGCCGCGACTGCGGCGTTCGCCCTACTCGTGGACGACCCCGACGCCCGCGGCTTTATCCACTGGGTCGTGTACAACATCGGCGGTGGACCGGCAGGAGGCCTGCCCGACGGAGCCGGGTCGGCGAAAGCGCCGCCCCAGGGCCGCAACGATTTCGGCCGGGTCGGGTGGGGCGGCCCGTGCCCACCCAGGGGCACGCACCACTACCGGTTCACGCTGTATGCGCTGTCGGCGCCGCTGCCGCTGAGCGGCACTCCAACCTCGAGCGAAGTGCGCGGTGCCCTGGCCCGCGTCCTGCTGGGCCATACCACGCTCACGGCCACCTACACACGCAAGAAGTAAGCCCGCGGGGCGGCGCGGTGCGGCGCGGGGCGGCGCGGGTCGGCGCGGGGGAGGCCGGGCGAGTTAGGGTCGCTGCTACGAGGCGGCCTCGGCCTCGATCCTGGCCTTGAGGCATTCGAGCGTCCGGCCGATCCCGTCCTGGGCCGGCGCCTGAACCATGCCGACAAACCCGACCAGCATTCCGCCCAGGGTCACGTCCGCCGACCAGCTCACCCGGGTGAGATTAGGTTCGATCTCTTCGAGGACCAGCGTTCCCGTCGCCGTCACCGGGCTCGCCATCACCGCGCCGGTCGCGCTCGCGCGCGCGCGCTCGGGTTCGGTGAGTTCTGTGAGCTCGATCTCGACCGTCGCGGTCGTCTTGAATAGCCCGCTGCCGACCTTCGCCGTGACCCTCAGATTCCGCTCGTCGACGATCTCGATGTGCGGGTCACCGGGCAGACAGCCGGCCACCTGTTGGGGGTCGGTGAGAAAGTTCCATACGAGCTTTCGACCGGCGGCGATCTCGGTTTCCCCGGATAGCTGCATCTGTTCTCCGTGTGGCACGAACTCGGCGGGCGGCGGCAAGGCCCAGTCATGGTATCCGCCCGCGAGGCCGACGGTCTTTACGCTCCGCTTACACGGGCTCCACGGCTCATTCATCGACGGACGTATGCTGCCCGTCATGAAAACCATTCTCGTCGTGGACGACGAGCGAAACATCGTCGAGCTGGTTCGTCTGTACCTCGAGAAGGAGGGCTTTGCCGTCGTGGCCGCGAGCGACGGCGAGCAGGCGCTGGTCCAGTACGAGCGCACCGGCCCCGATCTCGTCGTCCTGGATCTAATGCTGCCCAAGATGGACGGCTTCGAGGTCTGCCGCGAGCTGCGCCGCCGCGGCGACGTGCCGATCCTGATGCTCACGGCCCGCTCCGAGGACGTCGACGCGATCGTCGGCCTGGAGCTCGGCGCCGACGACTACGTGACCAAGCCATTCAACCCGCGCGCCCTCGTCGCTCGAGTCAAGGCGATCCTGCGTCGAACGGACGCGACGGCCAAAGGTGGGCGGCCGATCGAGGTCGGCAGCCTGCGCATCGATCCGCGCCGTCGGGAGGCGACGGTCGGCGAGCGCCGGCTGGAGCTTCGCGCGCGCGAGTTCGATCTCCTCGCCGCGCTCGCCCGCGATCCCGGCGTCGTCCTGACGCGCGACGCACTGCTCGCGGACGTGTGGGGAACCGATTTCCCGGGCGAGACTCGAACGGTGGACGTGCACGTCGCGGAGGTGCGCAAGAAGCTGGGCGACGACGGTCCCCAGGTCGAGACGATCCGCGGCCTGGGCTACCGGCTCGTTCCTCCTCCTCGCGGCTCGGTCGACCCCGGCCCGTCCCCTACCGTCGACTAGGAGCGCCCGCCGATGCTGCCCCGCGGACTCACCAGTCGCATCGTCCTGGCATTCGCCGGTCTTTCGGCGGCGATGCTCGTGGCAGTCGCGGTGACGTTGTTCCTCGTTCTTCACCAGCTCCACCAGAACGAGATCGAAGACACCCTCTCGCGCCAGCTCGTCCAGGTGGTGGTCAACCTCTCCCGCGAGCCCGTGGCCCAGTGGGACGCCACTTTGCAGGATGCGGGCGGTCCCATCGCCGACGATGGCGGCTACATCCTGGTCCAGAACCCCAATGGCGCCATCCGCGTCCTGGCCGGCGATCCCTCGTCGTTGACCATTCCGACCGGCCCGACCCTCGGGCCGACGAAGACCTCGGACGGCCAGGACTTCATCTACGTCAAGGCGAACAGGAACGCAACAGGTGGCCGAACGATCGTGTTTGCCGTCCCAGACAGATCTGTCCAGCTGGCGCTCGGCGACCTCTCTCGCGCGCTCCTTATAGTCGTCCTCGTGCTGCTGATCGTGGGCGTACCAGTTGCCTGGCTCCTCTCGCGATCGCTCACGGGTCCGATGCGCCGGCTCGCGATTGCGGCCGTGGAGCTGCCTGCCGCGTCGGGCGAAACTCAGCCCCTGCCGCTCGAGGGACCGACCGAAGTGAAGGTCCTCACTGAACGGTTCAATGTCATGGCCCACGAGCTCGCCTCGACCCGGCAGGAAGAGACGCAATTGCTGGCGAACCTGCGCCACGACCTGCGGACGCCGCTCACGAGCATCGGCGGGTTTGCCGAGGCGATCGCCGACGGAACGGCCTCGGGCGACCGAGCAACAGCGGCCGCGCGGACGATCGCCGAGGAAGCCCAGCGGCTCGAGCGCCTCGTCGGCGAGCTCGGTGTAGTGGAACGGCTGCGCCAGGGTCCGGCAGCGCTCCGTCCCGAGGCCCTCGACGCAACGGCCTTGCTGACCGACGCCGCCGCGCGCTTCGAGAGCCGGGCCGACGGTCAGGGGGTAGAGATCGAGGTCGCCGGGGCGATCCTCGGCGAGCCTGCCCTGACTTTTACCGGCGACCGGCTGGCCGCGGAGAGGATCCTCCAGAATCTCGTGGAGAACGCGCTATCCATTGTCCGCTCCGGCGGCCACATCTGGCTGCGGGCGGCGCCGCTCCGGATGCCGGGGCGCCCCCCGGGGATCTCGTTGAGCGTCACCGACGACGGCCCGGGGTTCCCGCCCGGCACGTCCGAGCGCGTCTTCGAACGCTTCTTCCGGGCCGATCCTTCGCGAACCGGCGGCGGATCGGGCTTGGGTCTCGCGATCGTCCGCGAGTTGGCCCGCGCTCACGGCGGCGAAGCCTGGGCCGAGAACGTCGCCCCGCACGGCGCGCGAGTCACGGTCCTGCTACCCATCGCACCGACGCTCGGCGGGACGACGGACGGCGTCGGACAGAGCCCGGGAGCGGGCATCTGAACGGCTGACGACCGCGGGCGTCGCATGATCCCGAGGCCGATCGGCGCCTCCCGTTATCCTTCCCTGGTGAGCGACCCGACCAAACCTTCCGGCGCGCCGGCCGAGATCACCCATCTGGTCCGCGAGCGGACCGAGGCCCGCAACCGCCACGACTGGACCGCCGCGGACTCCATCAAATCCCAGATCGAGGCCGCCGGGTGGAAGGTGGTCGACCACCACGGCCGAACCTCCGTGACTCGCGCCGCGCCAGCGAGCGTCGAGTTGGACGGCGAAGTTCGCTATGGATCCGCCGCCGCGGTGCCGTCCCGCCTGGACGACCCGACCGACGCACCTTGGACCGTAGTCGTCCTCGCGTCCGAGGCGCCCGAACGCGTGTCGCGGCTGCTGGAGGGCCTGCGCGTCCATGCCCCCGACGGCACTCAGGTCGTCGTCGTGCTCAACGACCCGAGCGAGACGCAACAAGCCGCTCTCGCGCTCGGATCTTCGGACCGCGCCGCGATCGGCGGGCGCGAGGTCGAGATTCTGCGAACCTCATCCCGCCTTGGCCACGCCGCGGCACTCAATATCGCACTCAGGCGCGGCGCCGGCGAAATGGTGCTGCTGGCCGATGGCTCGGCGTGGCCGACCGGCGACGCCCTCGGCCCGTTGGCCGAAGCCCTCGGAGACCAGCATGTCGCAATCGCCGGAGCCTTCGGTGTCGGCTCGACCGAGCCCGGAAAGCTTCGGCCTGCGGCTCTGGCGACGTCCACGGAACGCGAGGTGGTCGCCCTGCTGGCCGGGTGGATGGCGTTTCGCCGCGCCGACTACATCGCTCTGGGGCCGCTCGACGAACGCTATGTAACGTCGGCGTGGCTCGATATCTGGTTGAGCCTGCGTCTGCGCGCAGGCGCGGATCCCGATTGGACGGAGACGGCCGAACCGGAGACGGCCGAACCGGAGCCGGCCGAAGTTGAGCCGGCCGAACACGAAGCCCAAGCGGTCGAGCTTTCTGCGATCGACGCCGATGCCGTCGAGGGCGACGCGATCGATTTCGAGCTTGCGCCCCCGCGCCGCGCCGTACGCCTCGATTTGCAACTCGGCCGAGACGAACTCCTCTGGCCGCCGGACCGGTCGCGGCTGAACCGCCGCAACATGTACCGGGTGCTCGACCGCTGGGGCTGGCGCGAGGACCTCGCCTGAACTTGGGCTAGTTCAGCTCGAAATCCAACGGCTGCGGTGCCGGGGCCAATCTCACGACGTGAGGGGTCGTCGAACCGTAGAAGCGGTATGCGGGGTCGGCCTGCCATCTCGCCGTGCCGACGAAATAGCCGGCGATCAGGACCGCGATCAGAGCGGCAACACCCAGGACAGGCAGCGCCAGCCGCTCGAGCTGCGACCCGCTTCCGCCACCGGGCGCCTGCCATATCGAACCCAGCGTCGGCACACGGCCGGGCGGCATGACCAACGCGAGCCAGACGCCGGCTACTAAACCGCCGATATGGGCGAAGTTGTCCACGTTGCCGAACACGCCCGAGAATCCGAGAATCAGGTTCAATACGATCAAGAAGCCGACCTGCGAGGCGATCGCCCGCGACTGCATGTCCAGGATGGCATGGTGGTATCTGGTCGCCACGAGCACTATGCCGAACAGCCCGAAGATCGCGCCCGATGCCCCAACCGCCCCGATGCTGTCTCCGAATATGTAGCTCGCGATCGAAGCGCCGATTCCGGCCAGTACGTAGAAGAAGAGCAGCAGCCTGGCGCCGTACATCCGCTCCACAAGCTGGCCGGCGTACCAGAGCGCGTACATGTTGAACAACAGATGGAGGATGTCGTTCGGGTCGTGGACGAGGACCACCGAAAGCAGCCGGTAGATCTCGCCGTGAGCCACGAAAATCTTGTTGAGGGCGAGCTGGTCCTCGAGAGGGCTGCCGCGCACGGTCACGCCGCCGAGGTTTTGCACGCCCTGCATTGCGATGAGGGACGTGACCACTGTCACCGCGATCATCAGGTAGGTCATGAAGGGCGGGAGCGCGTCGCCGCGGCTTCGGGCGAAATAGCGGCCCGCGGCGCGCGAATTGCCGGTCTCCTTGGAAAGCCACCCCAGTCGGGAGGCGATCAGCCCCTTGTCCGCTGCCGGGGCGCGCCGCTCGCACTGGCGGTAGGCGTCGAGCGCGCCCTCGAGATCCTTGGCCCGAACGCGCGCCGCAGCGACCTGACGCCAGGCCCGATAGGTCGCCGGCGTTTCCCCCATCGCCGTGACTCGCTCCCAGGCATCGAGCGCCTCGTCATCGCGATCCAGGCGATAGAGCGCGTTGCCCACTCCGAACAGGCCGGCCGCGGCGACGTCCTTGTCGGGCGCGCCGACCGTTCGAGCGTACAAGGGGAGGGCCTGATCCGGCTCGCTCGCCTCCATCAACTCATCTGCCTGGCGGATCAGAGCGATCGCGGTGGGACGATCTACAGGGCCCCCGGAGGCAGGGTCGAAGCCGGGCGGGAAGTTGGGTGAGCCCTCGAGACGAAGCCCCTCAGAAGCACGATCCATGGGAGGCACTTTACAGGAACAGCGATCTCCGCCGCAGGGTAGCGCCCACCACGCTCTCAGTGCCGACCGTCAGTCGGCGACCGGCTCCCAACCCGAGGCTCGGACCGCCTCGGCAAACGCCGCCGCGGGCTCCGTCCCGGCGTCGAGCCCGGACGCGAAGGCGCCGACTACTCGACCGAACGAACCATCGTCCGACAATGGGGTCTCGAGGAGAGTGGCTTCGGGCGGGAGTGGCGGAGGCGTGGCCCCGGGTGGAAGGAGCACCACGAGCCGGGCTCCGGCGTAGGTCGCGCCCTCGACCGCGGCCGCGACGGCCAACTCGGGGAGTGGCTCCGCAAGCACCACGACCCGGGTCTCGGCGAGGTACCGCAAAGCCAGCGACACGTCGCCCGCCTCGAGCCCCGGCCGCGCCGCCGGATCCGCGGGTAGCAACTCGACCTCGACGCGCGGCCCGTCTTCGCCGCGGTCGTCCGCCAGGACCTCGGCGGCGGGAGCGTCGGGGGTTGGGGCCAGGGCTGATTCAGCAACGACCGCAACGGGCGACAATACGGGCGTCGACCGCGACGGATCCCGCAGCAGCGCCGCGTGTCCAACACCCAGTCGTCCGAGCGCCAGCACGACCGCGTCGCCGGCACCGTCGTCGCCGACCTTCCCGACCAGCTCCACCACGCTGCCGAGGGCATGCGCGGCGGCGGCTACCTCGACGGCGAGGCCGCCGGCGCTCCCCTCCCCGCTCGCCGTCTCAGCGTAGGCGGGCAAACCGACGACGACGATCATTCGCCAACTCCGTGGCCGCCGGGTTCACCGACCTCGCCGGGCAGTTCCTCCCGGATGATCTCGACGTCGCCGAAACCGGCCGCCTCGAGATCCTTGCCAACTACGTCCGCGTCGCCGACAAGAACGATCGCGAGCCGATCGGGATGGATGTGGTCCCGCGCCGCCTTCTGAACGTCCTGCGCGGTGACCGCCTCGACCAGGCCACGATAGCGAGCCAGCTCGTCGTCCGGCAACTCGTTCACGAAGAGACCGCCGATCGCCCCGACGACCGCGCCGGGCGTCTCGAAGCGCAGCGGGAAGACCCCGACCATATAGTCCCGCGCAACTGCCAGTTCCGCGTCCGTGACGAGTGCGTCGCGCATCCGGTGCAGCTCGTTGATCGCCTCGGAGATGGCGGGCACCGTCGAGGCCGTCTGGACGGCCGTCCGAACACCGAATGGGCCGGCGCCGCGCCGCATATCGAAGCCGGCACCGACGCCGTACGTGTAGCCCTTGTCCTCGCGCAGGTTCAGCTGCAGCCGTGAATTGAACAGGCCGCCCAGGATCGCGGCCATGACCTGCACGGCGTGGAAGTCGGGGGCGCGACGTGAGAGCCCGACGTGGCCGATCCGCACCTCGGATTGAACCGCGCCCGGCCGGTGGTACAGCCGGACGGTCGTTCGATCGACCGCGGAGTCCGCCGTCGGGGCCCTTCCGGCCACCGGCGCCGCCGGGGCGCGGGAGCCGCCGAGCGCTAGCGAGCCGAGCACTTCCTCGGCGATTCGCGGCACGTCCAGCCCCGTCATGTCGCCGCCGATCACGATGGCAGCCCGATCCGGAGCAAGGACGGCGCGGTGGATCGCGGTCAGCTCATCGCGAGTCAGGCGTTCGACCGTCGGCTCGTTGCCGCCGACAAGACGCGAATACGGTGAGTCGGCCGTGTAGATCGTCTGCGAGAAAGCCTGCTCCACACGTCGGCGCGGCTCCGCGTGCATTTGCAGGAGGTCGTTGAGCCGTTCGTCCCGCAATCGCGAGACCTCCTCGGCCGGGAACGTGGGCCTCTCGACGAGTTCGTCGAGCAGTTCGAGCGCGGCCCGCAGGCGCGAGGCTGCGACCTCGACGCTGGCCGCGAAAGCGTCCCAGCTGGCGTCGGCGTGGAGTGTGGAGCCGAGCCTCTCGGCTGCCTCGATCAGTTCCAGGCCCGGATAGAGCGTCGTGCCCTCGGTCATCGCCCGCGCCGCCAGAACGGTAACCCCGGCCCGATCTGCCGGCTCGTCGGCAGCCCCGACCCGGAAGATCAGGTTGGCCGAAACGAGCGGCCGGCCCGGCACATGGACGGCCAGGACCTGGAGTCCGGACGGCAGCACCGTCCGCTCGAAACCGGGGAAGTTGTAGGCGCGCGGCTCGCCGGGCGAAGGTCGGGCGGCGAGGATCTCTTCGAGGGTCATGCCGCCGGCTCCTCGTGCTCGACGTGGGTCGCCGGCCCTGCCTCCGGCATGTAGGTGAGCACGACGCGGTTGTCCGGCCGGAACACCTCCGCGGCGACGGCCTGGATATCGGCGGGCGTCACCGCCAGATAGCGCGCCAGCTGGCGATTGATCAGATCCGGGTCGTCGAGCAGCGTGGCCAGCATCGCCAATCGATCGGCACGCTCGTCGACCCGCTGCAGCGCTTCGAGTTCGAACGTCTCGATCAAGGCTCTCGCGCGGGCAAGCTCGTCATCCGTCACCGGCTCCCGAGCCATGCGTTCGAGCTCCTCCTCGAAGGCACGCTCGACGACGTCGGGATCGACCCCCGGCCGAACCGTCGCCTGGCCCGCGGCGATCGATGCCCCACCGACAAACCCCAGCGCAAAGAAGGCGACGTCCTGCGCGATCCGCTCCTCACGAACGAGCCGCCGATAGAGCCTGCTGCCCTTTCCGCCGGCGAGTATCTGGGCCGCGACGTCGAGGGCGTCCAGGCGCGTATCCCCAAAGCACGGGGCTCGAAAGCCGAAATAGTGGCGCGGCAGCGGGACGCGATCTTCTATCACCTCGCGACTCTCGCCGCCGAGCGTGGCCGGCACGCTCATCTCGCCGAGCGGCGGGATCTTCGGGTTCGGGGCGATCCCGCCGAAGTAACGGTCCACCCAGGCCCGAGCCTGCGCCGGATCGACATCGCCCGCGATAGCGAGGACCGCGTTGTTCGGCGCGTAGTAAGTCCGGAAGAACGCGGCCACGTCCTCGAGAGACGCCGCGTCCAGATCCTCCATCGACCCGATCGTGGGGTGGTGATATGGATGCTCCGGCGGGAAGAGGTGCTCCTGGAGCTTGTGAAACCACTGACCATACGGCCGGTTGTCGTAACTGGAGCGCTTCTCGTTCTTGACGACGTCGCGCTGGTTGTCGAGGTTCTCCTGGTTGAGAGCGTCCAGCAGCGTCGCCATCCGATCGGCCTCGAGCCAGAGGGCGAGCTCGAGCTGGTGGCTCGGCATCGTCTCGAAATAGTTCGTCCGGTCGAGCCAGGTGGTGCCGTTGAGCGTCCCGCCGGCAGCCTGCACCAGGCCCATGTGCTCGGTCTTGGCGACGTGGCGCGAGCCCTGGAACATGATGTGCTCGAACAAGTGGGCGAAACCGGTCTTGCCCGGAACCTCGTTCTTGGAGCCGACGGCATACCAGATGCAGACCGCGACGACCGGGGCCAGATGATCCTCAGCGACGATCAGCCGCAACCCGTTGGTCAGTCGCTCGTCGGTGAAGCTGACGGTCGGTGCGGTCATGCGGTCCAGCTCCTCGGAGGGTAGGCGGTCGCCGATCAGGGACTGCGGCGCCGCGGTTCACCCATTGTACGGGCCGCCACCGTCACGAGGGTCGGAGGCACGCTCGGCGGTATCACCCTGAGCCCCACGGCGCCTGAATGCACGGCCCCGACCGACGTTTCTCGACCGACCCGCATCGCGCATCACTCTTGACTTAGCCTTCCGGGCTTGTTAGCCTTTCATCTAACACGTGTAAGAGGAACTACCAGAAGTGGCAGGTCTCCAGAATCCGACTCGCACCACCCGGGACCGATCGAGCGGTCTCGTCAGGCCGGGCCTGACGTCGATCCACATGCCCGTCGTGGAGATCGACGCGCGCACGGTGTACGACTTCCTCGTCAGCGCCTGCAACGATTGCGGAGAACTGGAGGATCTGCTGCGCGAGGATCGGACCTGGATCACCGAGAACCGCGCCGAGCTGAACGCGGAGCTCAGCGGGAGCAAGTCTGCCGGGTCGTGCGTCGGATTCGTCTTCGAGATCAGCCGCATGGTCGTCCTGCGGCCGGAGATCAAGAACGCTCGCCAGTTCGTCGCGGCGGTAGACGAGATGACCGACGCGGAATTGCTCGAATGCATGCTCGGCGAGCTGCTGGACAACGCCGAGCTCGGTGATCTCGCCCGGCGGACACTCGCCGACGACCCGACCGCCCTGGCCGAGCTGGCCGGGCTGCTGAACCTCACCAAGGGCCACGAGGTCCTGCCCGACAGCCTGCCCGAGCTTGCCTCAGGTGCGCGGCTCGTCCTGCGTGCCTGGCTGCCAAAGTACGAGAAGCTCGAAGCCCGAGTCGGCCGGATGCTCGACCGGGACGTCTCCGGCCGCCATCTCGACGACGCCGGTCGGGATCCTCTCGGGTTTGTCGAACGGGCCACGAACGGCATCCGGATGGTGCCCGACCAGACCGTGCGCAGGATCGTGCTGGCGCCCACGTATTTCGGGCGGCCGTACAACTCCCTGTCGAAAGTGAACGACATCCAGCTCGTCTGCTACCCAATCGCCGACTCGGCGCTGGGCGCGGGCGGGATGGCCGCTCCCCCAGTAGCGACCGTGCGCCTGTACCGCGCCCTCGGCGATGAGAGCCGGCTGCGCATCCTTCATCTGCTGGCCGAGCGAGACCGCTACCTGACCGAGCTCGCCACCGAGCTGGATCTGAGCAAGCCGACCGTGAGCCATCACCTCGCCCAGCTCCGCAGCGCCGGCCTGGTCACGATGACCGAGCAGGGCAACCTCACCTATTACACGCTCCGCCGCGACCGCGTCGCAGAGGCCGGCCCGGAGCTGAGCGGCTTCCTGGCTCGTTGACCCATGACAAACCGAGCGTCAGTTGAGACTGACCTTATGTTAGATAAGCAACTAACTGTAGAGAGACAGCTTCCTAACTAGGAGGGTAGCCCGAGATGTTGTATCAACCACCCGAAGAGACACTACTAATGGTTCATTTGCGGCAGGTGGAGATCCGCAAGGACGTCGCGGAGACGCGGCGCACCCGCCGGAACCAAAGCCAGCAGGGGTCGATCGGACCCGTCAGCGGGCTTCAGCTGCGGCTCGGGCGACTTCTGATAGTCGTTGGGCGTACCCTCCGCGAAGAGGAGTCGCCCTGCCCGGACCTCCTCCGCTCGTAGCCCATAGTCCAAGAGAGATCCTTGACTCAGGCGCTGGTTCGCTACATACGCAGCTTCACCGGGTTCGGCCGCGACGCCCGTCGATTCTTGATCACGACCATCGTCTTCGGCGCGGCGATGAGCCTGTATTGGATCGACTTCAACCTCTACCTCGAGGCCATCGGGGTCGATCGGCCGACCATCGGGTTGCTGATGGCGACTTCACAGCTGGCGGGCGTGATCGTCGCCCTGCCGGCCAGCGTGATCTCCAATCGCGTGGGACGCCGGACGGTGATGGTCGCCGGCATGGCCCTCGTGGCCGTGGCGCTCTTTGCGGTCATGCCGGGCAGCCTGCTGCTCCTGTTCGTGGGCGTCGCGCTGTTCGGCGCCGGATCGCAGATCGTGAATGTGGTCCAGGTCCCGTACATCGCCGAGCACACCCGGCCTGAACAACGCAATGAGTACTTCGCGACATGGTCCGCGCTGGGATTCATGACCGGCCTCGTGTCGGCGCTCGTAGGTGGAGCCGTCGCGCAGACCCTGGCCGGGCAGCTTCGTCTGACATCGGCGGCGGCGCCATACCAGGTCTTGCTCGTGGGGATCACCATCCTGGCGGTCGCCGGGCTCGGGACCGTGTTCCTGCTCACCGACGATCGCCACTCACTTGCCGCCGAGAGGGCCCGAGAGCCACACCGACCCGGCCGATTTGGGCTGCACGTCTCCAACCCGGGTCTCTTCGCGAAGCTGCTCATCCCGGGCTTTATCACGTCGCTCGGTGCGGGTCAGCTGATCCCGTTCCTCAACCTCTTCATCCAGAAGAAGTTCGGTCTGGACCTGGCCTCGGTGAATGCCGTCTTCGCGATCACGAGCCTCGGCACCACATTGGCCATCCTGATGCAGCCGGCCCTTGCGCGCCGCTTCGGCCGGATCAGTTCGATCGTTCTCGTCCAGAGCGCGAGCATCCCATTCCTGGTCGTGCTCGGGTTCTCGCCGTGGCTCTGGTCGGTTGTCATGGCTCTGGCCGTGCGCAATTCACTTATGAACGCGGGAAGTCCGATCTTCGACGCGTTCGCGATGGAGAAGGTCTCCGCCGGCGAACGGGCCACGTTGTCGGCGCTGATGACTTTGCTCTGGGCCCTGGGCTGGACCGTGGCCCCTCTCTACTACGGCACCTTGCAGGCTTCGCTGGGGTTCACCGCCGGCTACGCCGTGGACTTCGTGACGATCATCGCGCTCTATACGATCTCGACCTCGTTGCTGTGGAAGTGGTTCCACGGCGAAGACCGCGCTGCGCGAGGCTCCGCGACCTCGGTCGCCGAGGCCCCAGTCGAGACGCCGGTCGTTCTCCTCGAGCACGCCTGAGAGCGACCGTGGCGGCCGACCAACCGCGTCGTCGAGCCGATCAGCTGTAGTAGAGCGTGAGCATGTCCCAGTTCTCGATCAGGTTGTAGATCGCGATCGCGATCAAGAGCAGGCCGCCCACGACGTTGATGGCGCGGCTGTGGCGTGCGAACCAGCGCGTCAGCTTGCGCTGCACCGCCCCCGAAAGCAGGGAGATTGCCAGCAACGGCACGCCGAAGCCAAAGCCGAACCAGAGGAAGACCCACAGTTTGCTCGCCGCCTCCGCGAAGGTGAACGAGTAGACGAATATGGCGACGACCAGTGGGCCGGAGCACGGCATGGCTATCGGGCCGTAGAGCAGCCCATAGACGTACGCGTTCAGTGACGGGCGGCGCAGCAGCGGAACCTTGATCTGGGGTAGCCGATAGAAGGGGTTGCGGTTCATGAGGAGCAGCACCCCGAGAACCAGGATCGCGACGATGGCGAGGGGAATCAGGATCGCCAACACTCGCGCGATCGACACTGACAGCGCGGCGATCGCCGCTCCCAGGATCAGCATCGCCGTCAGAACGCCGGCCAGCACGAAGAGCCCGAGTAGGTACCGCAGCTTGCCGTTCTCAGTCCCCGCCTGACCGCTCAGGTATGCGAGGAACCCCGGGTACAGGGGCAGCACGCATGGACTCATCGTGGCCAGCAACCCGAACCCAAAAGATGTCAGCGCGACGTCCACCGGGCTACTTGGTCAGATAGGAAGCCAGCGTCTTCTGGATGCTGGCGGCCGACTTGATGCCGAATGGGAGCCCGTAGACGCCACCGGTCTTGTCGATGAAGAGCATGGGCTGGAGCGGCGGGTTGAGGAAACCTTCGTCATAGTTCATCGACAGGAACCGGCCGACCTCGATGGGCGCTATGGCGATGTACCAGTCGAATTTGTTCTTGGCGGCGTACTTCTTGAGGAGCGATGCGTCCTCGTTGGGGTCGACGTCCAGGCTGACCCGTACGAGATTGCCGCTGTTCGCGCCGAGCATGGTCGGCAACAGCTTGACCTGACTCATCTCTCCCTGACAGGTCGGGCACCAGGTGGCCATGGTGTCGACGAGGACGACCTTGCCGGAGAAATCGCTGATCTTGAACGGCTTGCCCGTATTGACGTCGACCATTTGAACGTCGAACCACGAGGGCACGGTGGGCACCGGATTGACCACCGGCGGGTCGATCGAAGCGTACGTTCGAGTGGGCGAGAGGACTGCCGTTGGAGAACTGCGAGCGGTGGGTGACGCGGCCGGCATGGTGGCCGCGGCCGCGCAGCCGGTCAGGGTCAGGATGCAAGCCAGCACCACGGCGAGGGATCGGAAGCTGGAAATGCGGTGGTGCATCGACTCGTCCTTGGCGGCTGGTCCCGAGCGCGAGCGAGGCAACTCCTCGACCCGGCGGCGACAATTTCGTCCGAATGGACACGAGCGCCCCGCGTGCCCGCCAAGCCACGGTAACCGCATCCCAGCGCGGCAATACCGTGAGTGCGAAATGGCCCGACTCGCGCAACCGGGTAGGTACCGGCCCGCGCGCTCAGTTGATGGAGAGAGCGCTCCGGAGCTTCGCGAGCAGATCCGCGACCTTGCGGTCGGGACCGAGCCGCGCGAGGTCGCCGAGTGCGGAGTCGGATAGCCGAACCGGGCCGAGAGCCAGGGCCTTCTCCAGGGCGGCGACCGTCCGCTTCCGATCGCCGGCCCGGGCCGCGCTCCGCGCCTCCAACACCGCGCTGCGCGGGCCGCCGGATCGCCCGAGCATCGATGCCGCCGCCATCGAATCGTGAAACCGGCCGAGGGCGTGCAGGCCGACCTGCAGCTTGAGCAGGGCCTGGATCCGCTCGCCGGTCTGGTCGCGCCGCAGCACCCCGAGCAATTGCGACACTCGCTGGCTTTCTACGACGCGAGTCACGATCCCGAAGACCGCCAGGGGGTCCGTCTCGGTCGCGAGTCGCGCCGCCACTGCTTGATCGTCACGACGCCCGACCATTCCGATCACGTCCGGCAGAAGCGGCGCCGGTCTGCGTTCCAGCTCATCGAGGTCCATCGCCGCGACGGCCGTCGCATCGCCCGGAATCGTCTCGGCCAGAGCCTCGCCGAAGGTCCGGCGCGACTCAGCCGCGACCATCGCTATCGGCTGCCGGTCACGTCCCCGCCCTTCGCCGCCCTTGCGGTCGCCGCCGTTCTTCT
>JADGQJ010000188.1 GCA_017881885.1 Chloroflexota bacterium
GGTTCTCGGCCACGATTGCGGCCCGAGAACGAAAGAGGGCGACGAGGGACCCCAGGAAAAGTCGAATCAAGCCAAGCATGCTGAGAGGATACGAGCCGAAAATGAGTCAGGGGGGACGGCCCGGGAAGCGAAGGAACTTCAATCGGCTGAGGCACCTATGCCCCCATTCGGACACCCTATGAGCTTCTGGCGAGGCACAGGGAGCTGCTAAGGTGTCCCCGGTGGAGATCGAGCGACCGTCACGGCCCCCCATCCGCATCCGCGCCGTGGGCCGGGCGCTACCGGAGCACTACGCCGACCAGGAGACTCTCACCGCCGCATTTCGCGACGCCTGGGCAGGGGCCCACTTCAACACGGAGCGCCTCGAAGAGCTTCACCGCGCGGTAATGGTGGGCGGACGATACCTGGCGCTGCCCCTCGCGGCGTACCGGGAGCTCAACTCGTTCGCGCGCCGGAACGAGGCCTGGACGCGTGCCGCCGTCGACCTGGGCGAGACGGCGATCCGTGACGCGCTCCGGCAGGCCGGGCTCTCGCCCGCCGACGTGGACCACCTATTCTTCGCCACGACGACCGGGATTGCCACGCCGAGCATTGACGCACGGCTCGTCAACAGGCTCGGGCTCCGGCGCGACGTCCGGCGCTCGCCTCTCTTCGGCCTGGGTTGCGCGGCCGGGGCGGCGGGCATCTCGCGTGCCTCGGATTGGCTCGCTGCCTTTCCGGACAAGGTCGCCGTTCTGCTCTGTGTGGAGCTCTGCTCGCTCACGCTCCAGCTGGACGATCTCTCGATCCCCAACATGATCGCGTCCGGCCTCTTCGGCGATGGCGCGGCCGCCGTGGTCCTCACGGGCGATCCTGATCCGGGAGGCTCGGTTGGCGGTCCCGCCGTCGTCGCGACCGGCTCCGCGTTCTATCCCGACACCGAACGGGTCATGGGATGGGACATCGTCGAATCGGGTTTCAAGGTGGTTCTCTCGGCCAGGGTGCCCGAGGTGGTTCGTGAAAACGTCCGCGCCGACGTGGACGGTTTTCTGGCAAAGAGCGGCCTCGACCGCTCTGCCATCCGCCACTGGATCGCCCACACCGGCGGGCCCAGGGTTCTCGAGACTTTCGAGAGCGCGTTGGAGCTGCCCGAAGGCGCCCTCGCCCGTTCGTGGAGATCGCTGAAGGAGACCGGGAACCTCTCCTCGGCGTCGGTGCTCTTCGTCCTCGGGGAGCTCCTCGCTTCGGGTGAGCCCGTGATCGGGGACCGCGGCCTTCTCATGGCGATGGGGCCCGGCTTCTGCTCGGAGCTGGTCCTCCTGCAGTGGTAATCCCCACCTCCGTCCTGCTCTATCTCGGATTCCTGTGCCTCCTCGTCTGCGAGAGGGGCGCGGAGCTTCTCCTTACGCGCCGAAACGCCCGCGTGGCCCTCGCGGCGGGAGGCGTCGAGACGGGGCGCCGCGCCTACGCTGTCATGGTCGTGGTCCACACCCTCTTCCCGGTCGCGTGCGCGGGCGAGGTGCTCCTTCTCTCGCGGCCCTTTCCGGGCGCCCTTGGGCTCGCGGCTCTGGCCGTTGCCATCGGAGCGCAGGCGCTCCGATGGTGGGCCATTGCGACGCTCGGGTGGCGCTGGAACACGCGGATCATCGTCGTCCCGGACGCCTCGCCGATCACCGGAGGCCCCTACCGCTTCCTGCGGCATCCGAACTATCTCGCGGTGATCCTCGAGATGCTCGGCATTCCCCTGATTCACGGCGCGTGGCTAACCGCGCTGGTCTTCTCCTCCCTGAATGCAGCGCTCCTGGCGGTCCGCATCCCCACCGAGGAGCGGGTTCTCGGCCGGCTGTATGCCGAGGCGTTCGAAGGGCACTCGCGGATCCTGCCCCGAGGTCCGCATGGATGACCTGAGGCAGGAGATCCTCACCGAGATCCGCCGGAGCCTGGCTGCCGACCTGAAGCTTCCCGGCCCGGTCGAGCTGCACTATGAGCTCGCTTCGGATCTCGAGGTCGATTCAATGGGCGCCCTCGTCCTGGCGGTTGCCCTCGAGGACCGCTTCCGCGTGAACCTGGTCGGAATCGAGGCGTCCTCCGTCGTCACCGTCGAGGATCTCGTCGGTGTCGTCGAGCGTGCGGTTCGCGCGGGCCGGGCGGTCCCGTGAACGGCCCCCGTCTCCCGCGCCCGAAGTACCGGACCGTCAACGAGGCTCTTGTCGCAAGCGCGACGAGCCGGTCGGGCCTCACCTTCGTCGACCTCGCAGAGCACGAGACCTTCGTTCCGTACTGCGAGGTCCACGCATCTGCACGCCGGACGGCCGGAGCGCTCCGGGCACGAGGGGTCGGGATCGCCGACCGCGTCGCGCTCGTCTTCCCGACGTCGCCCGGGTTCCTGGACGCCTTCTTCGGGGTGCTCCTCGCGGGAGCCGTGCCGGTGCCGCTCTACCCGCCCGTCCGCCTCGGACGCCTCGCCGAGTACCACGTCGCCACGGCGAAGATGATCGCCGCGGTCGGCGCGCGACTCGTCCTGACCGACGCCGCGACCCGTACGCTCCTCGGCAAGGCGATCGAGTCGTCCCGCCCGCCGCTCGGGTGCGTGACGCTTGACGATCTCGGCCGCGGCCACGCCGGGGAGCTCGAGATCGAACCCGATCCCGGGGCGCTCGGACTGATCCAGTTCTCGTCGGGATCGACGACGGATCCCAGACCGGTCGCTCTCTCGCACGACAGCCTGATGGCCCAGCTCGCGGCCCTCCGGGCTTTGCTCCCTCCGGAGACGGACGCACCGCAGATGGGCGTGTCCTGGCTGCCGCTCTATCACGACATGGGCTTGATCGGCTGCCTCCTCCAGGCCGTCTACTACCCGGCTCCGCTCGTCCTGATTCCGCCCGAGCTCTTCCTGGCAAGACCCGCGCTGTGGCTCCGGGCGATCGCCCGCCATCGCGCCACGATCTCCGTGGCGCCGAGCTTCGCGTACGCGCTGTGTGCCCGGAGGGTGCGGGACGAGGAGCTGACCGGGGCGGATCTCTCGAGCTGGCGGCTGGCCCTCTGCGGGGCCGAGCCGGTGTCGCTGGATGCTCTCGACCATTTCGCGCAGCGCTTCGCGCCGCTCGGGTTCGACCGGCGGGCACTCTGTCCTGTCTACGGCCTGGCCGAGGCCTCCCTCGCAGTCACCTTCACACCCGGCGATCGCGAGGTGAGAGCGCTTCGCGTCGACCCGGTGCGGCTCGCGGCCACCGGTGAGGCGGTGGACGGGACTCGCGCGATCGTCTCGGTCGGAACGCCGGTCCCTGGCACCGACGTCGAGGTGAGAGACCAGGACGGGGGAGTGCTTGGGGAGCGCCGGGTCGGGCGGATCCTCGTCCGTGGGCCATCGGTCATGATTGGGTACTTCGGCCAGCCCGAGGCCACGGCGAGGGCCCTCGCAGGGGGGTGGCTGGATACCGGCGACCTGGGATTCGTCGCCGGTGGCGAGCTTCACGTTTGCGGACGCGAGAAGAACGTCATCGTCATCCGGGGAGCCGACCACCTGCCGCAGGAGTTCGAGGAGTGCCTCGCCGGCGTCGGGGCCGTTCGCACCGGGTGTGCCGTCGCGCTCGGGTTCGTCCCGGAAGGGGAGGACGGCGAGCAGCTGCTCGTCCTGGCCGAGCGCGCCAAGGGAAACGGGCAAGCCGACGACGAAACGCCGACGGTCGACCGAATCCGCCGGGCGATCCTCACGCACACGGGCATCCGCCCCCACACCGTTCGTCTCCTCGCTCCGGGGACGATCCCTCGCACGTCGAGCGGCAAGCTCCGCCGCAACGAGGCGCTGCGCCGGTTCCTCGCTGGGGAGCTCGGACCACCGGCGAGGGTCGGGCGACTGCAAATCCTCCTCGAGGTCATCCGCTCCGCGCTTGCGTTCGCCAGGGTCAGGTTCGGTCGTGGCGCCTAGGTTCGACGTCGCCATCGTCGGTGCCGGGCCCGCTGGCCTTGCCGCCGCCACGTTCGCCGCGCGGGCCGGCCTCTCGAC
>JADGQJ010000189.1 GCA_017881885.1 Chloroflexota bacterium
TCGGCGGTGGGCGGTATTCCGGAGATGATCGAAGACGGTGTCACCGGCCTGCTCGTACCGCCGCACGACTGCGAGGCGCTCGCGGACGCGATCGTTCGGTTGCTGACGGACCACCCGCTGGCGGACATGATCGGGCGCAACGGGCACGAGCTCGCCCACGGGCGCTTCTGCATCGAAGTCATGGTCCAGGCCGTCTCGGAGCTGTACGACGCCGCCGCCCTTCGGATCCGCGAGTCTGAGGGCGTGGCGAGATAGCGCCTCGGGGCTCCGTAAGCGCCGCTAGATGCGGAACGGTCCCAGCCGGCGGTGCGCGTGAAGAGTCGCCTCGTCGTAGGCGGCGGCGCCGATAAGCGGCACGAAGACGCAGGCTCCGAACGAGCGCTCCTCGAAGCCGTCACCGCGACGGATCACCTGGATCAGCTCCTGGGTCTTGAGCGGTCCGATCGGTATGACCAGCCGGCCGCCGTCGGCGAGCTGGCGGCGCAACGGGTCGGGGACGCGCGGCGCGGCGGCGGTCACGATGATGCCTTCGAACGGGGCTCTGATGCGCCAACCGACGCTGCCGTCGCCGACCTCGATTCGAATGTGGTCGGAGAGGGGCGCGCCGTCGGGGTCGGCCAGGGTCGGCGCGGCCAATCGAGTGCGCGCGGTTGCCGCCAGTTCGGGGTGGCGCTCGATCGACAGCACGTCGCATCCGATCCGGGCCAGGACCGCGGCCTGATAGCCGGAGCCAGTGCCGATCTCGAGGACCCGCATCCCCGGGTGCGGCCCCAGGAGCTCGGTCATGAGGCCGACGATGTACGGCTGGCTGATCGTCTGGCCCGCATCGATCGGGAGCGCGCCGTCGAAGTACGCCTCGTCGGCCAGGTTCGGCGGCAGGAACATCTCGCGCGGCAGGTCGCCCATCGCGGCCAGGACGCGCTCGTCGCGGATGCCGCGGCCGCGGAGCTGGTGCTCGACCATCTCCGCGCGCAGCCGGAGCGCTCGCTCGGGATCCACGCGTCGAAGATACGCCCTCGTCCGGGCGCGCGAACACCCGGACGCGAACGCGCGGGCATGCCGAAGCGGGCTGGTGTGCGGTGAGCTATCGAGCCGGCGGGTTGCCGGCCGAGACTACTTGGTCGGGGTCGCGGCCGGTGTAGCGGTCGGCGCGGGGGTGGCTGTCGCCACCGGCGTCGGGGTCGCTACGGGAGTCGGCGTTGCCACCGGCGTGGGAGTAGCGGGCGGGGGCACGTACGTCTGCAGCTGCAGCGTCGGGAGCGGCGCGGCTGCACCGGCAGGCCAGGCGCCCGCCACGAACGAGCCGACGAGGATCGCGACAAGGCCCACGGCGCAAACCAGGGCGAACAGCGCAGATGCGCGGTCGTCGACGTGGACGCGCTCGTGCGTGCCCTTCACCGAACCCTGTGGGTGGATCTCGTCGTGCGCGGCCGAACGACCGAAGCCGAAGCGACGCCCGGGCTTGCCGGGCTCCAGGGGAGCTTCCGCTTCGCCCTCATCGCCGGCTTCGAGGTCGTCGTCGAACTCGTCTTCGCCCGGCATGAAATCGTTGGGCTCGCCCTCGGGGGCGCCCTCTTCGAGGATGTCCGTGTCCTTCTCCGACATGCCCTGGCTTCGCTCCTGTGTTGGTTGGGCACCCGCGTGCCTGTTCGCCGGGTGCGGACCTCCGCACGGTGACGGTTCGGGCGCAGCCCTCCCGCGGCAGTTTAGCCGATCGCCCGAATGTCGCGCGCTGCTGTAGCCGGGCCGGTTCAGGCCTCGCGGATGGCCCGTACGAGCAGGCCGGCCAGCGCCGCGGCCAGGGTCAGGACGCCGCAGCCAGCCAGCACGACGTCCAGGCCGAAGATCTCGGCTAGCAATCCGCTCGTGGCCATCGAGACTGCGAGCATCGCGTTCACCAGCGCGAGCCGGATCGCGACCACTCGCCCCAGCATCGCGTCCGGCGTGCGCTGCTGGAAGATGGTCTGGCTCGGGATGACGAAGACGACGTTGGCGACACCGATGATCGCCGCCAGCGCAAGCGCGATCCACAGGCTGCCGGTCACCGAGAAGAGGATCAGCGAAACGCCGACCGCCGTGAACCCGGCCACGATCGAAGGCCCCTTGGGAAGCCGTGTCGCGATGGCGCCGATGACCACGCCGCCGCCCAGCAGCCCGACGCCCATCGACATCTCGAAGAAGCCGTACGCCGTCGGCGCGTCCAGCTTGCCCAGTGGCAGCGCGGCGACGAGCAACGGGGAGAGCGCCATCAACGCCCCGAGTCCGTATTCCGCGATCGCGGCCTGGACCGTGGTCGCGAACAGCACCGTCTCCGAGCGCAGGAACTGCCAGCCCGCCACGAGATCCGCCCGCAGCGAGGCCGCCGCCCCGCCCGCGCCGCCCCTTGCCGGAACGATGCGCGGGATCGCCACCGCCGCCAGCAACCCCGCCGACGCCAGGTAGCTCGCCCCGTCGATCCAGAACGCCAGCGATAGCGCCGATCCCAGGAACGCCACGAAGAGCCCGCCCAGCGCGTAGCCCACCAGGTCGCTGGCCGTGTCCGCCACCCACATCGCCGAGTTGGCCGTGAGCAGATCCTCGTCCGGCACCACCTGCGGCAGCGCCGCCGTCCGCGCTGGCCGGAAGAACGACGACGCGACCGCTATCAGCAGGACCAGGACGACGACCAGGCCGACGCTCACGCCCGAAACGATCGGGATGGCGATCACGAGCCCGGCCCGCACCAGGTCCGAGGCCACCATCACCCACTTGCGATCCCAGCGATCCACGAGCGCGCCGGCCAGCGGGCCGACCACGGACGTTGGGAGCGTCATCGCGGCGAAGACCAGGCCCAGCGCCAGCGGCGATCCGTTGGTCGCGCGCGCGACCAGGAAGACGAGGGCGATCTGATGGACGCGGTCCCCGAGCGAGCTGATGACCTGCGCCAGCCACATCGCCGAGAACGGGCCGTTGGTGGCCAGCCGGACGTACGGATGCTGCATCGCTCCCGTTCGAACCGGCGAGAACGGAACCGAAACCAGCACCGGCGCCCGGACGACCGCGGCGAAGATGAAGAAGGCCAGGCCCGCGCCCAGCATCAAATCGCCGACAGAAGCGACCGACGTGATGATCGGGATCGGGATAGGGATGACGTCCGCCAGCGGACCGGCGTGGGCGACGAAGTTGGCGTCCATCGGCCCGGTGATCAGGACATGGAAGTTCGAATGGACGGCAGTCGAATCGAACCCGGCGGCGGCCATGCTGGGCTGCCAGACCGGCATCCAGCCGCCGTTGACGACGATGGCGATGCCGTTGGCGATCGTCCCGAGCGCGGCGGCCATCATGCCCGGCAGGCCGCGGTTGACCAGGAGCATGGCCGAGAGCAGCAGGTACACGACCAGGATCAGCCACAACCGCACGCCGTCCGGAACACCACCCATCGACAGCAGCGCCTCCAGACCGAAGCGCGCCGCGCCGGCGAAGAGCAGCGCCGGCAACCAGCGCAGCCGAACGTCGAGGAGGTTCTCCAGCCGCCCTCCCGCGGCCAGACCGAGCAGGAACCCCAGGATCACGCCGAGTACCGGCACTCCGCTAGCTGGCTGTGCCGGAAGTTGTCGGGACCACTGCGAGGCCGATCGAGCCCGCCGCCTGGCCGATCATCGGTACGTCGCGGCTCTCGTCGCTGCCCGGATCCTTGACCCCGCGCGCCCATTTCGTCCGGATGAAGGCGTCCACCACGGCCGGATCGAACTGGACCCCGCCGAACTTGCGCAGCTCGGCCAGCGCCTGCTCGGCCGTGAGCGGCGTCATCCGATACGGCCGCTGGGCCGTCATCGCCTCGAAGGCGTCGGCGACATGGAGGATTCGAGCCAGCGCGGGGATCTCGTCGCCCATCAGCCGATCGGGATAGCCCGATCCGTTGAACCACTCGTGGTGGTGGAGGATGATCGGCAGCTCCTTGGCCAGGTGCGTGACCGGCCCGATGATCTCCGCGCC
>JADGQJ010000190.1 GCA_017881885.1 Chloroflexota bacterium
TTGCCCGAGCCCGATCCTCGCCGAGGCGTCAAGCGCCTCGTTTTCTGAGTGGCGTCGCCGGCGACAGTCGTTGTGTCAGATGCCCGGCGCGTCGGACAGGATCGTCAGATGCTCGCCCCGACCAAACTGATGAATCTCAGATGCCCACCGCCCGGGCGCTAGTTCGGTGAGATTCATCGCGCCACCGACGTCAGCCACCGCCCACCTGGTGAGCATCTGAGGGTAGATCTGAGGCTTGACCTAGGGAGGCATCGCATGTAGGCGGGACCAGTGGCGGAACGTCTCGCCGTGCTTTTGACTGTCAATCAGAACGCCGGGTCGCACGCCGGCTTCGGAATCAGACGAGTTGGGTTGTGGCAACTGACGCCTCGAGCCAGCTCAGCTCTCGCTACCGCCGCAATGCCCTGATGTCCCGCATATATGCGCGACAGCCCCTCCACCCCGAACTGACGGGGCGATGTTTTCTTGGCTGTTTGAGATATCGCCCTTTGTTGCGCTCGCCGGGATACCAATGTCGGTCTGTAGACGTGATCGGCGTCGCACCAGAGATATGGCCTGTCCGCTCCTAACCGTACCTTTCTAACCACGCCGAACGAAATCGCGAGACTACGGACGGCGACGGAGGAGAAACCGATGGACCCTAAGACAGCACTCTGGCTGAGCAACTCTCGTATCTCCGAGCTCCACGCCGAAGCCGCCTCCAACCGACTCGCGCGCGAGGCCCGGAAGTCCCACGCGGCCGAGAAGCGAGCCCGCGTCCCGGGATCCAGCATCCCCGCGATCTCGCGCCTTCGCTCTCTCACCGGGCTCGGCGCCCCGGCGAAGCGATCGGCCCCGTGCCCTGATCAGACAGCCTAGCTACCCTCCATCCTCCCGGTGCTCAGCCTAGCGACACAAAGCAGGCCCCGGGGCCGGTTGCTCCGGCGCCGGGGCCTTGAATTTGCCAATGTGAGACCAAAGCGAGCAGCTCGCAACCCGTTGCGGGCTGGTTCGGTCGAGGCGGCCCCTAAGGCGGCTCGCTACGGCTTGAACTGGAGTTGAGTTCCGTCGAAGGTGCTGACCATAGAAACCATCAACCCGTCGTCGGTGATGTAGGCGTCGGCACCGTAGTAGGGCACCGCCAGGAACGGGGCGTTGAAGACCCACGAAACGGCCACAGTCTCATCGGTAATCTGCACCGATACCGCGGTGAACTTGCCCCCGCACAGCCCGCCAACGGCGTGCGGCTTCACGAACCCGGCAAATGTCGAAGCGGCCGCCAGGCGGCCCTTCACGAGCGCTCCCTTTCCACCCTGTCGGAGTCCGTACTCGTCTGGGTACTGCTGCATAAGACCCTTCCAGTCACAGTTGTTGAGGGCCGTGATGTGCTGCTTGTACACCTTGAACGGCGACTCCTCGCGGACCAGCTTGTTCGACACTTGCGCGGGATTGTTGGGGTTCGTGACCGAGATTGCCGTGTACTTGTGGTGGTCCTTATCTCCAGACCCTGCATACACCGCCGTGGCGCTTGCGGCAAGCGCCACCACCAACAGCACGGCCACGATGAGTTTCTTCACAGAACGACCTCCCTTTGGGGGCTGTGCGTATCTGTGGGCCGGTTTCGCCAGTGGCTCGGCGCGATCCAAGCGACCGAGATTGGGACCGCGCGTCAGGGCCTCCCACATCCTCGGGAGGTATGGTCGGCCTAGTCGGGGCCGTCGAGAGCCGAGCGGCCCAGCCCATATGGGTGGGGAGCGAGCAGATCAACGTGGATCGCGGCTGCGGCCGTCACGTAGGTCTGGTCGCTGTCGTTACGGACAGTTGGGATCTGTATCCACCACACCGCCTAACTGGACGGTTTATGGTGCACACTCCCACGCTCATAGCACGTCGGTGGGACCCGGATGACTTCGGATCAGAGGGTCGGGGGTTCGAATCCCTCCGGGCGCGCCATAACAACCTCAGGCAAGGCGAGGGCCAGGCCGTTGGAATAGGCGGCTGGTGTCAGGCGTGCCGAGACGATCGAACGGCCCACGACGACAATGCGGTCGTAGATGGCATGCAACAGGTCCGCCTTAGCCTCTGGAACGTCGGCGTTGACCCACGTTTCGACCAACACCCGCAGCCACTCCACCGCCCGTTTCGCGGCCAGATCACCGCGTGGGGTCGCATCAACGGTCGCAAGGTCCGCGCGGAGCTTTCCGAGACGGTCGAGGTAGCCCGCGTCGTCGATCCGTTCCGCGACGTGGTCAAGGGCGAGATCGCGCATCTGGCGTTCAATCCGGGCCCTGTCGAGACCGACCGGCCGTTCTGGTGAACTCAGCGCGGCAACGACCCGGGCGATGACTCCGTCATCGAGGGTCAGTCCGGCAACTTGGGCGAGGACCGGCACTTCCCAGGTCTCGTCCCCGTAGCGCGCCTGCGATCCCCACGCCTGGCAGGCGTTGACGTGGAGCTTGCGGTGACGCCCGTCGGCGAACGTCCCATCGCTGCGCAGCCGTCGACCGCAGACGCATTCGAGCAGTCCCGCCAGCAGGTCGAGGTGCCCGCTCGGGCGGGGTCCGCCACCCTGAGTCTTGGACTGTCGGACCTCCTCGACGCGAGCCCACAGTGCGTTCGACACTGGAGGGTTTGCGATCGCCGGGTTCATCACGAACATGATCATGGGCGGCTCGGAAGGCGTCATCGCGACGATCGTCCTGGGCATCGTCGGTGCCGTCGTCGGGGGCTACCTGGCCGGCACCCTCCTGAAAGTCGCCGACGTGACCGGCATCAATGTCGAGAGCATCGTGGTCGCCGTAATCGGTGGGGTCGTCGTGGTCGCCGTGTACCGGATGTTCATGGGCGGACGCACGAGCGGTCAGGCCTAGGCCTGCGCCAGGGACCGGCCAGCATTCGGGCGCCGGCCGTGACGATGAAAACCCTCTCGCGTGCCGCCCTATGTTGCCCCTATCCTCGACGTCGGCCAGGCGCTGACTCGGTGTCTTGCCTTGGCACGCTTTCAGCAGCAGGTGGTACATCTCATGGATACGAACAGCATCATCATCGTGGTGGTAATCGTCCTCATCGTGCTCTTTGTTCTGGGTTACTTCGGGCGCGGCAGGTTTCGCGGGTAAGAACGGTCGCCGCGGGATATGGTCCGGTCCGAGTCGTCACGTCCGCCGACGGCTGGCCGCGCAGTAAGCCGCAGATAGGCCAGCCCTGCCAGTCTCGTCTGGCCCCCGCTCCGCTGGTTGCCGACGATCCGCGTAGTCCGGCCAGTTCGAGCGGCTGCGTCGCGGCCTCGGACGCTTCGCGCCGACCTGCCCGGATGCCGCCTTCGCGAGCCGGCCGCCAAGGCTCTAGACACGAGTAACCGTCGCTGTACGCTTATCCGTCCGGGTATCTAGGGACGATCGTGAGCCCTCCGAGACCCGATCAGCGGACAGGAGGGAGTGGGCATGAGATCCGATTCGTTTTCGTCCATCGTCGGCATCATCTACCTCATCATTGGCCTTGTCGTGGCGTCGGGTCACGCGTTCTTCACGAATCTCAACGCAGTGATGCCGATCGTCTCGGCAGTCCTCGCCGTGCTGCTGTGGCCGCTCGTCCTCTTGGGCGTCGACCTACACCTCAAGTAGGAGGCCGCCGGGCGTCGAGGTGGACTTCCATGGACATTCCCAATATGACACTTCTTAGCTGGAGGCAGCACAGCCCCGGCAAGTCCCCCGACTTCATCGGGAGGAGAAAACGATGAATGCTTCCGAAGTCCGTCAAGCGGGCAGCGATGTATCTGCGACCGTGGTAGACGCGGCCACCGATCTAGCGTCCAAGGCGCAGGAAGGCGCCGCCGCGGCGCTGGCGGGTGCCCGGGCTGCCGCCGATGAGGTGGGGACCCGCCTGCCCGGCATCGCGTCGGCCGGCGCCGAAGGAGCTGCCGAGTCAGTGAAGATGCTCCAGGAGTTGTCCGATCCAAGGCTCCAACTGCTGATGGCATTCTCGCTGGGCG
>JADGQJ010000083.1 GCA_017881885.1 Chloroflexota bacterium
TTCGAGCGCCTGAGCGAGCGGGCGGCCGTACGCCCTGGTTGACGGCAGTTCGACGTCCACGCCGGCTTCGAGGGACATCGCGGCGGCTGTCGAGAGCTCGTCGGTGACCGCATGCGAGGTCACGAGCTCCTCGATGCCTGAGTAGTCGGAGACGACGATCCCATCGAAACCCCAGCGCTCGCGGAGAGTCTCGGTCAGCAGCTCCCTTGACGCGACGCAGGCGACGCCATCGACGTCGTCGTACGCGTGCATCATCGAACGAAGGCCGGCATCTCTGACGGCGGCCTCGAACGGAAAGAGAAACTGGTCCTGCAGTTCTCGCGCACCGATGTGGGACGGGGCGTGGTTCAGACCGCCTTCGGGCAGCCCGTGGCCGACCATGTGCTTGCCAGTCGCAAGAATGCGCTCTTCGGGCTTGCCGTCACCCTGGAGTCCGCGAACGTGAGCCGCTCCCAGCGCCGCGACCAGGTAAGGGTCCTCTCCGTACGTCTCCTCGATCCGACCCCAGCGCGGGTCGCGGGTGATGTCGAGGATCGGCGATAGCGACTGCTGAGCCCCCGCGGCTCGCAGTTCCCGCCCGAGCCGCGACGCCATCTCGAAGATGAGCTCCGGGTCCCATGTCGCGGCCTGGCCGATCGACTGCGGGAAGCAGACGGACTCGCTGGCGAGGAGGCCGTGGAGGCTCTCCTCGTGGACGATCGCCGGGATTCCCAGTCGCGTGTTCTCGAGCAGGAAGCGCTGGATTCGGTTGGCCAGGTCGGCGACGGCCTGCTGGCCGAGGTTCGTGGCCCCGGCGATCCGAGTGATCTGGCCGATCCCCGCGCCCAGGCGATCCCCCAACTTCTGGGGGTCGAGTTCAGTGCCGTCGACGATCTCGAATGCCCAGACGGAACCAAGTTGAGCAAGCTTCTCCTCGAGCGTCATCCGCCCGAGGAGATCGCTCACCCTCTCTGCGATTGGCGCGCCCGATTCACGATAGCGCGCTTGAGCGGCGGCCATCAGCCCTTGACCGATCCGGCCGTCAGGCCTCCGACAATCTGCTTCTCCGCGACCACGTAGAAGAGGATGGCAGGCATGATCGAGATAACCGTGAAGGCCAGGATGCGGGCCTGGTCGGAGACGTGCTCGGTCGCGAAATTCATCACGCCCAATGGGAGAGTCCACTGATCCGCTCCGTTGAGAAGGATCAGCGGGAGCAAGAAGGCGTTCCACGTGCCCACGATCGCCAGGACGCTGACAGTTGCGAGGGCCGGTCGTGCGAGAGGCAGCAGGATCCGCCAGAAGAATCCGAACGTGCTGCAGCCATCGATCTTCGCTGCATCCTCGAGTTCTACCGGAATGCTCTTGAAGAAGGGCCGCAGAATGATGATCGTCAGCGGCAGTCCGAAGGCGGCCTGGGGCAGCGCCACACCCAAAAGGTTTCCGTCGAGGCCTACCTGCTGGACGAGGATGTACAGGGGCAGGATCGCCACGGCCGAGGGGAAGAGCAAGCCGAGCGTGAACAGCGTGTAAATGGCCTCGCGACCGGGGAACACGATCCGGGCAAATACGAACGCCGCAAGGGATGCCAGGCCGACGGTCAACGTTACGGCGACCGCCGCGATGATGAGGCTGTTGGCGGCCTCTCTCCAGAATACCAGCGCATTCGCGCCGAGCACCACGTCCGTGTAGTTGGACAAAATCCATGGACTCGGAAACACGGATACGGGGTCGCCGACCAGCTGGTTATTGCTCTTGAACCCGCCGAGGATCGCGTAGCCGATCGGAATGAGGATCACGCCGGCAACGATGAGCAGGATCACGTAGCGGAAGAGATCGAATGGGCGCACACGAACCCGCCTCGCGGCACCCGGCATGGGCGGTCTTGCTGTGGTGCTCGTCTTTGCAGCAGAAGTTGTTGTCATCGCACTATCCGTTGAAGGCTGTGAGGGCGCCCTCGACGTCCCGTCGCAGGACGAAACGTTGATAGGCGAGCGCCAGTACGAGAGCGAACAGGAAGATGATTACGGCAAGCGCGCTTCCGTAGCCCATCTGTTGGTTCTTGATCCCCGCCTTGAACATGGATATCGCCATGGTGTTCGAGGCGTTCAGGGGACCGCCGCCCGTCATGACCCAAACCATGTCGAACAGCTGGAGCGATCCGATCATCGAGAGGAATATGGACACTCGCAGGGTTGGGCCGAGGAGTGGCAGCGTGATGTAGCGGAACGCTTGCCAGCGACCGGCTCCATCGATCAGAGCGGCCTCCTCGAGTTCTCGCGGGATGCCCTGCAGCCCGGCCAGCAAGAGAATCATGTGAAACCCGAAGTATTTCCAGGTGATGATGATGAACATCGTGATCATCACGATGCCAGTGTCGGCCAGCCAATGCTGCACGAGCCCGCCTAGCCCGGCGGCCTGGAGGCTGCCATCCACCAGTGCGTGGGGCTGTAGAAGCAGCGTGAAGACGACGCCGGTGATTGCTTCGGAGAGCACGTACGGGACGAAGAAGATCAGCCTGAACGCAGCCCGGCCGGGGAAGCGCCGGTTCAGGAGAAGCGCGAGCGAGAGCGAGAACGGGATCTGGATCGCCAGGGACAGCACGATGATCAACAGGTTGTTCGACACCGCCGTTTTGAAGGCGTCGCTGTTGAATGCCGTCTCGTAGTTCTTCAGGCCGACGAAGTTGTCGAGCGGCTCCAGCCCGTTCCATTTGAACACGCTGTAGTGCGCGGCTTGAACCACTGGGAAAAGCACGAACAACAAGTACAGGACAAGGGCCGGCAACAGGAACAGGGTGATGGTCCGTAACTTGGCCCGGGATCTCGCGTCGACCCCCGATCGGGCGCTTGTCGCGCTCATTGCCGTCCTCGCCTGCTCGTGAAAGAGTGAGCGGGCCAGCCTAGCGCAGCTGGCCCGCTCACTACATCGGTCCTGTCGGCGGACTAACCCGGGAGATGGCTACTGGGCAGCCGCCGCATCGGTGATGGCCTTGCAGACCTTCGCCGGGTCGGACTTGCCGTCGAACAGGGCGATGGTCGCCTCGTTGATAGCCGTGCCCATTGCCGGAGAGGTCGCCTGATCGAGGTAGAGCTGCATGTTGGTCGCCGTCGCTCGGCCAGCCAGGACCAACTTGAGGTTGGCGTCGGTGACTGTGGCTTCGGTGCCGAGGACCGGCGAGAGGCCGATGTTCGCAGCGTTGATCGCGTTCGCGTTGTTCGTCTGGCTGATGAACTTGAGGAAGTCGAGGGCTTCGGGCGAAGCGTTCTTACCGACCGCGACGCCGTTGCCGCCGCCGACTCCATCAGTCGCGAGGCCGGTGCCGCCGGTGACGGTCGGGAACGGGAACCAACCGAGGTCTGCGCCGATACCCGTCTTGCTGGTGCTGTCCGCGGCCTCCACGACCGGGGCCCACTGGCCCATTACTTCCATGGCCGCCTTGCCATTGCCCACGAGGGCGGCTTCATTGTCGTACGTAGCGCCTTCGAAGCCGTCCTGGTAAGGCGTAAGAGCATTGAGCTTGACGACCTCGGCGCCGGCCTTCGTGCAGGCGTCGGTGTTCCAGTTCTTGCTCTGGACCATCTGATCGAGGGTGGCCTTGCCACCGATGCGGAGGACGAGGTACGTCCAAAGGTGCATGGACGGCCACATGTCCTTGCCCGCGATTGCGAGCGGGGTGACGCCGGAAGTCTTGAGCTTGCCGACGTCGGCGAGGAAGTCATCCCACGTCGCGGGCGGCGCCGAGATGCCGGCCGTCTTGAAGAGGGCTTTGTTGTACCAGACGCCGATCATTCCCATGTCCCACGGCACGCCATACTGCTTGCCCTTGTATGCATAGATGCCCAGGGCGCCCGGGTTGATGGTGTCTTTCCAGGACGCGACGTCGGACGTGATGTCCTTGAGCATGCCCGCGTCGGCCTGAGCGGCCATGATGCCGCCGCCCCACGACTGGAAGAGATCGGGGACGTTGCCGGCCTGAAGTTCAGTCGCGAGCTTGGTCTTGAAGGCCTCGTTCTCCAGGATCGTGATCTTGATGGTCACATTCGGGTGGGCCGTGTGGTAGGCGTCAGCGATCGACTGGAACACTGACTTGGCCGGGTCGGTCGTGGAGATGTGCCACCAGTTGACGGTGACCGCCGAGCCCGACCCAGACGACGAGCAAGCGCTCGCCACCAGGGCGATCACTGCGATTCCTGCGACAAGCCGCTTTGGTACGAGATTCACTGCCTTCTCCTTGATCGATGCGGTGGGCCGGGCGGTTGTCAATGGGTGACGGCGGAACCGCCCTACTGACCGGACAGCCAGAGTCAATTCGCTGATCGGCGCCTCCTCCGCTGCCCTTGACCGACAACGGTTCCGACGCTTTGCCCTGGCCGTCGTCTCCAGCAGGGCCATGCGCCTCTCCACGGACCCTCCTCCCGGGGGCATACCTATGTAGCATACGCATGCTGCGCCAGTCAAGGGTCACTCAGGACTTGATGACTTAGGAAATGCGGCATACGATTGCCCGCCACGCGCAAGACTCGTCCCGGCGGCTCGGCGAGCTCGTCTGGGAGCCCACCAGAGGGCCGGGACGAGCAGCCGGCGCACCGGTCCAGCCGTATCGGTCGGGCGTACCGGAACCACGGCCTGGTCGGCCACTTCGATCTGGTGGGGACACACCGCCGCACCTCCGGGCGAGCGCCGGGATCCCCGGGCCGGGGTGGCTGATTGGAAATGGGTTGCAAGCTCAGGGAGGTCGAGTCGATGGTCGAGATCAAGGTTGGCGCGAGAGACGCAGGGGCCTATAAGCCCAGCCGCGACGACAAATTTAGCTTCGGGCTCTGGACTGTGGGCAACAGCGGCCGAGACCAGTTCGGCGATGCCACGCGGGCCAGGATCGATCCCAACGACAGCGTCAAGAAGCTGGCCGAGCTCGGCGCCTTTGGCATCTCGATGCACGACGACGATCTCGTCCCCTACAACGCCACACCGGCCGAGCGCGACGCGATCGTGGCCCGCTTTGCGCGGACCCTGGCCGACACGGGCATGGTCGTGTCGATGGCCACGACCAACCTGTTCGGCCACCCGGTCTTCAAGGACGGCGCCTTCACCAGCAACGACCGGGCCGTGCGCCGTTACGCGATCGCCAAGACGATGCGTGCGATCGATCTAGGAGCCGAGCTCGGCGCGCCCGTGTACGTCTTCTGGGGCGGCCGCGAAGGCGTCGAGGCGATGGCCTCCAAGGCGCCCGCCGACGCCCTGGAGCGATATCGCGAGGCGATCGACTTCCTGTGCGGCTACGTCATCGACCGCGGCTATAAGATGCGCTTCGCCATCGAGCCCAAGCCAAACGAGCCTCGCGGCGACACTTTCCTCCCCACCGTCGGCCATGCCCTCGCCTTTATCGGCAAGCTCGAGCATTCCGGGATGGTCGGGCTCAACCCCGAGACGGCCCACGAGACGATGTCGGGCCTGTCCTTCTATCACGCGGTGGCCCAGACGCTCTGGCACGACAAGCTCTTCCACATCGATCTCAACGGCCAGAAGATCGGCCGCTACGACCAGGACCTGCGCTTCGGCTCCGAAGGCATCAAGGACGCCTTCTTCCTGGTCAAGCTGCTCGAGGAGTCCGGCTACCAGGGCCCTCGCCATTTCGACGCTCATTCGTATCGCAGCGAGGATGCGCAGGGTGTGTGGGACTTCGCCGCGGGGTGCATGCGGACCTACCTGATCCTCAAGGAAAAGGCCAAGCGCTTCAACGTCGATCCGGAGATCCAGGCCGCTCTGGCCGAAGCTTCCGTTTCGGAGCTCGCCGAGCCCACGGTCGGCAAGTACTCGGCGGCTGCCGCGGCGGCACTGCGAGGCGATCCGGGCGACCCGGACGCCCTCGCCTCCCGCGGCTATCGCAACGAGCACCTCGACCAGCTCGTGATGGAGCTGCTGATGGGCACGCGCTGAAGGGCGCGGCAGACTGGAATGGATTCAAAGAGCCTCATCGCCGGAGTCGACTGTTCGACGCAGTCGACCAAGGTGGTGGTAGTCGATCCGGAGACCGGCGAGATCGTTGCGACGGGTCGCGCCGAACACACCGTCACGGGGACCGGCGGAGCGCGTGAGACGCATCCCGAAGTCTGGTGGGGTGCGCTCTGTAACGCCCTGGCCCAGACCGGGCTGGCCGGCCGGGTCGCGGCTATCTCCGTCGCGGGGCAACAGCACGGCCTCGTCTGCCTGGACGCCGCGGGGGCGCCGCTGCGGCCGGCCATGCTCTGGAACGACACTCGGTCCGCCTCGGACGCGGCCGACCTCCTGGAAGCGATGGGCGGCCCGGCAGCATGGGCGGCCCGCATCGGCGTGGTTCCGGTCGCTTCGTTCACGGCGTCGAAATGGGCCTGGGTTCGCCGCCGTGAGCCGGAGATCGCCGCTCGGACGGCCGCCATCCGCCTGCCTCACGACTACCTGACGGAGCGGCTCACTGGGGCGGGTGTGACCGATCGAGGCGACGCTTCGGGGACCTGCTGGTGGTCGACCGCAACCGAGAGCTACTCAAAGGAAGTACTCGAACTGCCCAGCATCCAGTTGGCGGTGGAGTTCCTGCCGCGGGTGATGAAGCCGGCGGAGGCCGCAGGCACCGTCACGCCGGTCGCTGCCGCAGCGACCGGGTTGCCGGCCGGCGCAATCGTCGGCCCCGGCACCGGAGACAACATGGGCGCCGCCCTGGGGCTCGGACTCCGGCCCGGAACTCCGGTCATGAGCCTGGGTACCTCGGGCACGGCGTATCTCGTGTCCGCCACGCGGACCGCCGATCCATCCGGCGACGTCGCGGGATTCGCCGACGCCTCGGGCCGCTTTCTACCGCTCACCGCCACGCTCAACTGCACTCTTGCAGTCGATCGGATGGCGCAGTGGCTCGGGCTCCATCGAGACGATGTCCTGCCGAGCCGTGGAGTCGTGACACTCCCCTATTTCGACGGTGAGCGAACGCCGAACGTGCCCGACGCGTCGGCCGCGGTGCTGGGGCTTCGTCACGACACGGACCCGCGGTCCATCTTGATGGCGACCTACGAAGGCGCGGTCGTCGGGCTCCTCGACGCCCTGGACACCATCGACGTGTACTCGTCCGGGATCGATCCTGCGGCGCCGCTGGTCTTGATCGGTGGCGGCGCTCGGAGCGAGATCTGGCGGAGAGTGGTCCAGAGGCTCTCCGGCCGGGCCATCTCGATCCCCAGATCGGGCGAGTTGGTAGCTCTCGGAGCCGCCGTGCAGGCAGCCGCGACATTGCGGTCGCAGGACCTGCAAACAGTTGCGGCGGACTGGCGGACGAGTGCCGGAACACTCCTGGAGCCGATGCCGCGCGACATGGAAACGATTTCGCGCCATAGGAGCGTCCGGCAGCTCGCACTCGAGGCGGCGCAGAGCCCACGAAGGGACCGTTAGCCGCTCTTGGCCCTTCCTCGCCGAAGGCTCAAGGCGCACGGGCGCCACGTCGAGCTGCTCGGGATAGTTGGTAGGCTAGCTTCGGCGGCTGTCGCCAACTCAGTTCACAGGCAACGGGGCGTTCGTGAAGCTGAAGCCTCGGTCACAATCGGAGGAGCGGATGCAAGCGGATCACGCGTCGCACGGAGACCCTGCCATGGCCAACAAGGCTTTGCGCCTGGTTCGCGCCGGCGAAGTCGTGCTGACTTCGGAGGCGATGCCCGAGCCGAAAGCGGGCGAGGTTCTGCTCCGTGTGACCGCCGTCGGCCTGTGCGGCTCCGATATGCACTGGTTCACCGAAGGCTCGATCGGCGATGCGGTCCTGACGCGGCCTCTGATTCTGGGCCACGAGTTTTCGGGCCGAATAGAGTCCGGACCACGAGCGGGCGAGCGGGTCGCGGCCGATCCGGCGATCTCATGCGGCCACTGCGATATGTGCCATGAGGGCTGGCCGAACCTGTGCCGGTTTGTCGTCTTTGCCGGCCACGGGACGACCGACGGCGCTCTTCGCACCTATATGGCGTGGCCGGAACGCTGTCTCGTGCCTATGCCGGGCAACGTCACGGACGCAGAGGGCCCAGTTCTCGAGCCGCTCGGAGTGGCGCTGCACGCCATCGATCTGGGCCACGTCAAGCCCGGGCAGTCCGTGGGGGTGTACGGCACCGGCCCGATCGGGCTTCTGCTGATCCAGGCCCTGCGCGGCTGCGGCGCGGACCCGATCTACGCCACGGAGCGCCTGGCCCATCGCGTTGACGCGGCTCGCGCCGCGGGTGCCACCGAGGCGTTCCAGATCGACGCAAACGGAAGCGAGCGTCAGCTCATCCTGGACCGCACCGCCGGCCGTGGCGTTGATGTGGCCTTCGAGACGGGCGGCAACGACGACGCCGTGGGCACGGCCGTCGCCACGGTGCGTCCGGGCGGGCGAGTCGTGCTGGTCGGGATCCCGTCAGACGAGCGTACGTCCTTCAACGCTTCCACGGCGCGACGTCACGGTCTCACGCTGTCGCTCTGCCGCCGGATGGTCCCGGGCGACCTCGTCCACGCCACGGACCTCGCGGCCGCGGGTTCGATCCAGCTCGGTCCGCTCATCAGTCATCGCTTCCCTCTGGCCGAGGGCGGTCGGGCGTTCGACACTCTCGCGGCCCGGAGCGGCCTCAAGGTGATAGTCGAGCCCTGAGCCCGGCAGCCCGACCGCGTCGGCGTACCGCGTGCCGGGCGAATGCCCTTCGGCCCTTTCGCACGCTCGTTCCTGAGCCCAGCATGGCGCCGAGGAGTCGCCGTGCGACCGACATTGCCCCAACCCGCGTCCTCTGTCCCGACTGCCGCCGGGCGGTTTCGGGTCCAGTCCACGATCGACAGCCCTGCGATCCTGGGCGTAGTCGAGGGCGACGCCGTCCGCTGCGTTGCCTGTGCCCATCGCTGTCTGATCCGGCCGGGGCGGGCCGGGATCTGCCGGGTGCGTGGGAATTACGGCGGCCGTCTCGTGACGGAGGTCTACGGGCAGGCCGTGGCCGCCAACGCCGACCCCATCGAGAAGAAACCGCTTTTCCACGTCTACCCAGGCAGCGTCGCTTTCTCGATCGCGACGCGTGGCTGCAACTTCCACTGCCTGCATTGCCAGAACTGGACAATCTCCCAGGTGGAGCGAGACGGCAGGACCGTGCCCGCATTCCAGATGCCTCCCAAAGCGGTAGTGGCCGCGGCCCTGGCCGCCGGTTCGCGGAGCGTCGCGTATACCTACACCGAGCCGACGGTCTTCATCGAGTACGTCGTCGACACCGCCAGACTGGCCGCGCAGGCGGGTCTGGCCAACGTCCTCGTCACGAACGGCTACCAGACGCCGGAAGCCCTGGACGTGCTCGCGCCGCTGATCCAGGCCGCGAACGTGGACTTGAAGTCGTTCGACGATCGCTTCTACCGAAAGGTCCTCGGAGCGCGGCTGGCGCCGGTCCTGGAGACGCTCGTCGGGATGCGCGGACGCGGCATCTGGGTCGAGGTGACCACGCTCCTGATCCCGGGCCTCAACGACGACTCGAACGAACTCTCGAGACTCGCCGGATGGATCGCGGCCGAACTCGGGCCGGAGACGCCCTGGCATGTGAGCCGGTTCTTCCCCACGTACCGGCTGACCGACCTCGATCCGACGCCGGAGGCCACCATCCGGCGGGCGGTCGAACTCGGAAGGGCCGCCGGACTCCGACATGTTTACTCAGGCAATCTCGTCGACGGCGACGAGGACACTCACTGCGCCGAGTGCGGCGAAACGCTGATCCGGCGGCGCGGGTTCCAGGCGGTGCGAGCGGGTCTGGTCGATGGGCTGTGCGGCCGCTGCGGCCACTCTCTGGCGGGCGTCGGGCTGGCCGAGTGGAGCCGCTCAGAAGTGCCGAAATGAGCGATGCGCCGCGGGATCGGGCGTCGCGGGATCGGGCGTCGCGGCCCGGGGCGTCGAATCCGCCGGAGCTCCGGCCGCAGCCGCCGCGACCGGCCGACGTTCGAGCGCAGCGCCCGCGTCCGACGGCGGTGGCGGGCACGTTCTACCCGGCCGATCCGGAACGCCTTCGGCGGCAGGTCGACTCGCTTCTTGACGGCGCCGAGGCCGTGGCTCGGCCCGCCGGCGTGATCCCGGAGTCCGTCGTCGGCGGGCTCGTTCCACACGCGGGTCTGGTCTACTCCGGCGCCGTTGCGGCCCTCACCTGGAAGCTCGTCGGCGAGCTGGCGCCGACGACGGTTGTGCTCGCCGGCACGGACCATCAAGCCTCGGCCGCCGGTGTGGGGGTCTGGACCGGCGGGCCGTGGCGGACGCCGTTCGGGGAAGTTCCGGTGGACCGCGATCTGGCACAGCGTGTCGTCGACCTTGGCCCGCCTTTTGCGCCCGATGACGAAGCCCACCTCGAGGAGCACTCCCTGGAGGTCCAGCTGCCGCTGCTGGCGCGGGCTTGCCCCGGGACGATGATCGTGCCGCTCGCCGTCAGCCCGCGCCTCCGCACTCACGCCGACGCGGGCGCGCGACTCGGCCGTCTCCTCGCCGAGCTTCGTGGCGCCGGCAATCGCATCCTCCTGGTTGCGAGCTCCGACTTCGCCCACTATCCGCCTGCCCGAGTCTGCGAGGAAGTGGACGATCGCCTCCTGGTGCCGCTCCTCGAACTCAACGGCGATGCTCTCGGCGACCTCGAGACGGCCCTGCGTCGAGCGAAGATGCCGGGCCTCGTGTGCGGCCTGTGCGGCATCGACCCGGTTCGGTTCACGCTCGCCGCGCTCTCCCAGATGGGTGCGACCCGCGGCATCCTGCTCGGCAAGGCCACCTCCGCCGACGCGGGGGGCGATCCCCGCCGGACCGTGGGCTACGCCGCCGCGGTCTTCGTCTAGGCGCCGCGACGCCGACCTCCTGATAGGCTGCGCGCATGAAAGTCGACTCGGAGTACTGGGGGCGTTACTACGAGGTCACCGTCGACCGGCCGGCATGGGAAACCGTCGGCATCGCCATCGAGCGATTCTCGGCCGAGGATGACGCCGCCACGGGATCCGGTCGCGAGCACAATCCGCGCCGGGAGCGGCTGGCGGTAGATCTGGGTTGCGGAGCCGGGCGCGACGCACGTCAGCTTCTTCGCGCCGGATGGCGCGTGCTCGCGGTCGACCGCGAACCGGCGGCCCTCGAGACACTGAAATCCGCTGCCGGCCCCCAGCTCGGCGCGCGCCTCGA
>JADGQJ010000015.1 GCA_017881885.1 Chloroflexota bacterium
ACGCCGGTCATCGAGTAGCCCCCGACGAATAGCTGAAGCTTGAACGGGCTGCCGGGCACGCTTGCCGCCTGGGTCGCGGCGACGTCGTCCTCGGCCTGGCCGAGGACCTGCGCGTGGTGGCGGTTCAGGTTGGAGATCGAGGGGTCGACCACCAGCACGTTGGGTACGACCATTAGCACCACGGCCCCAATCGCGACGAGTCCGCCTATCGCGGACCCCGCCCTCCGCAGTACTAGGGCGACGGGCCTGGCTTGCCACAACAGCACGACGCCCGTCACGGCGTTGATCGCGGCGATGAGAACAACTGAGCGCGGTGACGTGAGGATCGGCATCAGGACGAACGGGACCACGAAGGTCCCGAACAGAGCCCCGACCGTGTTCGCGCCCAGCAACATTCCGGCACTGGTGCCGACTCGGTCGTCGGAGTCGGCCACGAGCATCGAGCTCATCGGGAAGACGATGCCCATCACCAGCGCGGGCGGCGCGACCACCAATGCCAGCTCCGGCAGGAATTGCCAGCTGACGAAGTACTTCGTCTCGACCCCGAGGCCGGCCAGCACGACGACCGCGAGCGACAGCTCTGCGATCCCGAGCAAGGCGACGGGATGCCTCGTTCGCGAGAGGAAGCGCGAAAAGACGAATGCCCCGAGGGCGATGCCGGTCAGGAAGATCGCCAGGATGCCGGTGAACACGTAGCTCGAGCTGCCGGTTCCCGACGACAGGATCCTGGTCCACAGGTTCTGGTAGCCGAGCGAGGTCAAGCCGGAGACGAAGGCCACTGCCAGGGCGAGCTTGGGGCGCGAGATCGAGGCGACACCGCTCCCGACGGCCGATCGCACCGCTGACGCCGCGGCAGCGCCGGCGGCGCCGACTTGCTCGGCCGCCACGTCCCGGCGGGAGTTGAACTGGGGGCGGGTGGTGAGCGCGAAAGCGGCCAGGCCGGCAGCCGCCGAGCAGGCGACGCCGACAAAGAGCGTTGCCTCCAACCCGATGAGCTCGATGAGGAAGACGCCGGCAACCACGGTGCCGAAGATCGCGCCGAAGGTGTTGACCGTGTACAGGCTCCCGAATTCGGTGCCCAGCGTGTTGTGGTCGCGCACGAGGTAGCGCGACAGAGTCGGCAGCGTCGCGCCCATCAGGATCGTGGCGGGCCCAAGCGCCAGCAGCGACAGACCGAACCGGACGAGCGTCAAGAGGGCCGGGTTCTCCTCCAGCGTTCCAAAAGCGCCGCGGTAGACCTCGTGCAGGCCTCGGAAAGTCGCCGGCGTGAGCAGGACAGCCACGACCACGAGAAGCTCGAGAACGGCGTACATGCGGAGGGGATTACGAACACGGTCGGCGACGCGGCCGCCCACCACGCTCCCGATCGCCATGCCGCCGAAGAAGCCGGTGAGGATCGCCGATATCGCCTGGGTCGTGTTGCCGAACACGAGCACGAGTTGGCGCGCCCAGACGACCTCGTAGACGAGGCCGGCAAAACCCGACAACACGAAGATGAGCAGGATGATCCGCTTCGCTCCAGCGGAGTAGGCCGCGCCTGTCGGTCGCACCTCAGCCACTACTGGTCGTCCTCCGTGATCGGCGCGGGCGCACGGGGCCTCGCTGGGTGAGAAGCCGCCGCGGGCGATTCGGTAGAACTCCGAATTCTTGGCCGGCCCCTCCGCGGACAGGATATCAACTCGGGTACTCCGCGAACGACGCCGCACGTCGCCCACGTGTCCGCGAAGGCGCCGCGCCGCGGCAACTCAGAGCCCGCTCAGCGTCCCGTAGAAGTCCCGCAGAACCCCGGCCTTGGCCCAACCCACGACGACGACCTTCTGATGGATCGAGGCGATGGCGCAGGTGGACCCGCCGAACGAGAACGGGTCGGCAATCGGCTGCTGCCAGATCTGGGCGTCTCTGCTGGCCCAGAGCGTCCAGTTGCCGCTGGGGCTCGGAGAAGGCCCGGCGCCTGGGGTGGCCGTCGCGCCCGCGGGCGCTGAGATCGCCGCGAACCCCGAATCCAACGTCCCCCAGCAACCGCCGGTGGTCGTGAGCTTCGAGTCGTGCCAGGACGAGCCGTCGGCCGACCACCACCAGCTGGAGTCTGAGGTGAGACCGGAGCTGGTGGTCACCAGCCCGAGCCGGGTGGCGTAGACGACGCCGGTGTTTGCCGGCAGCTTCCAGTTGACGCTTATCCAGGTCACGCCGTCGATCGAGGTCCAGACGGCAGCTTTGCCGGCGTCGTTTACCCCGGATGCGACGAACCCGCGCGACCAAGACGAGACGGTGAGTGAATACCCGTCGGCCCCGGAAATGGGGGCTGCGCTCCAGCTGCTGCCGTCGGCGGAGAACAAGAGCCGCGGCCCTGTGTCCGAGTTTGCGGCGGCGACGAACTCGCCTTCGTGGACGGCGACCGATCCGAGACTGGCCGGGGCGTCGCCGGTGATCGTGCCGGCGGTCCAGGTCGTGCCGGCCAGGTGCCAGATGGCGGCCGCTTGATCCGCTCCGGAAACGCTCCCGACAGCGACGATGCCGCCGGTGCCGTCGGCTGCGGCGGCGGTCACTTCCGATACCCCAGCAGCCGTCGCGTCGGAGGTTCCCACGGAAGGCTTCGCTGCCGGCGTCGCGGAGGACGTCGCCGATGGCGAGCCCGTCGAAGCCCCGGTCGGGGTCGCGGCGGCCGGGGCGATTCCGGCCAGCACGGTCGGGCGGGTATCGATCGACCAGGCGTTTCCGTCCGCGGACGAGAGCACCGTCGTCCCGACTTTGCCGTTGACGAAGACGAGGAATCGATCGTTGGTGGCGATCACCGGGCCGAGGGTGTCGTCGGCCGCACCGCCTGCGACCATCGGCGAAGGGCCGGCACGCAGCGAGATCGAGAAGGGAGGGGTGGGCGTGACCGCGATCACCGGCAGCGGCGCGCCGAGCGTGACGTTGCCGGTCAGGACGGCCAGCGAACCGCGCGAGTCGACTCCCGCGAGGACCAGGCCGTTGCCGAAGGGCGACAACCTACCGCGCGTTAGCGCCGAGGCCCCGGTCGTCATCGGCTTCCAGGTCATGCCGTCATCGGAGGTCCACAGCGAGGCCGGCTTCACGGGAGACGCAGAGCTTCCCGGCGACGGAGGCGCGCCCAGGACGCTGTCCGGCTCCGAGGAAATCGCGACCAGGGAATCGAAGACCTGCGTGACCGATTCGAGGGCAACCGATTGACGTGAGGGCAGGGCGTTTCCCCGGTACCAATGGAACCCGTCGGGCGAAATCCACGACGTGGCCATTTCGACCGTTGGGGGTGGAGTGGGCGCGGGCGAGGGGGTAACCCCGGAGGCGGGCGGAGTCGGCGCCGCGGTCTTGGTCGGCTTTGGGGTCGGTTTGGGAGCGACCTTGCCCGTCGTGGTCGGGGCCGGAGTCGGCGATGGAGACGGCGACGGGGAGGGGGTCGCGGTCTCGGCCGGCGTCAGGATCTGGCTGCCGACGGCGACGAGCCCGTTCCCGTAAGCGACGAGGTCCTGGACGGCGAAGCCAGCGAGTGGAGCCGCCGCCTCGTTCCAGTTCCGCCCGTCGGAGGAGATCCAGGCCTTGGTGTGGCGCGCATCCGTCCCGGTCGAGACGGCGACGATCGCGAATCCGTTGGCCCATGCCCGGACGGCCCGCGGGATGTACCCGGTGGCGTTCGGCAGGGCGACGAGGGTCCAGCTCGACCCATCGCGTGAGAACCAGGCGACGCCGTTTCCGGCGGAGACGATCTGATCCGGCCGCTCGGCCAGGCCGATCATCTCGGTATTGGTGGGAAAGTCGACCGTCGCGGACGACCAGGTACGGCCGTCTCGGGAGCGCCAGGCGGTTGCGGCCACCTTGCTGCCGGCGGTAAACCCATCGCCGACCGCTATCAAGCCGCCGTTGCCGTCGTCGGCGAAGCCCAGGACGACGAACCGCTGGCCGGGGGCGCCGAAGGAGGACGGATCGGCGATCGACTCCCAGGCCGAGCCGTCGGTCGACGACCAGACCGTGCTCGTCTTGCCGTCGCTGCCCATCATCAGCAACCGCGAGCCCTGTGAGACGAAATAGGGTCCGTAATAAAAGCTGCCGGTCGGCGGCTTGGAAGCGGCACTGAAGGCGACTTCGCGCAGGCTTCCCGTTTGCGGAGGCGGAACCGGCTTATTGGGGATGAGCAGGACCATTCCGGCGACGACGGCGACGACTGTCGTGAGCCCGATCGCACCAGACACGGTCTGCTTGATCGACAGCGGCCAGGTCGGCCGGTGGAAGGTCGGCCGGTGGAGAGTCGGGCGGTGCAACGTCGGCAGGCTGATCTTCGGCGGCTGCCAGGGCTGCGCTTGACGGCGGTTTCGCGGGTGAGCCGTCGGCCTGGGCGCCGCCGCGGGGGCCGCATGCTCCAGGTCGCGCAACGCTCCGTGGGGCCGGTTGCGGACTCCGGCGCCCGACCGCGTCGGGGCTGGGATCACTACCTCCGGGTTGGCCCGGCGCCCCCCGTCATGGTGCGAGCGCGGCTGAGAAGCTTCCGGGTCGGACGGGAGTTGCTCGCCGAGGCCATGCTCAGCGCGGGGGTCGCTCATCAGGTGGTGTCTACCTCTTACGTTTCACCGCTCCGCTCCCAGGGCGGTGGGCCCCCTCCGGGCCGCGCCGCCGTGCGGATCGGGTTGCCGCCGCCCATGGACGAGTCCGTTTGAGCGACGGTCGTAGAAGTCTGCACACCCGGACTCATCCGGGAGCGCCGAACGTGCAGCCTGCAGACTCTACCCTGCTCGCGCCAATCGCGGGCTGGAGCGGGGTCGCGATCAGTACTTGGCGCGGGTAAGGCCCTGGAGCTGTGCGGCGCCCTGGGCGGCGGAGAACGCCTCTTCCTGTGCCGGGATGAACTTCGGCAGGGAGGCGTCTGCATTCATCGCCCTGAGGGCGGCTTCATAGACTTGGGGAGCCAGCAGCGGGTTGTATTCGATGTCCGCACCCAGTTCGCCGGTGATGAGGTACTTGAAGCCTTCGGTGGTGGCGTCGATGCCGACAACCTGGATGTCCCTGCCGGGCTTGAGCTTGGCTTCCTTGATGGCCTGGATGGCACCGATTGCTTCCAGGTCGTTGTGGGCGAAGACCCCCTGGATGTCCTTGGTCTTCTTGATGAAGGCCGCCATGACGGACTTGGCCTGGGGCACGCCCCAGTTACCGGGCTGGCTGAGGCCGATCGGAATGTCGATCCCGCAGTCGCCCATCTTGTCGCGGAAACCCTGGGCGCGATCGATGGCGACCGATGCGCCGACGGCGCCGGTGATCTCCACGACGTGCTTGCTCTTGGCGTCCTTGAGGAGGTCGCACATTGCCGCGGCGGCCTTCTGGCCCTCAGCGACGAAGTCGGAGCCCACGCGGGTGGTGTACATGCTCGGGTCGGCATCGATGGCGCGGTCTTCGATGACGACGATCTTGCCGGCGGCCTTGGCCTCCTTGAGGACGTCGTAGTAACCGGTGGTCTGGAGGGCGGCGAGAACGATCACGTTGATCGACGGGTCCTGGTTGAACTTGTGGAATGCGGCTATCTGATTCGAGAACTGGCCGCCGGCGTCATAGAAGGTGAGCTTGATTCCCTTGGCGCTGGCGGTGTCCCTGAAGGACGCCGTGTTCGCGACACGCCAACCACTCTCGGAGCCGGTCTGGATGAATCCAACGACCATCTCTGCGTAGGTCTTCGGCGTCGGGGTGGGGTGAGGCGTCGGAGTCGCGGTCGGGGCCGGCTTGGGCGTGGGAGCCGGGGTCGGCGTGGGGCCGGGCGAGCAAGCGGCGAGAACGGCCGCGATCGCCACAGTGGCCGCGACACGAAGCCATCGGGATTCCATGGGTTCCACCTCCCTCTACTCGACCATTGTGTACCACCGCCCCAGCCGGCGCACGTCTCAGAGGTGGGAGCACTGCGGCGATCGCGGGTGGCCCGGACAGCCCGAGCAGTCCGGGAGAGCGGCGCCCCGCGAGGCGAAGAACACGCCCTCCTGCGCCGGCAGGATCAATAGATGGAGTGGGGAGGGCAAGACGGTTGTGCCTGGCCGCCCGGACAAGCGTTACAACTGAGGGCATCGCGACCTTGAGCGGCATAGAACGAGCCTTCCTGGGCCGGGAGCCATTTGGGCAGCGACGTGTCGCCGTTCATGGTCCGAAGTGCCAGGTCGAATACCTGTGGGGCGAGCAGGGGGTTGGACTCGATGTCGGCGCCGAGTTCGGCTGCGATGAGGTACTTGAATGCGTCGCAAGTCACGCCGATGGAGACAACCTGAACATTCGTCCCGGGCTTGAAGCCCAGACCTTTCATGGCCGAGATGGCTCCGATCGCTTGCTCGTCGCTGTGGGCGAAGATGCCCTGGACGTCGCTGGTCCGCGTGAGTCGGGCCCTCAGAGCGGCTTCGGTCCCGGTTGCGCTGAGCGCCGAGGTCGTGCCGGCCAGGGTCGCCAGATCGATGCCGCAACTGCTCATCGCCGTGCGGAAGCCCGCGCTGCGATCGGCCGTGGCGTAGTCGCCTGCGGCGCCGGCGAGTTCGATCACGTGCTTCTTCTGGGATTTGGCTAGTAGTTCACACATAGCCGCCGCCACCTTCTGGCCCTCCAGGCCGAAATCGGAGCCGACGTAACCGGCGTACAGGCTCGGGTCGGCGTCGATGTGGCGGTATTCGATGACGACGACCTTGCCCGACGCCCGCGCTTCCGTGAGGACGTCGCCATAGCCGCCGCTCTGCACCGGATCGAGGACGATCACATTGACGCCCGGGTCGGAGCTGAACCGGTGGAATGCCGCGACCTGATCGGCGAACCGTCCTCCGGCGTCGACCGGAACCAGCTTCACGCCAACGGTGGCGGCCGTTTCGTTGAATGAGGTCACGTTCTCGAGGTGCCCGGCATCCATGAACCCCGAATGAATGAAGCCGACGACCAGGTCTCCATACCTGTAGATCCTGGGATTCGCCGTTCCGGTCGCAGCGACAGTCGGAGTGGGTCCGGCCGAAGGCGTCGGCGCAGGTGTCGGTGTCGGGCTCGAACAGGCTGCCAGTACGCTGCTCAGCGCGACTACCACCAGGCCCCTCAGCCATCGAGATCGCACAGCTTCTGCTCCCTCCAGCATCGATCGCATGCCTGCCTCACCAGACACAACGAGATACGCACGGCATGCCAGTCGCAAATTGGTCGGGGCATGGTGCGCCCACAGGCGCCACAATACCAGCCGAGGAGCGCCGCACCCGACGCGGGGCGCACGCCGAGCGCGTAGGAGATGACGATGAGCGACGACCACGGAGCGGGAGCCCGCAGCACCGGCGCCCACGGCGGCGGCCACACCGCACCCAAGCAGCTCGAGGAGCTGCGACAGATGGTCCGGGACGGGCGCATCGACACCGTCATCGTCGCCCTGACCGACATGCAGGGCCGTCTCGTGGGCAAGCGCGTCCAGGGCGAGGCATTTCTCAAGGGCGTCGTCGATCACGGCATTCATTTCTGCACGTACTTGCTCGGCACGGACATGGAGATGAACACGCCCGACGGCTTCAAGCTTATGAATTGGGATACGGGCTACGGCGACTGGGTGGGTCGCGAGGTGTGGGAGACGACTCGTGTGCTGCCGTGGCTCGAATCGACGGCCATCGTCTTGTGTGACGTGACCGATGGTGAGACGGGTTTGGAGATTCCGATTTCTCCGCGCTCGATGCTGAAGCGCCAGGTTGAGCACGCGGCCGGTCTCGGATATGTCGTGAAGGCCGGAACCGAGTTCGAGTTCTATGTGCTGGCCGACACATACGAGGATTTGAACGAAAAGGGCTACAACGATATCGAGCGGGTCGGCTATTACAACGAGGACTACCACCTGCTCCAGGCGACGAAACTCGAGCCGCTTTATCGGCAGATCCGCAATCAGATGACCGAGGCGCGGATTCCGATCGAGTTCAGCAAGGGCGAGGCCGCGCCGTCGCAGCACGAAGTCAACATCCGTTACGACGATGTGCTCGAGTCGGCCGATCGAAGTGTGCTGTTCAAGCACGGCGCCAAGGAGATCGCCCATCTGAACGGTTACGGCCTGACGTTCATGGCCAAGCCGTATGCCGACTGGACGGGCTCGTCGGGACACGTTCACATGAGCCTGTGGGACCCGGCCGGTGAGAAGGCGCTCTTCTTCGAGAAGGGCGCTCCGTCTTACGGCATGAGCCAGACGATGCGCTGGTTCCTGGGCGGGATGATGTCGCTCCAGCGCGAGTTGGCCCTGTTCATCGCCCCGACTATCAACTCCTATAAGCGCTACGCGTCCGCCAGCTGGGCTCCGGTCAACATGGTCTGGGGCCGCGACAATCGCACCACCGGTTTCCGGATCGTCGGCGACGGCTCCGGCCTTCACATCGAGAATCGTTTCCCCGGCGGAGATATGAACGCCTATCTCGCGTATGCCTCGGCAGTCGGTGCCGGACTCTATGGCATCGAGCACAAGATCGAGCCGCCGGCCGAATACAAGGGCAACGGATATTTGGCCAAGGGCTGCGATCGAATGCCGCGTGCCCTATATGAAGCTGTAGATCTGCTGGAGAAGAGCAAGGCCGCAGTCGAAATCTTCGGCCGTGACGTTGTGGATCACTACCTGAACGCCGCTCGTGTCGAGCGCGACACATACGACGCGGTCGTCCACGCCTGGGAGCGCGAGCGCTACCTCGAGCGCGGATAGATTCACGCGCAGAAGGAGCACCGTTCACACCTCGCGTTGAATGTGCGCCGTCGTGTTACTTCCGCGGCGCCAAATACTTGCCCAGTGCATCGGCCAGCCGCGTGAGATGACGCGGGAGCACAGCAGTCAGCGGGCCGCTGTCGACCGGCGCGGACTGAACGATGAAGTCGATCGCGTCGGGGGTCATCGGCGGTGAGGGGAGCAGTGTCAGGGGCCGCGTAAGCAGCTTCATCAGCCCGGCCGGCGCGTGCAAGATCATTCGGCGCCGCCCCTGGACACGCAGGGCAGCTCGAATGACGTCGTCCATCGACATCGTCTCAGGCCCGCCCACTTCGAGAGTCGCGTTGTTCGCGGCCGGCATGACGAGCGCATCTGCGACGAGCGCGCCCACGTCGTCGACGAAGACCGGGGCCAGGAGCTGGCGGCCGTTGCCGATCTGCGGCACGAACGGGAGCCACCGGGCAAAGCCGAGGAAGCGGTTGAGCGATCGATCGCCCCGGCCATAGATCCAGCTCGGCCGGAAGATCGTGTAAATGATGCCGCTGCCCCGGATGGCTTCCTCCGCCCGCCACTTGGCGCGGAACCAGTGGCGCGGGGCGTCCGGCGCGGCACCCGCGCCCGAGATGTAGACGAGCCGGCTGATGCCGACGGTCTTCGCCGCGAGCACAAGCGCCTCGGTCCCGCCGGCATCGACCTTCTCGAAGGTTCGACCGCGGCGGGGAGCCTCGATCGGCGAGTTGCGAAAGCCGAGGCAGATGACCAGTGTCTCGACCCCTGCCAGGGCACCGGGCAGGTCGTCGGGCTTGTTGATGTCGCCCTGGCGGAACTCGATCAATCGGTCGGTCGTCGCAATCGGGGGCCGGTGCGACAGCACGATCACGCTGCTGCCTCGGGCCGCAAGCTCGCGGACGATCGATCGCCCCACGAAACCGCTGCCTCCCGCGACCGCCACGACCGAATTGCTCGATGTTTCCACGGGACCTCCAGGATGGCTCCACCGTCCTCAGGATAGACCCAGCCCAGGCGGAGGCCGCCGGCGATGCTCCGATCGGCGATCTGCGGCGCCCGACCGGCGGATCCGGGCCGGGGACGCCCGCTCCGCGATGGGCAGGTAAGCTAGCCTTGAGACGGCGGTTCGAATGCCCGCGTGGCGGACGAATCGGTGGCCTGGGCCGACGCGACTGAGTTCACCGGCAAGGAGACGGGCATGCGACTCAAGGACAAGGTTTCGATCATCACCGGCGCGGGCAGCGGCATGGGGCGCGTGGCCGCCCTCCGGTTCGCGGCCGAGGGATCGCGCGTGGTGGTGGCCGACAATCACGGCGAAGCCGCCCAGGAAACCGTCCGCCAGATCCGCGAGGCCGGCGGAGAGTCGTACGCGGCATCAGTCGATGTGTCTGTCGAGGCCGACGCGAAGCTGATGGTGGACCTGGCGATCAAGAAGTACGGCCGCCTCGACGTCCTCTACAACAACGCCGGGATCATGCCTGCGGCCGACCATTCGGTCATCGACACGCCGGTCGAGGCCTGGGATCAGGTCATGGCCGTCAACGTTCGAGGCGTGTATCTCGCCTGCAAGTACGCCATTCCCCAGATGATCGAGCGTCATTCCGGGTCGATCATCAACGTCTCCAGCTTCGTCGCGATCCTCGGCTGTTCGGTCCCGCAGGATGCCTACACCGCGTCGAAGGGGGCAGTGCTTGCCCTGACGCGATCGCTTGCCGTCCAGTTCGCGCCGCACGGGATCCGGACCAATGCCATCCTGCCGGGTCCAGTCGAGACGCCGCTGCTGATGGACTGGCTCCTCAAGGATGAAGCTGCAAAGAAGCTCCGCCTGGCCCGCAATCCGACGGGCCGCTTCGGCAAGCCGGGCGAGGTCGTGTCTCTGGCGGTGTACCTCGCATCCGACGAGTCGGCCTGGACCAACGGCGCCTCGCTGGTCATCGACGGCGGCATCAGCGTGAACTACTTCTAACATCGGCCGGCTGCCGACGTTCTAACCACCACCACAGAACGACACCAGGAGCCAGATTGGCAGAACCGCCCGTGACCGACCGAATGGCGACCGACCCCCGGACCGGCGGATCCGTGGCCGTCGGGACGAAGCCGGGCGATCTGCAACCGGCCGACGTCCGGGCTTCCGACCTTGCAATCGGCATCGACTTCGGGGGAAGCGGCATCAAAGGTGCGGTCGTCGATGTCCGGAGCGGCAAGGTTGTCGGCAATCGGCTGCGCTTCCCGACGCCACAGCCCTCGATGCCGAGTGACGTGGTCGGTGTCGTGGAGGAGCTGGTACGCCGCCTCGTCGGGCCGTGGGACCCGAACGAGGGGGACGCCTTCCCCGTCGGCGTGGGCATTCCCGCCGCGATCCGAAACGGGGTGACGCTCACCGCCGCGAACATCGACCCGGGTTGGATCGGCTATCCCGCAGAGCGAGACCTGGGGCTGGCCACGGGCCGGACCGTGGCCGTCGGCAACGATGCCGACGTTGCCGGCGTGGCCGAAATCCGTTTCGGAGCCGGACGCTACCAGCGAGGCCTCGTGTTCGTACTGACGATCGGGACGGGCGTGGGGACGGCGCTCTTCATCGACGGCCGGATCGTGCCGAACACCGAGCTCGGCCACCTCGAGCTGAAGGGTCGCGATGCGGAGGAACTGGTCGCCGAATCGGCGCGCGCACGACTCGGACTCGGCTGGCGGGAGTGGGCCGCCGGCTTCGACGCCTATCTCCACGAGCTGGAGAGGCTCTTCTGGCCGGACCTGTTCATCCTCGGCGGCGGCGCCTCCAAGCGAGCGGACAATTACCTGCAGTTCCTGACGGTCGAGACACCCATCGCCCTGGCCACGTTCCGCAATAACGCCGGCATCGTCGGCGCGGCGCTCGTTGCCCAAGAACGGCGAGCCCAGGTGGCCGCCCTAGCCGCGCGAGGGCCGCTTCCCTGAACATGGGTGGGTTCAAGGCGTCGCCGCTGCATCTCGCTCACAGTTATGGTGAACCGGGATCGGACTCGGCGATTGGGCCCCAGTCGAGATGCGCTTGTCCGAGGCGCAAAACTACTGGGTTGTCTCGGTTCGTGCCGACGGCCGGCCCCACGCGCGAGGGGACGCGGCGGGGCGCGGCGAGGGCGGGCGAGAACCCGGGAACCAAACGCCCCGGCCGACCGTTCTACTCCTTGTTACTCCTTGCATCCCAATTCACTTGCGTCTACCGTCGTCGTCGTCTCATGGCATGGCTCGGGATTGGGGATCGAGGAAGGCCTGAGCCGGGGGAAAGGAGAGGGATGTCGTGGTTACGTCGGATTCCCGTGCCCACAGTGCGGGTCGTCTCGGCCGCTCCCCAAGAGCGAGAGGTGGGACCCCGCGCCGGATCCTGTCGGTCGGAGCAGCGTTTCTCCTCGCGACCGGCCTTGTGGTCGCCGGGTGGGCCGGACCTCTCGTGGGGCCTGCCGCCGCGGCCGTCCATCTGGGCAAGGTGATGGCCTGGGGCGCCAACACGTACTACACGACGAACGTGCCCGCCTCGGCGCTGTCGGGCGTGCAGGCGGTCTCGGCCGGGATGTACCACAGCCTCGCCCTCAAGTCGAACGGCACCGTCGTCGCCTGGGGCGACAACAGCGTCAACGAGACGAAGATTCCGACCGGCCTGTCCGGAGTCGTGGCGATCTCGGCCGGTGACGGCCACAGCCTGGCCCTCAAGTCGAACGGCACCGTTGTCGCCTGGGGCTACAACAACCGCGGCCAGACGGCGGTCCCGGCACCGGGTGCGGGCCTCCATTACGGGGCCGTGTCGGCAGGGTACTGGCACAGCATGGCGTTGAGGTCGAACGGCACCGTGGCGGCCTGGGGCGACAACACGTTCGGTGAGGCGACCGTCCCGCTCGCTCCGACCGATCACTTCAAGGCGGTGGCCGCCGGCCAGTACTTCAGCATGGCCCTCAAGGTCGATGGGACCGTATCTGCCTGGGGCGCCAACGACCACGGCCAGTCGACCGTCCCGGTCGGGCTTACGAGCGTCATAGCAATCTCAGCCGGTGGGTCCCACGCCCTCGCCCTGAAGTCGAACGGGACCGTGGTTGCCTGGGGCAGCAACACTTCGGGAGAGTCGAGCGTGCCGGCGGGTTTGTCGAAGGTGATCGCGATTTCCGCCGGTGGCGAGTTCAGCGTTGCCCTCAGGTCGAACGGCACGGTCGTCACCTGGGGCTCCAATAGTGCCGGTCAGAGGAATGTGCCCGCGGTCCTGCCGTTGGTATCGAGCCTCGATGCCGGCTGGGGCCATACCTTGGTCCTTGTCCCGCAGTCGGGCCCCGGCGCCCCAACCGGCGCGGCCGCAGTTGCCGGAAACGGCGCGGTGAGCGTCTCATGGAAGGCGCCTGCAAACGATGGCAAGAGTCCGATCACCGGCTACACGGTCACTTCGTCGCCGGGCAGCAAGACGTGCTCCACGACGGGCACCCTCTCCTGCACAGTCGGCGGACTGACCAACGGCACCGCGTACAAGTTCACCGTCCGCGCCAAGAACGCGATTGGGACAAGCGCGGGCTCGGCCTGGTCGGCGGTCGTGACTCCGAAGGCCGCGGCTACGCCTATTCCGTCTCCCATCGGGTCGCCCAAACCGTCGCCGTCGGCGACGCCGACCGCGTCGCATACCCCGGCTCCATCGGCGACGCCGGTCGCGTCGGCTACCCCGGCTCCATCGGCGACGAGCGTTTCCCCGGCACCGAGCACGGCCCCCGGCGGCTCAACGACTTCGGGAGGCGGCAGTGACACACCGCCGTTGGCGCTGGCCCTTGGAGGAATCGCTCTCCTGGCGCTCGGGGCGGTTTGCGGCTTTGCGGCCGCCAACCTGATGAATGGACGGCAGGCAGGTTCGCCGCCGACCGCCACTCCGCCGGACCCGTGGAGGGCGGGTCGCACCTGAGGACGGGCGCCGACACGAACGCGGTGTCGCCTTCACGTCCGCGCCTCTAAGAGCTACGCCTTCGCCCCGGCTCCGCGCAGCTCGCGGAGTCGGGCCACACTGCCCGAAACCACGAGCGTCTCCCCGGCCACCAGTATCCGATCCGCGGGCGGGTTGGCCTCGTAACTGCGCTCGCCCGTGACGATCGCCAGCACGAAGACCCCGGAGTCCCGAAGCGCAGCCACGGTTGAACCCACGGTTGAGCCGCCGGCCACGACCTCGACTTCCTCCATCGAGAACGCGAGTTCGCCGTGCGAGAGCGCTGCGTCGATGAAGTCGACAACGCGCGGCCGAACCGCGAGTTCCGCCAGCCGATGGCCGGCCATGGTGTAGGGCGAGACGACCCGGCTCGCGCCCGCCTGCATGAGCCGGGCTTCGGAGTCCTCGGTGTTGGCGCGCGCAACGACGAAAAGATCTGGGTTCATGGCCCGCGCGGACAGGATGACGTAGACGTTGTGGGCGTCCGAATCGATGGTGGTGATGAGGCCGCGCGCCCGCTCGATCCCCGCAGCCCGGAGGGTCGCCTCTTCGGTCGCGTCGCCCTCGACCTCGAGAAAGCCTTCACGCCGGGCACGGGCGAGGGATTCGGGCAGGATGTCGATTACCACGACCTTCAGCCCGGAATGGACGAGCTCCCGTGCCACGGTCAGGCCGACCCGGCCGTAGCCGCACAGGATGTAGTGGCCCGAAAGCTTGTTGACTGCCTGGACCATTCGTTCGGCCTCCCGTCGTCCGCTCGTCGCCTCAACCACAAGGTACTCGGCCACGATCCCGACCGTGCCGAAGATGAGCCCGACCCCCACGATCGAAAGGACCATCGTCCAGATGCGGCCGGCATCGGCAAGCGGCTGGACTTCTCGGAAGCCGACGGTAGTGAGGGTGATGACCGTCATGTAGAGCGCATCGAGCAGTCGCCAGCCCGGCTCGATGACGATGTAGCCTGCCGTGCCGACGACCATGCAGCCGACGATCACCGCCAGCCAGATCCGGATGTGGGTACCCGTGATCACAGTGGGGGCCGCCGCGGGGGCTGCCGCGAGCCCAGCCCGCGACGATGCTCCGGGCGCCGAACGTGGCGTCTTGACGGCTGGAGACCGAGGGTGGTCGCTCATGCGCCGCGATTCTAGTCGTGTGGGCGGAGTGAAGAATGCCCATATGCACCGGTTATCGGTCGCCGTCGGCGCGCGCGTATGATCCGAAGACCACGCCCGAGAAACCGCAAGAGGTTCCGCGATGACCGCCCAGCCGCCCGCCAACGGCCATGACCACGGCCATGACCACGGCCATGACCACGGCCCCGCCGCCCACTCCGGCGCCGCAGCCACGCCTCTCAAGATGGTGATCGGCGGCAAGCTGGTTGATGCCGCGGACGGCCAGACATTCGATGTCGTCAGCCCCGTCGACGGCCGGGTAATCGTGAGCGTGCCCAAGGGGGGCGCAGAGGACGTGGATAGAGCCGTGAAGGCGGCCCAGCGCGCGTTCGACGGAGAGTGGCATACGTGGAGCCAGACCCGCCGCGGCCAGACCCTGGCCCGGTTCGCCACGCTGATCCGCCAACATCTCGAGGAGCTGGCCCAGCTCGAGAGCGAGAACATGGGCAAGCCCATTTCCTCGGCGCGGTGGGAGATCGGCGCCGTGGCCAACGTCATGGAGTACTACGGCGGCGCCGCGAACAAGCTGATGGGCGAGACGATCCCCGTCTCCAAACCCGGTTTCGACTTCACCCTGCGCGAGCCGATCGGCGTCGTGGGTCTGATCGTGCCCTGGAACTTCCCGCTCATGCTCGCCAGCTGGAAGATGGGCCCGGCGCTGGCCGCGGGCAACACTGCGATTCTCAAGCCCGCCAGCTACACGCCACTCACGGCGATCCGCGTCGCGGAGCTGGCGCTCGAGGCCGGCTTCCCGCCCGGTGTCCTGAACGTCGTCACCGGCCCCGGCTCCGTCGCAGGCGCCGCAATCGCCGCGCATCCCGGCATCGGCAAGGTGGCGTTCACCGGCGAAACGGCCACGGGGCAGGAGATCATGCGGGCCGCCGCGGGCAACATCAAGAAGATCAGCCTGGAGCTGGGCGGCAAGAGCCCCAACGTCGTCTTCGCCGACGCAGACCTCGAGCGTTTCGCCGCCGAAGCCCCGTACTCCGTCTTCGACAACTGCGGCCAGGACTGTTGCGCCCGCTCCCGCATCCTCGTCGAGCGCTCAGTCCACGACGAAGTCGTCGAGCTGCTCGCCGCGGCTACGCTCAAGGTGAAGGTCGGCGACCCGGCCGACGACGCCACCGAAGTCGGCACGATGGTCAGTTTCCGCCAGCGCCAGAACGTCCTCGACTACATTCGAATGGCAGGCGAGGAAGGCGCGCACGTCGTCGTCGGCGGCGGCATCCCGACCGATCCGGCCCTGGCGAATGGCGCGTATGTCCAGCCGACCATCTTCGACCGGGTGACCTCGCGGATGCGGATCGCCCAGGAAGAGGTCTTCGGTCCAGTCGTCGCGATCATCCCCTTCGACACCGAGGAGGAAGCCATCCGGCTGGCCAACGACACGCCCTACGGCCTGTCTGGCTCGGTCTGGACACGCGACATCGCGAAGGCGATCCGGACCGCGAAGGGGATCCAGTCGGGCGTGATCTCGATCAACTGCAACTCGAGCGTCCACGCCGAAGCGCCGTTCGGCGGCTACAAGATGTCGGGCACCGGCCGCGAGAACGGCATGCACGCATTCGAGTCATACACCCAGATCAAGAACGTTTACATCGACCTGAGCTAGCGATCTCAACTCGGCCGAACGATCGAGCGCTCCGCCGGGTCTAACGAGGGGACGGATGAAGCCGACCGAGTGCGGACTGTTCGGCCGATTTCGGCGGCCCGGCGCGGGCTAGACTGGAAGCTCGATCGACGAAGGGGACGAAATGACGCAGGGGCCTCCGACGCAGCCGGGAACGTGCCGCCATTGCGGCGCGACGCTGGTCTTCCGCGGCCAGACGACGTGCCAGCACTGCGGCCGGAGCCAGACGGAGCAAGCGGCCTCGTTCGGACCCACGGCGACGACCTGGGGCGGAGCGACGCAGGGCCCGGCGAGCACGCCGCCGACGCCGGCCGCCGATGCCCCGGCGACCCTCGAGGCCACGACCCCCGGACCCATGCCGACCCCCGCGCCCCCCGGACCGACATCGACGCGGTACTTCCAGTCCGTCCAGATGCCGGCGCCGACCACGCTGGCATCCTCGACCTCGTTGAACGACGCATCCGCTCCCGCCGCCACTCCGGTCCCGACGGATCGCGTCGTCACGCCCGCCGATGCTGCGACGATCCCTGGCCCGACTGTTGTGCCGGCCGGGCAGCTTCCGGCGGTTCCGGCCGCCGCGCCGGTGCCGGCCCCGCACCAGCCGTCCGCCCCGTCGATGTGGGGCACGCCTGCTCCCCAGCCGACCGCCGCGCCGCCGGCGGACCCGGCATGGCCGGGCCCGTGGACTCCGCAGCAAGGGCCACCGCCTGGCTCCACGCAAGAGCGCCCCTATCAACCCTGGAGCGCTCAAGAGCAATGGACGCGCCGGCAGCAAATGCGCCGCTCGAGGCAATATTCATCCTCTCGAGGCGGCACCAGCTGCGCCACTGTCTTGGGCATCGGCCTCGTCGTGGCCGCGTTCGCGTTCGCCGTCCTTCAGGCGAACTCCGGCGGGTCGTACCCGCTCGACACGCCCTATTTCATCGGCTATCCGGCCCAGGACAGCTTCCCGCCACCCGCCCCGGCCATCTTTCCGTCCGTCGACCCTCTGGTCGCGGTCGGCGGGCTGGCTCAGGCCCGGGCCGAGCACACGGCCAACCTGCTCCCCGATGGCCGAGTCATCGTGGTCGGTGGAGTCGGCATGACTTCGGGCTCACCCTCGGCGCTGACCTCGATCGAGTCATACGACCCCAACACCCGCTCGTTCACGCCGGCTGGAGATCTGCTGACCGCCCGCGCGGATCACATCGCCAGCACCCTGCAGGACGGTACGTTGTTGATTGCCGGGGGCAAAGGCGGCGACGGCCGCGCCCTCGCGTCGGCCGAAATCTACGATCCGAAGACGGGCGCCTCCCATCCGGTCGGCGACATGACGGCCGCCCGGATCTCCGCGTCCGCCGTTTCGCTCGCAGACGGCACGGTGTTCGTAGTGGGCGGGACCGACAACGGCCCGTTGTCGTCCGCGGAGTTGTACGAGCCATCGAGCGGTACTTTCAAGTCGCTCGGGTCGCTGGCGTGGGCAGACGGAGCCGTGCCCGCCGTCAAGTTGAGCGATGGCCGCGTGCTCGTTGCCGGTGGCGGCGCGGGCGGGATACCGACGACCGCGGCGGAGATCTACGACCCTGCGACCGCGACGTTCTCGTGGGTCGCGGAGATCCAGATGGTGCGGACGAATGCGACGTCTTGTCTTCTAGGAGACGGGCGCGCCCTCATCGTCGGCGGCCTCGACGGCAATGGGAATGTCAACCTCACCGCCGAGATTTTGGACCCGAACGGCGATGGTAACCCTCCGCCGATGTGGCTCGGCGACCCGCGCGTGAACAACACCACGACGGCGGTCGGGGTCGACTCGGCGCTCGTCGTCGGGGGAATCGATTCCACGGGTGTACCTACCGCAACGGTCGAGCTCTACCTTCCCGGCAAAGAGGTTTTCGAGCCGATCGGTATGATGTCCGAGGCCCGGTCCCGGCATACGGCTACGCTCCTGGCGGACGGGTCCGTCCTGATCGTCGGCGGGTGGTCCTCTCCGTCTACGGTGACCGCCGACGCCGGCCTGTACCTGCCCGACTCGACTCCTTAGACCTCGCCCGCTGAGAAGCCCCGGTCGCGCTGAGCAGAAGTCCCCGGCCCCAACGGCCCATTTCCGAGCGGCGCCACGCCCGGTCCCACGTCGACCACGGTTGCGACCTGAGTCCGATCTGAGGGAACAGGCCGACTCGTTGTAAGGAATCGAGTGGGCGCGCGTTATGTAGGTGCAGACCGTGCGGGTCATACCACCCCGTTTCCACACAAGACCGTTCTCGAAGTCACCGGACCGAACGAAGAGGCGTTTGCCCTCATGACCATTGTCTTATTGCGAGTTGCCACTGCTGCGGGAGGATTCAAGCGGAATCCCAGCAGTGGAAGAGGTTCGGCGAGATGACGAGCGGGAAGACTCCTCGCGAGCGCCAATCGGGCCCCGCGGGCGAACCCGCTACCGGTGTTACCGACGGCAACGAGTCCGTCGCGGAGCAGTCGGCCGAGGGATCGGTCGAGCAGGTAGTGGGCAGCGCTCGGGAGACCCGGCGCGCGACTACCGGCAACGCGGCCTCCAGACGAGTCTCCGCCGCGGCGGCCGCCGCCGGAGCGGCAGCCGGGTCCGCCTCGACCGAAACCAAGCGAGCCGCAACAACCGCGCGCACCGACAACGGAGTTGCAGCGGCATCAGCCGCGGCAGCCGCCACCAATGCCACCAATGCCGCCGAGGATGCCACCGGGTCGCCCGCAGCCGCACCTTCGGCCACCAGGGCGCCGGCGCCCAAGGCCGGCCTCGCGGCCAGTTCCCTGTCGACCGCCAGGACGAAGCGAGCCTCTGCCGCTGCCGGTGCCGCCGTTGCCGCCGCGGCACACGAGCCCGAGGCGCCCGAAACCCTGGCCCCGAGTTTCCACGGCATCGTCCGAGTCAGGCCGGTCGATCCTTCGCACAGCCCGGCCATCACCCGAGCAGGCTCTTCCGAGGCCGTGCCGGAATACGAGCAGACCATCCAGCCGCTCTTCTCCAACGAGGGCATCGTCCGGCGCTCCGGCGAGAACTACAAGAACATCTTCCAGCGCATCTTCGGAGTCTTCGCCGGCGTCGTTGCTCCGCTGATCGGCCCCGGAACGGCCCTCGGACATACCGTTGCCTCCCATTTGCCGGCGCGCGCATCGGCCGCTCATGCTCTGGGCTCCGCCTCGGGCGCAGTCCCGGGGGTCGTCCTCTGGCCGATCAACAAGATCACCCGTCGCGGGCCCGCCGCCCAACTCGTGCCCGTCGCGGTCGAGTACGACAGCACAGTGCGCAGACGCAGGAGGGCCCCGATCCTCTGGGTGCTCTTCGTCGGGTTTCTGGTCGCTCTTTACGGCTACGGAATGGTCTCCGGACTGATCCTCCCGGCCGTCGCAGAGGGCCCGAGTCCTTCACCGACGGGCGGTCTCGCGAATGCCGACCCGACCGTTCCGGCCACCCAGACCGCGCTGCTCAAGTCCACGCCGAGCGCCACGCCCAGCGCCACCAAGCCGGGTGCGGCAACCCCTGCCACCACGACGAAGCCGACCACGGGTCCAACCGTCAAGCCGCCACCCAAGCCCACGCCGAAGCCGACTCCGGTGCCGACGCCGAAGCCGACTCCGGTGCCGACGCCGAAGCCGACGCCGAAGCCGACGCCGAAGCCGACGCCGAAGCCGACTCCGGTGCCGACACCGACGCCGACACCCGTAATGTTCACGAGGATCGACACCCCGATACCAAATTCGGCAGTGGGGGCAAGCGTCCGTATTACAGTCCGTAGCCTGCCCGGATCCACCTGCCTGCTCCACCGGGTTGAGAGGCCGCGGGATGGCCCCGTCGGGACGGACACCCCGGGATTGGGCTACATCTTTTTCGACTGGACCAGCTCCGGCAGCTGGACGGCTGGGACTTACCACATCTACGCGACGTGCACCGCACCGGATGGCCGAAAGGTGAATTCGGTTCAGGTGGTACTCATCAAGACGTAGTCGCTCCGCCTCCTAAGAAACCGCTCCCGAAGGCCCCTCCGAACGAGGGGCCTTTCGATTCAGGGTGGCTGCGGAACCTCCCAGTACGGTCGTTAACGGGGTCGGGTCGATTGGGCCTAGTTCCGGCTGATCGGATGAAGCCGCCGGTGCGTATGAATAGCAGGAGGCGCGCGTCCTCCGGCAGAGGTTCAAGTGGAAACGTCCAACAGGTTCCCGGACGCGGCAGCGATCCAGCGTCGGGCGACCGCCGAGCTCCATGCGTCGTCCGGTCCGAAGACGAATACCGCGCGAACAGTCGGCCCCGTCGCGCTGGTCGTCGATGACGAGCCGTTCGTGCGGACGCTCGTCGCGGCCGTGCTCCGCCGGCGCGGATGGTCCGTGATCGAAGCGCTCGACGGCTCGAGCGCGCTGGCTCTGGCCCCGCAGACGCTCGACCTTCTGGTCACCGACTACGAGATGCCCGTGATCTCGGGCGTGACTGTCGCCGAGCAACTCCGGCTCCGCGACGGCCGGCTCCCCGTCCTGGTGCTCTCGGGCCGGCCGGACGCCGCCGCCGGAATGAGAGGTCTCCGCGGTCCGCGAACCGCCTTCGTAGGAAAGCCGTTTCCCGTCGAGGAGCTCATCGCGACTATCAGACTCATCACCGCCTGAGTGGCGTCGCGGCGGCTCTGTCGCGCGACGACGCAACTTCAACTTCGCTCCCGCCCCGGCTGCGTCTCTCCCCACGCGGCCGGGGCTTCTTCATGGAACCGGCGCGAAGTAGCCCGTCAGGTCGAAGATCAGATGAGTGGTCGCCTTCGACGACGCACCGCCGAAGACGGCGCTCAGACCGAGGCTTCCATCGACCGGGACCACGATGCCGTTGGCCCGATCGTCGCGCACAGGGAAGTTGATCGTGGAGGTGGAAGTCGGCCACGTCAGGCTCGGAGCGATCGCCACGAACCCGCCGGTCGATTGGCCGGCGACGGTGACGTTGCCCGAGACGGCGACGGTTCCGGTCGGCACGAAGGCGGCCATGGAGAACGGCTTGATCGCGCCGCTGGTGAGCGCCTTGGCCAGGCCCAGTCCGGATCGCGTGTCCACGGTCCTCACCGGCGAGATCGGGAAGTAGGCCGCTCCGCCGGGTCCGTCCAGGTAGTAGCCGGTCACGTCGAAGATCAGATGGGTCGTGGCGCCGGCCGGGGCAACGTATATCGCCCCCACGGTCCGGTTTGCGCCTAGTTGCACGGTGACGTTGTTGGCGCGGTCGTCGCGGGCCGGGAAGTTGAGTGTCGAGAAGGCTGCCGGGCTGAGCAGCACCGGGCCGAGAGCCACGAAGCCGGCCTTCGACTGGCCGGTGACTGTGAGGTTGCCGGTAACCGCCACCGCCGCGGACGGGACGCCGGCGGCGGCTACGGTGAATGACCGCGGAGAGTTGGCGGTCAATTTGCCCGTCGCTCCCGTCCCGTTTCGCGTGTCGAGCACCCGGTACGGCGGCAGTGCGAAGTAGGACGCATTACCGAAGTCGGGCAGGAAGTAGCCGCTGACGTCGAACACGAGTTGAATCGTCGAACTGCCGGTCGAGCCGACGAAGACGGCGGCAAGGGTGCCGTCGCCAGCCAGCGCCACCGTCACGCCGTTTGCCCGGTCGTCGCCCCTGGGGAAGTTGATCGTCGAGAAGTCCGGGGTGGCGGGCACGGTCGGCCCGAGTGTCACGTAACCCGCGCTGGTTTGCCCGGTCACGGTCAGGTTGCCGGTCACCGCGATCGCGTTCGATGGGACCGATGCGGTGCCGGCCACGTGGAACGATCGGGGCGTGTGCGACACGAAGCGGTTGGTGAGGCCGAGACCGGTGCGCGTGTCGAGGATCCGGGTCGGGCTCGCGGCGACGTATGTGCCGCCGATCCGGACCGTGAATCTGGCCGCAGAGCTGTTGAAGTCGAGCTGGCTGCCGCCGCCCGCCGGCTCAATCGCGATCTTGACCGTGTACGTGCCCGCGCTCGGGCTGGAGCCGGCGGACCAGTGATCGGTGAAGCTCTGCGCGTTGCCGGCGGTGAGGGCCACGTTGTCGTGGGCCCAATGCGTGACGAGGCTGCCGGTCGGCCCGAATAGCTGGACGTCGATCAGCACCGTCGTCGTTTCGGCCGACAGTGCGGTCGACGTGATCGACTGGCTCTGAGTCTGAAATATCGTCGCCGATCCGACAGTGGCCGAGGTCGCGAAGGTCGAACCCGGGAGGGACATCGCCCCGGCCGCGTAGTAGGCGTTGACCTGGTGCCGGAAGTAGCCGCCGTCGTCGTCCGCGTTGTAGGACACGAGGGAGTTGCCGTTGATCGGGCTCGGGTTGGTGACGCCATCTTGCCTCGCGTCCGTGGCGGAGGTCGTGCCATCGGCACCACCGCCGAAGAGCATCGCGATTACGCCGGAGTTCACGGTTGCGGCCAGGTGGGTGGCCGTCGCGTCGTCGAACCACCGTTGGACGTGGTTGTCCTGATAGTGGCCCCAGGTGTTGTTCATCGCCCGCATCTTTGTGTTGCCGAGCGGGATCTGCCACAGCACCATCCGCAGACCCACGCCGTTGACGAAGCCACTCACGTAGCGGTCGAAGCGGGCGTAGTCGGTGTCATCCCACCAGCTCACGCCGCCGTCGCCGTTGATGATCTGATCGAACGCGGCGTCGCGGTCGGCCGGGTCCGTGAAGACGAGGTCGAAGGCCGCGCCGAGCGATTGCTGGAAGGCGGCCGATCGAGCCGCCAGGGCGTCGATGTTCGCGAGCGGCGTGTTCTGGGTGATCGGGTCCGTCAGAGTGCCCCACATGCTGAGCTCGTAGCCGAGCAGCACGTTTGGTGCGTACTTGTCGCGCAACTTGATGTACGCGCGGGCGAAGCCGTCGGCGTTGTTCGGCAGGCCGGCCACGTCCGCGTCGCCGCTGCTCGCTACGGCCGCAGGAACGGTCGCACCGTCGTCGCCGCTCGAGGCCTGCTGGATGTAGCCCCACAGGTCCGGCTCGATGTCCACGACGATCGTCTGCGAATAGGCGCCGAGATGCTGGAGCAGTAGCCGGACGTCGGCCCAGTAGGAGTGCATCGTCGAGGTGTTCTTGAGGTTGTTCAGGTCGGCGGTGTTCTCCGCGCCGCCGGCCGGGTTCGACTGCAGAAGCTGGTAATAGATGAAGACTGGCGTGATCCCCTGCGCCACCGACTCATCGACGTAGTAGTCCGCGAATTTGGCGCCCGCGTTCCAGGTTGACCAGCCGGCGCCGGTGTTCACGCCGCCGGCCAGGTATTGGTAGCGGAACTTGTACGCGCCGCTGGAGTGGAGCGCTGCAGCGCCGCCGGGGGAGTCCGTGAGGCCGACTTCCAAATGCGTGGAGGGCCAGGTGGCGGGTATCTCAGGGAGTGGCGCGACGGCCGCCGGGCCGGCCGCATTAACGGCGGGGGCGGCAGGAGCGGCGGCCGCGGCGGTAGTGGCGGGGCTGGTGGCACTGGTTGCGATCGGGAAGGCGAGCGCGAGAGTCGCGGCGGCCGCGAGCACGAGCAAGCGGCGGCGGGGCGAAGTGGTGGTGCTCATGACCCGAGGTTAGCCCACCGTCGCAACCCCGTGGTATCCGACAGTCGGACCATCAGGGCCCCGCCCCGCCGCCCGCGGCCCGCAAGGCCGGGATCCGCCGCCCCGCCACGCCGCCCCGCTGCCCCGCCGCCCGCAAGGCCGGGATCCCGCCGCCCGCAAGGCCGGGATCCCGCGGCCGATGTTTGCCGCGTGGCTGTAACTCTTGCGCGCCCGGACTGGGCATAGCATTGCTGAATGGTCCCTGAAGTGGCTCGTTCGGAACGCTCGGAGCCGACGGAACCGGAACCGGATCCCTTCCCCGCTCTGAAAGGAGAGTCATGAACCTCAGCAGACCGATGGTGGTCACGTTCGTCGTCTCCCTCATCATCGCGCTCATTGCGTTCTTGATCGCCGCGGATGTCATCTCCAATCCCCTCAAGACAGTGGCCGTCGTCTGGATCGCACTGGTTGCATACGCGATCCTCGCCATCGGCAACCTGGTCAAGGGAATGTAGGTTCTGAACAAGGCTCCCGCCGGACGTCGCCGGTCGCTGCCGGCCGGCGCCGCATGGAGCGAGCTGGCAACCCGGCCGCTCCCCGCCGCCCTACCCGTTACACTCGCGGCGATGAGCAGCCAGACCAGGCGGCGTCCAACTGGCGCCGACACGTCACTCACTTTCCGCACCTTCGTCGCGCTCGCGGCGGGGAAGGCGGCCGCCCGCGCCACTCAGCTGGCGGGGCGCGGGGGCGGCACGGCCATCACCGGCATGGTCGCTCGCCGAGTGGATCCGCACATCCTCAAGAAGGTCGTCCTGGACCGCGGCGAACCCGTGGTCGCGATCACCGGCAGCAACGGCAAGACGACCACCGCCCGATTTACCGCCGCGTTGCTCCGCGGCGAGGGCGTGATCGTCAGCCACAACTCCGCCGGCGCGAACCTCGTGCAAGGTGTCACGAGCCTCGCAGTCAGTTATGCCAGCATTCGAGGCCGGCTCCCGCGGGGAGTGCTCGTCGTCGAGGTGGACGAAGGCGCGCTCCCCAAGGTCGCGCCGGAGCTGGCGCCGCGGGCGCTCCTCGTCACGGATCTATTCCGCGATCAACTCGACCGCTTCGGCGAGATCTATGCCGTGGCCGACGCGATCGAATCGGTGGCCGCCGCTCTGCCCCCAGACGCAGCCCTGGTCGTCAACGCCGACGACCCGATGGTCGCCATCCTCGCGTCCGAGCGCGAGGGTCTGCGCGTCACCTTCGGTCTGGCGCTCGATCGCTCGACAGACCAAATCACCCGCGCCGCCGACACGATCCGCTGCCCGCGATGCCGGGCGGACCTCACGTATCGGCATGTCTACCTGTCCCACATGGGCGACTACAGATGCTCGAGCTGCGGCTTCGAGCGGCCCAAGCTGGACGTGGCGGTTACCTCGTTGGAGGTCGTAGGACTCGACCGAACGCGCTGTGAGATCCAGACGCCGTCGGGCAAGCTGGCGGTCGAGATCCCGCAATCGGGCGTGCACATCGCCTACGACGCGGCCGGCGCGATCGCGATCCTGGTCGGCCTCGGCGTCCCGCTCGATCATGCCGTCGAGTCGCTGGCCTCGGTC
>JADGQJ010000084.1 GCA_017881885.1 Chloroflexota bacterium
GAGATGGTGGCCGGCACTCGCGACCGGCTCGATACCTCGGTCATGAAGGCAACGCCGGGCCGGACGGTCGCCAAGGGCGGCGCGGAGGGGTTGCGTGGTTTCGCGATCCTGCCGGGTTCGGGGAGCGGCCGTTTCCGCCAGTCGGGTGTCGCGATCAAGATCGAGGACGGGGGCGGATTCGATCGCGCGGCCGGGGCCGCTTCGGTGGAGACGCTCCGCCAGATCGGGGTTCTGGAACCGGCGGCCCTGCGCGCGCTGGCTCGCTACCACCGGCCTGTCTTGCGCGACCCGCGCGGCGAGCCGGCCGCCGAGGCCATCGCGGAATTCGACCTCGCGCCGCTGAGCGAGTTGCTGTAAGGCGAGGGCTGCGCATTGCGTCGCCGGGACACCTAGCGCGCCGGGCACAAACCGCCGGTCGCCCGGCCCGCGACGCTCTCCCCGTACACTAGACGCATGACAGACGTCCGCGTTCGAATCGCTCCGAGCCCGACCGGGCCTCTGCATCTGGGGACGACTCGAACGGCGCTCTTCAACTATCTGTTCGCGCGCCATCTGGGCGGAACTTTCATCCTCCGCCTCGAGGACACCGATCAGGCCCGTTCCACGATTGAGTATGAGAACGACATCCTCACCGGCCTGCACTGGCTGGGCATGGAATGGGACGAGGGGCCCGGCATCGGCGACGAGCCCGAGCGGGGCTCGTACGGCCCGTACCGCCAGATGCAGCGCCTGGCGCGCTACACGGAGGCGGCCGATCGGCTGCTGGCGGAAGACAAGGCGTATCACTGCTACTGCTCGCCGGCGGAGCTCGATACCGAGCGCAAGCGCCAGGATGCGGGCCATGAACCGGCGCGCTACAGCGGCCGCTGCGCCCACTTGACGGCAGCCCAGACGGCCTCTTTCGAGGCCGAAGACCGCCGGCCGGTCTTGCGCTTCCGCATCCCGCCGGATCGGACGATCGCCTTCGACGATATCGTCCGCGGCCATGTCGAGTTCGACACAAACGCACTCGGCGGCGACCTGGTCATTGTTCGGTCCGACCTGACGCCGCTCTACCACTTCACCGTGGCCGTGGACGACGCGGCCATGGCGATAAGCCACGTCATCCGCGGCGAGGACCACCTTTCCAACACGCCCAAGCACATCCTGCTCTTTGAGGCGCTCGGCGCTGCGGTGCCCCAATTCGCGCATCTTCCGCTCATCCTCAATCCGGACCGGACCAAGATGAGCAAGCGCAAGAGTCAGACCGCGGTGGCGGACTACCGGGCCCAGGGCTTCATTCCGGAAGCCTTCGTCAACTACCTGGCGTTCCTGGGCTGGTCGACCGGCACCGAAGAAGAGGTTCTCTCGCTCGCGGAGCTGGTCGAGCGTTTCGAGCTTTCGGCCGTCAACAGTTCGGGAGCTGTATTCGACCGCGACAGGCTCGAATGGCTGAACGGTCAATGGATTCGCCGGCTTTCGCCCGAGGACCTGATCGACCGGCTGCGCCCATTCCTGGAGAACGAGGTGGCGGCGGGACGTATCGAATGGATGCCCTCGGATGAGGAGATCTCCGCCTTGCTGCCGGTCGTCCAGGAGCGGCTGCCTACGCTGGCCGCCGTCGGCGAGGTAATCGGGTTCTTGTTCGTGAAGGACGTCGAGCCCGACGCAGCGCTCCTGGTGCCGAAGCGCTGGGATGCGGCGACCACCGTGGCTGCACTGGACGCCGCCCGCCGGAGGATCGCCGACGTCGGCGAGGTGAGCTGGGAAGCAGACGAGATCGAGCCGCCGTTGCGGGCACTTGCGGAGGAGCGCGGCTGGAAGGTCGGTGACCTGTTCATGGCAATCCGCGTTGCGATCACCGGGCGGACCGCGACTCCGCCACTCTTCGACACCATGGTCGCCCTCGGCTACGAGCGGTCGCTGGCCCGGCTCGATCGGGCAATCGAAAGGCTCGCAGCGCGGGCGGAAGCCTCGTAGGAGGGGAACCTGGGATGGCACGCACGATCCTGGTAGTCGACGACGAAAAGACCCTGCGCGAAACCCTGGCCGAGAGCCTCGAAGTCGAAGGCTTCACGGTGGTCCAGGCTGCCGACGGGCGTGAGGCGGTCGAATCGTTCCGGCGCCACCGCCCGGACCTGATCCTCCTCGACCTGATGCTGCCCGAGCTGAGCGGCACCGAGGTGTGCCGGATCGTTCGGAGCGAGTCGGACGTGCCGATCCTGATGCTCACGGCCAAGAGCGCCGAAGTGGACAAGGTGGTCGGGCTCGAATTGGGGGCGGACGATTACGTCACCAAGCCCTTCAGCTTCCGCGAACTGCTGGCACGGATCCGCGCCCTGCTGCGCCGCTCGGAGCAGCAGGCCCAAGCGTCCGATCAGGAGACCATCGAACTCGGGGCGGTCAAGGTCGACCTGGCCGGTCGGCGCCTGCTGCGGGGTTCCGAGGTCCTGCCGGTCAAACCCAAAGCATTCGAGCTGCTGCTGTTCCTGATCCGGAACGCCGGCCACGTCTTCACGCGCGACCAGCTCCTCGAGCGTGTCTGGGGCTACGACTACGCCGGCGAGACTCGCACGGTGGACGTGCACGTGCACTGGCTCCGCGCCCAGATCGAGGCAGATCCCGCCAACCCTGTTTATCTCGAGACGGTGCGCGGAGTCGGATACGTGCTGCGCCGGCCGGAGAACGACTGACGAGGAAGCGGCGCAGCTAAGCGGCGCAGCTCTAGACGCCGAACAGGTGCAGCACCCCGCCGATCGGCCCGGACAGCAGGTGCAGCGCCATGAATGCGGCGGCCGCGATGAGCGCCGAGCAGGGGATCGTCAGGATCCACGCCGTGATGATGCTGCGCGCCAGCCCCCAGTGAACGGCGTTGGGCCGGTCGCTCGATCCGACGCCCATGATCGCGGTCGAGATGACATGGGTCGTCGAGACGGGCATACCGAAATGGGACGCCGCGAGAATGATCGACGCGGCCGTCGTTTCGGCAGCGAAACCGTGGATCGGGTCGAGCTTGACCACTTTCTGGCCCATCGTCTTCATGATCCGCCAGCCGCCGGCCGCGGTCCCAAGTGACATCGCCGTGGCCGCCATGAGGATCACCCAGATCGGAACGGTCTTGTTCGGGATGGCGTTGGCGCTGAAGAGTGCCAGGGTCATGATGCCCATCGTCTTTTGAGCGTCGTTGGAGCCGTGGCTCAAGGCCATATAGGTCGCGGAGAGGATCTGGAGGCGGCGGAACCGCTGGTTGATACGCATCGGGCTGACCCCGAGCGCTTCGCCGGTGTCCTCGGGTTGCGCCTCTCCGTTGGACCGAAGACGCCGGATGCCGCCCCTGATCCGCCTAGGACTGGCCCGAACGATGAGATTCAGCAGCACCACCATGAATGCGAATCCGATGGCCAACCCGAGGAACGGTGAGCTCACGAGCGGGACCACTACCTTGGCCACGAAGTTGCTCCACTGAACCGCATCTGCGCCGGAGGCGGCCCAGGCCGCGCCGATCAGACCGCCGATGAGAGCGTGGCTGCTCGAACTCGGGATCGCGAGTGCCCACGTGATCAGGTTCCAGGAAATGGCGCCGAGCAAGGCCCCGGCCAGGACCATGGCGCCGCTGCCGAGGATCATCTTGTCCTGGACGATGCCCGAGCCGATGGTGCCGGCGACCGCGGTCCCAAAGACAATCGCGCCGAAGAAGTTGGCCGTCGCGGACAGGACGATCGCGTGTTCGGGCTTGAGGGCGCGCGTCGAAACCGAGGTGGCGATCGCGTTGGCGGTGTCGTGGAAGCCGTTGATGTAGTCGAACGTGACGGCCAACGCAAAGATGGCGATCAGTCCGAGTAACGTGCTCGTCGACAAACCTGAACGCCCTCTCGATGCCGGCCCAGACCGCGGCGGGGATGCCGCAGTTGAGAGGCTAGCAGGTCGAAGGCCGGGCTGCGTTGTGCCGGTCGCCGGCCGCGACGGCAGCGCCGCCGGGTGGCGTCTACGGGTTCAGATCCTCGACCTCGCCGGTCGCCAGGAAGACCACGTCTTCGGCGATGTTCGTGACGCGATCGCCGATGCGCTCCAGGTAGTGGGCCGCGAAGAGAATCCGCGTCCCTGGATCGACCTTGGCCGGGTCGGTCCGCATTTCGGCCAGCACGTCGTCGAAGACCTGGTGGTACAGCCGGTCGATCTCGTCGTCGCGCCCGGCCACGGTTCGCGCTCGCGCCTCGTCGATGTCGACCAGCGCCATCACGACGTCCCGAACCTGGCGGGCCGCAAGAGTGGCCATCGGCGTCAGCTCGTCGTACGTGACCATGCTCGTGACCCCGGCCAGCTTGCGAGCCTGCTTGGCCACGGAACCTGCATGGTCGCCGATGCGCTCGAGCTCGTAGGTCACCCGGTCCAGGGCGAGGAGGAAGCGCAGATCGCTCGCCACGGGCGCCTGAGTCGCGATCGTCACGGCCACCAGCGCCGTTACCGCCCGCTGGACCTCGTTGATCCGACCGTCGGAGGTGATGACCTTTTGGGCGAGGTCGGCGTCGCGGTTCAAGAGCGCGTCGTGGGCGGCAAGAATCTGGTCCTCCACGAGGCTGCCCATGCGCAGCACGCCGTCCTTCACGTCGCCCATCTCGATGTCGAGACTTTCGAGGATATGGTGGGCCGGCCGCGGAATCTGGTTCACCTGCCCGACGCCTTCGTTCACTGGGCCGCCAGCCTCGGAAGCGTCGGGATCCATAACCTGCCCGTACCCCGTCCCCTCGTGGGACTGCATGATCGACTCCTCGCGCTCTCGGGCGCTCATCCGAACCGTCCGGAGATGTAGTCCTCGGTCAACCGCTCATGGGGCTGCGTGAAGATGCGACCGGTCGGACCTTCCTCGACGAGGTAACCGGCCCCGTCGTCGCCCATTGTCAGGAATGCGGTCCGATCGCTGACCCGGGCCGCCTGCTGCATGTTGTGGGTCACGATGACGATCGTGTAGCTGGCTCGCAGGTCGATCATGAGTTGCTCTATCTGAAGGGTCGCGACGGGGTCAAGGGCAGAGCATGGCTCGTCCATCAACAGGACTTTCGGGGCCAGGGCGAGGGCGCGGGCGATGCATAGCCGTTGCTGCTGTCCGCCCGACAGTGAGGCTCCGCTCTGGTGCAACTTATCCTTCACTTCGTCCCAGAGGGCTGCGCGCCGCAGGCTCTGCTCAACCAGGTCCGCCGAGGCGTTCTTGGACTTGATCAACCCGTTGAACCGTGCGGGGGCGGCTACGTTGTCGGCGATCGACATCGTCGGGAACGGGTTGGGCTGCTGGAAGACCATGCCAATGGAACGCCGAACCGCGGCCGGGTCGACACGGGCGTCGTACAGGTTGGTCCCCAGGTACTCGATTAGCCCCGTCGCCCTCGCATGCGGTACGACTTCGTGCATTCGGTCTATGCACCGCAGCAGCGTCGACTTGCCACTGCCCGACGGACCGATGATGGCCGTGATCGAGTTGCCCGTGATATCGAGGCTGATGTCGCGGACAACTTGACGGCTGCCGTAGAAGGCGTCGACGTTGCGCAGGCGCAGGACGACGGCCTTGTCTACCTCCGCGGATCGAACTGGGTCAGTGTGCGCGGGGGAAACCTGGCGGAGGGGAGTTTCGATGGCCATGGTGACCTCTTCGTTCATCGACCTGTGCTCCGGCCCGGCTTGCGCCGAGAGACCAGCCACCGGCCCAGAAGGTTGAAGGCAAGGACTATGAGCACGAGCACGAGCGCAGCGCCCATGGCTCGATCTCGGGCCGCCGGAAAGGCGGAGTTGAGCGCGTTCCGGTAGATGAGCAAGGGCAACCCCTGCATCGGCTCGTTCATGTCGGTCGAGAAGAAGTTGTTGCCGAGGGCTGTGAACAGGAGCGGCGCGGTCTCGCCGATGGCCCTCGAGACGGCCAGTAGCAGACCCGTGAAGATCCCCGAGACGGCGGTCGGGAGGAAGACGGAGGCGTATGTCCGCCAGCGTGAAAGACCAAGGGCTCGTGCGCCCTCGCTGATGGGCCTCGGGATCAGCCGAAGCATCTCCTCGGTCGAGACGACGATTACCGGCAACATGATCGCGGCGAGGGCGACCGAACCGGCGAACCCTGAGAAGTGCCCCTGGGCCACCACAATCAGCGAGTAGACGAAGATCCCTATGACGATCGATGGCAGAGCCACCATGACGTCGATGAAGAAGCGCGTGCCGGTTGCCAGGCGGCCGCCGACCTCAGTGTCGAATATGGCGATCAGAATGCCAAGCGGCGCCGCGATCAGGGTCGCCAGGGCTGTCATCTCGAGGGTCCCTGCGATCGCGTTTCGGATGCCTCCCCCGGCTGCGCTGAGGTCTCCCGGCGGATCCTGCAGGAGAAAATCGGGCCCAAGCACGCCCACAGCCCGCGTGATCAGAAAGAGGAAGACCGAGGCAAGAGGAACCAGGGCGATGGCCGTCGCGGCGACTGCGAGAACGACCACAAGGTTGGCCTTGAATCGCCTCCCGCTGCTGGTCGGGGTTAGCAGGGCTCCGTACTCAGCGGCCACGGCCGGCGCTCCTCTCGAAGCGGCGACGGACGGCAACGCCTGCGCCGTTGATCACGATCGCGATGACGAGGAGCACCACCCCGAGGCCTACCAGGGATTCTGCGTGGAGTGGCTCCGTGGCTTCGTTGAACTCGTTCGCAATGACGCTCGCAAGCGTGAATCCCGGCGAGAAGATGGACCCGCCGATCTTCGGCGCGTTCCCGATGACCATGGTCACGGCGATCGTCTCGCCGATCGCACGACCCAGACCGAGCAGGACCGCAGCCAGCAAGCCCGTTCGCCCGATCGGTAGCACGACACGTCGGATCACATCCCAACGCGTTCCGCCGAGAGCCAGCACTGCCTCTCGCTGTAGGCGCGGCGTCGTCGCGAATACCTCTCGGGTGAGGGCGGCAACGATTGGGATGATCATCACGGCAACCACGACCCCGGCCACGAAATAGCTTGGGCCGGGAGTCGGCGGGCCGAGGAACGGAATGAGCCGGCCGGGTCCGTCGGCGACCCCGTGTTCGATGGGTCTTATGAATGGGACCAGCACCAGGAGCCCCCAAAGGCCCCAGACCACGGAAGGAACCGCGGCAAGCAGGTCGACGACGATGGCCACCGGCCGGCCGATCTGCGGGGGTAGGAACTCGGTCACGAGCAGGGCGATGAGGACGGCGATCGGGACCGCCAGGAGCAGGGCAATCACGCTCGTCAGCAGCGTGCCGTAGATGAACGGTAGCGCGCCGTAGATCGTGAATGACGGCGACCATCGGATCCCGGTCACGAAGCCGAGCCCGAACGTCTGAAAAGCGGGCCATGCCGCCTGGACGCTGTCGAAGACCATCAGCCCGATCAGGCCGATGGTCAGGGCCGCAGAGGCCGCTACCACCAGACGAAAGACGATATCCCCGTTGAGCAGGTGCCGGCGAGCGAAGGAGCCAGCTGCTGGCCCGCCCTGACCGGCCTTGCTACTGATGCGGACTGCCATCGTGCGCCTCAGGTGTGGGATGAGCCGCCGCTCCGGGTTGGGACCCGGAGCGGCGGCTGCTAGCAGGAACTTGGCTTGTGTCAGGGAAGGAGCGGCTGTCCCGCCCAGGTGATGGACTTCACGGCCGCCTCGTCCTGGGCGAGAAGCCCGGCCGGGATTGAGCCGTAGTAGAGCGCCGCGGAGTCGTTCTGCCCTTCGTGGATGCCCCACCAGAGGAAGTCGACGAGGGCGTTCGCCCGATCCTGGCTCTTCATGACCTTGGAGAGGTCCTTGTACACGATGAGCCAGGTCGACCCGGTGATCGGGTATCCGTTCGCGACCGGCGAGTTGGCCAGGTTGAAGCGCAGGTCGGCGGGGTAGGTCGGGAGGTTCGCGGCGGCCTTGACCGAGTCGAGCGAGGGCGTAATGAATGCCCCGGAACTGTTCTTCACGTCCGCGAACGGGATCTTGTTGGCCAGGGCGTAAGTGAGCTCGATATACCCGACCCCGCCTTCAGTCTGATTGATGCCCTGGGTTACACCCTCGTTGCCGCTGGCGCCCAGGCCCGTCGGCCACTCGACCGTCTTGCCGGCCGACTTGGTCGCGTCGCCCTTGCCCACGGTCGTCACCCAGTCGGGGCTGGCCTTGGTCAGGTACGTAGTGAAGATGCTCGTGGTGCCTGAGCCGTCGGACCGGTGTACGACGCTGATGTCCGATGCGGGGAGGGTGACTCCCGCGTTGGCGGCCGCGATCGCGGCGTCGTTCCACTTCGTGATCTTGCCATCGAAGATGCCCGCGACGATGTCCGCGGTCATCTTCAGAGGCGCGCTGAGGCCCTTGAGGTTGTATGCGACCACGACGGCGCCGAAGGCGACCGGGATCTCGACCGGCACGCCGTTGGCCGCCGCGGTCGTGATCTCGGTGTCCAGAAGGAAGGCGTCGGATGCGCCGAAGTCGACGGTGTTCTGCTGCCAGCCCTTGACGCCACCGCCGGAACCGATCGACTGGTAGTTAAGCTTGACGCCGCACTTCGTGTTGTAGTCCGCGCCCCACTTCGAGTAGAGCGGGAAGGGGAAGGTTGCGCCGGCGCCGTTGAGCTGGCCGTCGCCCTTCGTGCAGCGGTAGGTCACGGCTGTGGCCGCGCCGGTCGTGGCAACGGCCGGTGCCGAGGCGACTGGGGTGTCCTGGGGCGCCGTGGTCGGCGCCGGGCTCGGTGTCGCGCTGGATGAGCAGGCGGACAGCACCAGGGCGGCCGCGACGGCCAGTGCGCTGATGCGACGTGTTCCGTTTAGCAACTCAGTCTCTCCTCATAAATTGGGCAATCGACTTTGTTCGTCTGGTTTCAGCTTCCGACCGCATGGTCAAAGCCGGCGCTTAACGCGGTGTTGGCGGTTTGTTAACGTTCTCCAGGTCGCTTGCCGAAGCCGAGGGCGGGTCGAAGAGGTATCCAGAGCCCCGCACGGTCACCAAATGGATCGGATTGGCCGGATCGCGCTCGATCTTTGCGCGGAGCGAGAAGACATAGACGTCGACCATCCGCTCGTTGCCGGCCACGCCGCGCCACACCCTCCCGAGCAACTCCTCGCGACTGAAGGCGCGGCCCGGGTGCATCGCGAGAAACTCCAACAGGGCCAGCTCCTTCGGTCGGAGCGAGATGAGGTGACCGTCGCGGCGGATCGCCCTGGCCCGCAGGTCGAGCTCGATCCCGTGGCTGACGGAGATGCGGTCGCCAGCCTGCTGGCCTTCTCCTGGTGCGCGGCGACCGGCGATCGAAAGGCGGCCGACCACTTCCATCGGGTCCGACGAGAGGTCGACGACATCGTCGAAGCCCAGTTCGAGAGCGTGCAGCCGCGCCGCCACGGCTTGATGGTGGCTCAGCAGAACGGCGGAAGACTCATGGTGAGTGGCGAGCCAGCCGGCGACGCGCTGCAGATCGCCCGGTCCTGCCGGCGGGGAGATTAGGACGATGAGGTTCGGCTCGGCGTTCGCCAGCGCGTCGGCAAAACCGACGGAAGTCAGTTCGACTCGCACTTCGACGTCGGGGAACAGCCGGGGCAGGTCGATCGGGCCGTCCGGGTCCGCCAGCGCAAGCCAGCCCGCGAAGGGCTTGAGCATGGGCAGGAAGGGAACGCTACCAGTTGGGAAGTCGGCCCCAGCGTCGTGGGGCACCTGGCTGTCGGCCCGCGTCATTCGCCAAATCTGGCCGCTCAGTGTTAACGCCGTATTCCGCCGGCGTGAACGTTCGACTCAGACGTGCGCGAGCAACGAGCGCATAGGCAGCGAAGGTATTCGCCGCCTGCGGGGCGGCTAGGCGTGCTTGACGACGATCCGCTCGATAAGGTCGGCGACATCCTCGCACTTGTCGATGGTCTCTTCGAGCAGCGTGTAGACGTCCTTCCACTTGAGGACGTCGATCGTCTTGGTTCCGTCGTCGAAGAGCCCCGCGATCGCGGAGCGGACCAATCGATCGCCCTCGTTCTCCAGACGGTGGATCTCATGGAGGGTCGGTTCGAGGCCCTTGAAGCCGCGCAGGTTGCTGAGCGCCTCGTGGATTTTCTCGCACGCCTGGACGATCAGAGCGGCCTGCTTCACGGAAGTCTTGGTGGGGGAGTCGATGCGATACAGGATGAAGGTGTCGGCGACTTCCTCTACCAGATCCAGGATGTCGTCGAGGCCGCTGATGAGGGCGTGGATCTCCTCGCGGTCGAACGGCGTGACGAATGTCGCCTCCAGGCGGCGGCCGATGTCGTGGCTGATCTCGTCGCCGCGGTGCTCCGTTTCGCGAATCTTCTTGGCCGCTTTGTCGACGTTCTCGAACGAGCGCAGCATCGCCTCCAGCTGGCGGGCGCCGTCGAGGACGTTGGAGGCGTCCTGGACGAAAAGGTCGAAGAAGCGCTCATCGCGCGGGATCAGTCGAAAAGACGGCACCTGTACCTCCGGGAGCGTCACCTTGCATCCAAGGTCCGGCGAGTTCCGGCCTCGGAGGGCCGCGCCTTGCTTCAATACCCCTTAGGGTAGCGGTAGCCGAGTTCGCCTGCCAGCCGTTCCAATTTCCCGCTGCCGAACCGCGCGCGTTGTGCCATGCTCGGACGATGGATGCCGTTGCGATCATCTTCATCGGAGTCCTGGTCGTCTTGCTGGGTTGGGCTCTGGCAGTGTCGATCGCCCGGGGCCGGATGCTCGAGCGCCTGGTGGACGCGACCGGCGCCAGAGACGCCGATGACGTCGAGCGTCTCGTGCGCGACGCCCTCGAGCAGGCCAGCGACGCGCGCTGGCGGGCCGAGCAGACGAGCCACGACACGGGCCATCTGACCGAGTTGCTTACGGCGGGCGTCGTGCGCCTGCGGGACGATCTGACCGTCGAGTTCGCCAACGGCGCGGCCCACGTCATGCTCGAACGCCGGCCCGGCACGATGGTCGGGCGCTCGGCGCTCCAAGCCTTCGTGGATGCTCGGATCGAGGAGATCGCCCGGACGGCGATGGAGCTCGGCTCGGCGAACGGGGAACTCACCGTGCGCTCCAGCGGCGGGCCGACGGTCACGGTCCGA
>JADGQJ010000016.1 GCA_017881885.1 Chloroflexota bacterium
CATTGAGCCGGTCGGGCTGAACGAGCCTGTCTTCGGGTCGTACAGCTCCGCCGAGGCGAGATACGGCATCCCGCCGGTACCTCCGGCGATCAGGACGCGGCCGTCGGGGAGCAGCGTGGCGGTGTGCCCTGCGCGTGCGGTGGCCATCGAGGTGGTCGGGCTGAACGAGCCTGTCTTGGGGTCATACAGCTCGGCAGAGGCGGTGGCAGTCGCTTCGTTGTCAACTGTGCCTCCGGCGACGAGGACGCGGCCGTCGGGGAGCAGGGTTGCGGTGTGACGCTCGCGAGCGGTAGTCATCGAGCCGGTCGGACTGAAGCCAGGCGTCGGCGTGGGTGAAGCGGTCGGCGTCGGCGCGGGAGTCGGCGTCGGGGTCGCGGCGGCGGAAGGGGTGGCCCTATCTATTGGGCTCGGCGTTGCCGTCACAGCGGTGCAGGCCGCGAGGCTGGCCCCAATCAAGAGGACGGCCATCAGCCGCCCAATTCCCGCGTAGTTCCGACGACCGCCAGAAGAGCCTGTCACCTCGTCCATCTCTCCCCCAATCCGGCTCAGTTCCTGAACCGGATTGAGACGTTGGCGACCGCCCGGCGGTGATGGCAAGCGGGGCAGCGAAGGCTCGCGCCATCCGAGCGTCGAGCCGGGCGGCCGGGGTAAGGGGCCCTAGCGTGGGCGAGCACGCATCTCGCCGGACCCGGATGCGGCCGCTCGACGGGAGTGGCGCCTGCGGTGGTGAAGTGGCCCGGCGGCGAACGAAGTGGAAGACGGCGGGAGCGCCGGCTGAAGCGGCCGACACAGCGCGCAGGTCGCGCTCCAGAGGCCGCGGCGGCTGGACTTCCGCCGGCTGACCCGCGCTACTGCGTGAACTCCCCCAGCGCCGACGGCGCGGCCAACCGCCCCGGAATCAAACGAGCCGGCCCTGAAGGACCGGCTCGTCTTGCGCGCAGAGGTTACGGCTTTGCGCCTGCCAGGGCCTTGCGGCCGAGGTACAGCGATGCGCCGCCGAGCTCTTCCTCGATGCGGAGGAGCCGGTTGTACTTCGCGACCCGCTCGGAGCGCGACGGTGCGCCCGTCTTGATCTGGGCGGTGCCCATCGCGACCACGAAGTCCGCGATCGTCGTGTCCTCGGTCTCGCCGGACCGGTGGCTGACCATGGCCGTCCAGCCGGCGCGTCGCGCCATCGCGATAGCGTCGACCGTCTCGGTGATCGTGCCGATCTGGTTGAGCTTGATCAGGACCGAGTTGGCGGACGACTCGCGGATGCCTCGGGCGATGTAGTCCGGGTTCGTGACGAAGAGATCGTCGCCGACCAGCTGGACCTTCGAGCCGAGACGCTTCGTGAGCTCGGCCCAACCCGCCCAGTCCTCTTCGGCCAGACCGTCCTCGAGGGAGATGATCGGATACTTGTTGATCCACTTCTCCCAGAGGTCGATGAGCTGGCCGGAGTCGAGGGTGCGGCCCTCGCGCTCGAGGAGATACTGCCCGGTAACCTTGCCGACGCCCGTGCCTTCGACCAGGACCGAGCTCGTCGCCGGATCGAGGGCGATCGCCACTTCGTCGCCCGGCTTGTAGCCGGCCTTCTCGATGGCTCGGAGGATGACTTCGACTGCGGCTTCGTTGGACGGCAGCGACGGCGCGAAACCGCCTTCGTCGCCCTGGCCGACAGAGAAGCCCTCGGCGCTCAAGATGCCCTTGAGGGCGTGGAATACCTCGGCGCCGGCCCGAAGCGCGTCGGCGAAGGTGTCGACGCCGACCGGGGCGACCATGAACTCCTGGAAGTCCGTGGAGTTCACGGCGTGCTTGCCGCCGTTGAGGATGTTGAAGAACGGGACCGGCACGATGCGCGCGCCGACGCCGCCGAGATAGCGGTACAGCGGCATCTCGTAGCTCGCCGCGACCGCGTGCGCCGCCGCGAGCGAGACGCCCAGGATCGCGTTGGCGCCGAGCTTGCCCTTGTTCGGGGTGCCGTCGAGGGCGATGAGCGCCGCGTCCAGGCCGGCCTGATCGGCCGCGTCCGTGCCGAGCAGTTCGGGGCCGATGATCTCGCGGACGTTGGCAACGGCCTTGAGCACGCCCTTGCCGCCGTACTTGGCCTTGTCGCCGTCGCGCAGCTCGACCGCTTCGTTGACGCCGGTGGAGGCGCCGGACGGGACTGCCGCGCGGCCGACCGAGCCGTCGACCAGGACGACGTCGACCTCGATGGTCGGGTTGCCGCGCGAGTCGAGGATCTGGCGGGCTTCGATTAGATCGATCTGTGTCATTACTTGCTCCCAGCAGGACCGCCAGCGGAGGCTGGCTCGCGATCGAGCAGCACGGCCACGCCGGGCAGCTCCTTGCCTTCGAGGAATTCGAGCGACGCGCCGCCGCCCGTGGAGATGTGGGTCATCTTGTCGGCCAGACCCTGCTGCTCGACTGCGGCAACGGAGTCGCCGCCGCCGACGACGACGGTCGCGCCGGCCTGGGCGCGCCCGGCCAGGAAGCGGGCGATCTCACGGGTTCCGACCGAGAAGGTCGGGATCTCGAAGACGCCCAGCGGGCCGTTCCAGAAGACCGTCTTGACCGGCTCGAGGGCCTTGCGCATGGCATCGAGGCTGTTCTTGCCGATGTCGACGATGTTCCAGGAGGCCGGCACCTTGTCGGACGGGACGGTCTTGTACTCGCTGCCGCGGGTGACCTCCTTGGCCACCACGACGTCCGATGGGAGGACGATCTTGGTCCCGTGCGCAGCGGCCGATTCCATGATCGCCCGGGCGTCTTCGACGCGATCGGGCTCGACCAGGCTCTTGCCGACCTGCTTGCCCTGGGCGAGCAGGAAGGTGTTGGCCATGCCGCCGCCGATGACCAGGACGTCGACCTTGTCGACGAGGTTCCGCAGAACCTGGATCTTCCCGGAGACCTTGGCGCCGCCGATGATCGCGGCGAAGGGCCGCTCGGGGTTCTCCATGAGCTTGCCGAGGAACTCGATCTCCTTCTCCATCAGAAGGCCCGCGTAGGCCGGCAGCAGGTGGGCGATGCCCTCGGTTGAAGCGTGGGCGCGGTGGGCCGTGCCGAAGGCGTCGTTGACGTACACGTCGGCGTAGCTGGCCAGCGCCTTGGCGAACCCGGGATCGTTCTTCTCTTCCTCGGCGTGGAAACGCAGGTTCTCGAGGAGGATGCACTCGCCCGGCTTGAGGCGCTTGATCGCATCTTCGGTGCCAGCGCCCAGGGCATCGCCCGTGACTGAGACCGGCATCTTGAGCAGATGCGAAAGCCGCTCGGCCACCGGCCGCAGGCGCATGCTGTCCTGGACCTTGCCGTCGGGCCGGCCGAGGTGGCTGGCAAGAATGACGATCGCCCCCTGGGACAGCAGCGACTTGATCGTCGGCAATGCGGCCACGATCCGGCTGTCGTCGGTGATCTTGCCGTCCTCGAGCGGAACGTTGAAATCGACGCGGACGAAGACGCGCTTACCGGCGGCGTCCAGGTCTCGGATCGTGAGCTTGTTCATCGTTACCTCGGGCTTGGCTGGGCCGGAGATCGGGACGGGCGGCCACTCCGACCGCCCCGATCCGGCACTTGGCGCTGGTTAGAGGCGCTCGGCGATGAACTTGGTCAGGTCGGCGACGCGGCTGCTGTAGCCCCACTCGTTGTCGTACCAGGCCAGGACCTTGACGAACTTGCCGGTTCCGCCGATGACCATCGTCAGAGCGGAGTCGACGATCGCTGAGCGCGAGTCGGCCTTGAAGTCCATCGAGACGAGCGGCTCGTCGCTGACGCCGAGGATGCCCTTGAGCGAACCCGCCGCGGCCTTGCGGAACGCGTCGTTGATCGCCTCGGCAGTGGTCTCGTCGCGCAGCTCGACGGCGAAGTCGACGATGCTCACGGTCGGGGTCGGGACGCGCAGGCTGAAGCCGTCGACCTTGCCCTTGAGCTCGGGGATGACGAGGCCGAGGGCCTTGGCGGCGCCGGTCGTCGTCGGGATCATGTTGAGACCGGCCGAGCGGGCGCGGCGCGGATCCTTGTGAGCCACGTCCAGGATCTTCTGGTCGTTGGTGTAGCTGTGGATCGTGTTCATCAGGCCCTTTTCGATCCCGAAGGTGTCGTTGAGGACCTTGGCGACCGGCGCCAGGCAGTTGGTCGTGCAGCTGGCGTTGCTGATGATCACGTGGTTGGCCGAGTCGTACGTGCCCTCGTTGACGCCGAGGACGATGGTGACGTCCTCGCCCTTGGCCGGGGCGCTGATCAGGACCTTCTTGGCGCCCGCGGCGATGTGGGCGCGCGCCTTGTCCGCCTCGGTGAAGCGACCGGTGGACTCGATGACGATGTCGACGCCGAGGTCCTTCCAGGGCAGCTGGGAAGGATCGGTGATCTGCAGGACCTTGACCGCCTTGCCGTTGATCACGATCGAGTCGGCGGTGTGAGTCACGGTTCCGTGGAAGTTGCCGTAGGTCGAGTCGTGCGCGAAGAGGAGCGCATTGGTGGGGACGTCCACGATGTCGTTGACGGCCACGACCTCGAGGCCGGGTGCGCGCTCGAGAATCGCCTTCAGCGACTGGCGGCCGATGCGACCGAAACCGTTGATGCCGACGCGAACTGCCATGTCTGATCCTCCAGGAGAAAGTTGCCGCGCCCGGATCAACCGTTCTGCGCGGATATGGACATTGGTTGACCGCCGCCCCGGGCAGGGTCGCCGAGGCGTGCGATCACTAGCGGATGACAACCGGCCAGGCCGACGTCCGGGCCGAGCTCGGCCTGGACGATCTGGACCCGGCTTCGGGGCATTTTGAAGGCGGTCGCGGCCACTTCCGCTCGTGCGGGATAGAGCAGCCGCGCTCCCTGGGCGTCGGAGATGGAACCTCCGACCACGATCCGAGTGGGATTGAGCGCGTCGACGAACCCGACGCAAGCCACGGCGAAGGCGCGGCGACCGCGCTCGAGGATCGCGTGGCAGGTTTCGTCGCCGGAGTCTTCCCCTTCGGCGATGTCCTTGGCATCGATGGAGTCGACGCCGTCGTTCTCGGCCAGAGCTGTGAGGAACGGGCTGCGACCTTCGGCGACGGCCTGACGTGCAATGCGGGCCATGGCCGCCCCGCCCAGGAACGCCTCGAGGTGCCCGACCGCGCCGCAGCCGCACAGGCCGTCCATCGCGACGGGCGTGTGGCCGAGTTCTCCGGCGGTCCCGTCGGGCCCGTGGAAGATGCGGCCTTCAGAGATTATCGACCCGCCGACACCGGTGGAGACGGTCAGGTATATGAAGTCCAGGCAGCCGCGCGCCGCGCCGAAAGCCATCTCTCCCAGAGCCGCGACGTTGGCGTCGCGATCGAGAAACGCCGGGAGGTCCAGCGCGCGGCCGACCTCGGCCGAGATGGGCACTTCGTTGAAGTCGGGGCCCATGTTGGGCGTCTGCAGGACCATGCCGCGCCACGGATCGACCGGACCGGGGCTCGAGATGCCGACGCCGACGATCGCCTCGCGGATTTCACGCGGGGCGCCGTCGCGGGCCGCAGTCAAGGCCTCGACGCAGGCACGGAGAATCGCCGCGGGGCCTTGCGCCACGGGCGTGAAGCCCTGGGCTCGAGAGATCCGCGTCCCATCGTCGACCACGACGGCTGCGCGTATCTGCGTGCCGCCGACGTCGAGCGCGAGAACAGGCCGTGCTGACAGGGTAGAACCTCGTCCGTTGGGGATTTGGTGGGATGCTCGCCAATTCTAGCAAAGCCGATTCGCGCCCCGGCGGGCCGGTCGGCCCATAAGGGACGTCTGCTCCGACCGGGCGCGACGTGACGCCCACACGGCTCGCGGGGGCCGGTCGTGCCGTTCGGCCCTGTCATGCCCGGGACAGGCCGCGACCCCCGACATTGCGGGGGTCGCAGTAGAACCGACTGACGAAGCGGTTAGCCGCCGATGCGGGTCACCTTTCCGCCACAGACCGGGCACAGGCCCTGGGTGGCGGGCTTGCCGTTCTTCATGATGATCTTGGCCGGATTCTTGATCTCGACCATCTTCTTGTCCTTGACGCAATAGCCCTCTGCCATGTCGTTCAGCCTCCCGGTGTTAGATGCTAAACGGGGCGCCGGCGCCCCTGATCTTGCGCTAGCGCCTCAGGCAGGCGGCCTGAGGACGGCGGTGCGAAGGGTATCGAGCGTAACCGGTCGCGGCCTCTTCCATCCGCTCGCGGCAGAACTCGAAAGCCCTGAGAACCCCGCAACGATGCGGTAGAGAGAAGAACCCCGACCGACGCGCCCGGGCCGAAGTGGCTCCGGTGCTGCCGGGCTCCATTGTGGGGCACGCGTTTGGCCGCGTTCGGCAATACCTCGTCCCCGTTGCTGGTGCGCAATGCTGGGCACCTCGACGGAGCATAGACGGCGTCAACTTTGAGCGTCAAGCGCGCCGTTCACGGTTCCGACGGCGGTCGGACCCCTCGAAGACCGTCGAAGGGCGGTTTCGGGGTCATTTTGGGGCGACCTCTCCCCCGTCTCGGGCGCCGCGAGCGAAGCCCGCGGGGCGCTTTGCACGGATCCGGAGGCGCCGACCGCGGGCGATCTGGGCGGCCGCGAAACCCAGGCAAACCACGATCGCCAGGCTGCCGCCCAGCAGCGCGACGACTTCGATCGAGCTCGGGCCCGCCGCTCCGTCGGTGGGATGCGCAAGCCCGCGGGCCTGGGCCCCGGCCGCGGACATTTCGTCTTCCGACCCAGACGCGCCCGCTGCCCTCGCCGCGGCAAAGGGAGAAGCGCCGTTCGAGACGACGCCCGAGGATGCGGCCGTGCCCGTAGTCGTGCCTGCCAGAGCGAGGATCCGATCGGGGTCGACTTCGATCAGCCAGCCGTCCGTGTCGCGGGCCACTTGCCCGGTCACTTCGACGGCGTCGCCGGGTTCGAGCAGCGATATCGCGTCCGTGGCCGCCGCGCCACCGAGGCGGATACGGCCGGTTCCGTCATCGAGCATCGCGGTCGCCGGCGCGGTTGTGCTCGCGGTCGCGACGCCGGCCGGCGCGGTTGTGCTCGCGGTCGCGACGCCGGTCGGCGCGCCGGGCTCGACCGGCTCGACGATCAGACCCGCGACCGTGACGGTGCTGCCCTCATTGCCCGGAATCGCCGAAACGGTGGTGAGTCGGGCGTCGGCGCCGGCCGCGGGAACACCCGAGGCGCCGGACCCGAATGCCTGCCCGGCCGCCGCGCCGGCGGTCACGCCGGAAGAGGCCGGGGCCGGACCGAGGACGAGATCTGCGCCCGACCGCGGCAGCAGCTGGAAGACGCTCGGATCGGAGGTCGACCGGCGGACGATGCCGGTGGCCATGACCAGCCGTCCCACGATCAGACCCGAGGGTGAAATGCCGGCGCCCGGTTCGCCCAGCACCGCGACGACCTTCCCGTCCACGGTCAGGTCGGTTCGCCAGCGCGAACCCGCCCGCGTAAGACGCTGCACGCGGCCGCAGACCGCGACGAGCTGCCACTCGTGCTCGGGTCCCAGTGCGACGGCAACCTGGCGGGGCTGGATGACCCCGGCGGCGCCACCCGACTCGACGAGAGTGGCCACGACCCGGCGGCCGCTGTGGAGGCTGCCGGTCTTGCCGACGACGCGTACGCCGGCGCCGATCTTCGGGCTCGTGACTCCGGCCGGCAGCACGACGGCCACGGCCGCGGTTCCGTCGTCGACGACGATCGTCGGGCCGCCCCAGTCGATGACTCCGGCCGCCGCCGTCACCGTCGCCTCAACATCGACGGTGCGACCCCGAGCGGCCAGGCCGGTGGCCAGATCGCGGTAGACGGGCATGGGCGTCGGCGTGGCGGCCGGACGCCGGGTTGGGGTAGCGGACGGCACAGCGGTGGGACTCGGCGACGGTGGAGCGACGGTGACGAGGTCGCTCCTCATTCGTAGCCACAACCGGTAGCCGTCCAGCCGGCCGAGCGCCGTGGCGCGCTGGCCCACGATCCCGGTGAGTGCGACCTGCTCGCCCCGGATCACGTCGGCCTTGAATATCCCCGAAAGCGGATCCGCGAGGACACGCAGCGCTGTCTCCCCGTCGCCCAGGGTGAGGGCGAGCCGCCCACTCTCTGTTGTGGCGGAATCGATCGTTCCCTCCACGGTGACGAGAGAGCCCTCCAGCCACTCCCCGATTTCCGGCAGCGTGGCGGCGATCGGGATCGGGGCCGCGTCCGTGGCGCCTAGCTGCAGCCACTCCAGTTCGCGGACCTCAAGCTGGCCGTACGGCGCCGAAAGCGCGCCCACGATCTCGATCGACCGGCCGATCTCGAGACCGTCGACCGGCGCGGACAGCCGGACGAAGATCCCGCCCGACGAATCGGCGATCGCGAACAGGTTGTCGGCGCCGACCGGGCCGACCGGAGCGGTGACCGCGCCGGCCAGATGGACGATGGTTCCCGGGCTCTGCGCGCGCGCTGCCGCAATCGACTCGAGATCGACGGCCGGGTCGGTGGGTGCGGGTGAAGCGCTGGTCGGCGCGGTCGGGCTTGCGGTCGGTGGCACGGTCTGGCTCGAGGTCGGTGACGCGGAGGCGCTCGGGCCTGCAGTCGCCGGCCCGGAGTCGGAGGGCGCGAGCGAGGGCGTTCCCGTCGGTTCGCCGGAAGTCGAAGTCGTGGTCGAAGTCGAGGTCGAACTCGCGGTCGAAATCGGGGTCGCCGAAGGCGTACTCGTCGGAGCGGGGACCGGCGGGGAGGCGAGCGATTGCGGGACCGGGTTCGACCGGACGATCCAGTCCGAGGCGTTGTCGTTGGTATCGAGCCAGTTGCCGGAGGTGCCACCCGGCCGGCGCTCCAGGCTCGATTGAGCGGGCGGCGCCGGAGCGACCACGCCCTCGATGTATGCGTTAGTCGCCGTTCCCCAACTCAAGGCGTCGATCACCTCTCCGCCGACATGTCGCAGCGCAATCGAGCCACCGTCGCTCGCAAGCCCGCCCGTGTAAGTGGCATCGGCGAGTGGCCCGTACGCGCCGGCCGAATTGGCGACCAGTAGGTGCGCTCCGGGCGCGAGCGGGAGCGGCGACGAGAAAGCGACCTTGCGCGTGGTCGTGGCGCCGGACGCGGTCACGTAGACAAGCTCGCAGCCGCCCAGATCGATCGCCGAAGCTCCCGCGTTGTAGATCTCCACGTACTCGTCCGAGGCGGAGGCTCCGCCCGTGACCGCCTCCGCCAGTACCAGACCGGTCGATGCCGGCCAGGGCACGGCTGCGAGGACGTAGCCGGGCAGCGCGGCGGAGATGGCGGCCACAGAAACGAGTAGCGAGACGAGCGCGACGGCAACCCCGCGCGGAGCGAGCATTCGAGCACCTCAGGGGCGTATTGCCGGCGGGGAAGGCGCGCAAGTTGTACGCGCGGCTGCTTATCCGCGGCTTATCCGCGGGTTGGCGGCGGCTTATCCGGGCTCGGTTCCGGGCGCGCTACAGTGGAGCCGGGTCCGCGATTCGGACCGAGGCATGTGGCCGGGGGCGCCATCGACTACCATTCCGACCGCGCGGTTGTCATAGCGGCAGACGCCTGACTTGCCCATCCATTTCGACCCGAGGAGAGATCGTGGCTCGCGCCAAGAGGACCGATCGAGCTGAGTCGCGCCGCCGCTACCGCGCCTACCTGGCGGACCAGGCCGAGGCCCAGGGTGTGGGCGGCGATGACGACGACACGCTCGAGCCTCAGCCGACCGCGAAGGCGAGTCGCAGCGCGCCGACCCCCGTCCTCCGGCCGGGCGAGAGGGTCGGGATCGTCTCCGCCTTCAGACTCGCCATGCGCCCCGTCCACTACTTCGACGACCTTCGCTATGCGCCGACGCTGATCCTGAAGACGAACGCGATCTGGCCACCGGCCCTGATCAGCCTCGTGTCGCTGGCATACGCGCTCACGCGGACCGACTACAACGACAGTTCGATCCAGTTCCTTATCAGCTTTGCCCTTCCGATGACGCCTTTGATCCAGCCGATGATCGCCGGGTTCTTCGCTCCGCGCGCGACCTGGCTGGCCGGCATCATCGCCTCGGTGATCTCGGGCTTCTGCTTCGAAATCATGATCATCTGGTGGTTCTCGGGTCACCTGGGGAACGTACCGGCCAACCAGCGCATCGCATCCGACCAGTACATTGGCCTCACGCTTCAAGTGTTCCTCACGGCCTTGACCTTCGGGGCACTGCTGGGCGCAGCATCCGGCTGGTACAAGCGGTTCTTGAACCTGGCCGGTGGCGGCGGGACGCGCAACCAGAAGCGCTCCACGCCTCAGAAGTCAGCACCGCGGCGCTCGTCGCCTCGACGCTAGCTCTCAAAGGCTCCGCCCGCCGCGGGGTCTTCAGCCTCGCCGCATTCCGCTATAGCCGAGCGAGCGCACGCCTTCGGGCCGTTCCGGGCCACCGACCTTCTCCACCTCGACGGGAAGCGGCCTGACCTCGCGCGCCACCACGTTCACGACGTTCGCGTCGCGCTGCAGCATCCCCTCAACGTAGAGCAGCGCGTGGCGCCGGACTACTCCTCGCATGCGCGCCCACGCGTCCGGCCAGAGGGTGACGTTGACCATGCCCGTCTCGTCCTCCAGGGCCAGGAAGACCGTGCCCTTCGCCGTCATCGGGTGCTGGCGCGTGACCACCAGACCGCCCAGCTTCACCGGGCCGGGACCCCGATCCGCCAGCGAGGCATTCGTGACGGCGCCGAGCCGCTCCAGCGCCGGGCGGAAGAGCGAGATCACTTGCCGGCGGGCGTCGAGCGATAGCACCGCGTACGAGTCGCCCAGGCGCTCTCGCTCCGTCAGCGCCGGAAGCTCCGGAGCGTGCGTCGGCGGCAGACGCAGATCCATCGGCCGGCCCGCGACACGGCCGATGGTTCGCCCCGTAGCGCGCCCCGTAGCGCCGGACCGGCCCGCGGCGCGCCCCGGAGCGCCGGACCGCCCGGCCGTTCGACCGGCGACCCGACCCCGCGTCGCGCCCATCACCTCCCGCAACTGCCACAGCAACTCGCGGCGCGGGCGACCCAGCGAGTCCAGCGCGCCGGCCCGGATCAATCGCTCGATCACCTCCTCGGGCAGTTCCGTCCGGTCCACCACTTCGGCGAGCGTCGCGTAGGGGCCGCGGGCAAGCTCGGCGTCCAGGCGCTCGGCGTGCTCGTCGCCGATCCCCTTTACCAGCGCCAGCCCCAGCCGGATCCCGTAGCCGGTCGCCGTTTCGGGCGTCCAGCGTTCGCGCGACGCAGCCGATGGCACGATGCAGCCCGACGAGCGCACCACCGCCGGCCGTTCGTAGCGCGGTTCCGGCCCGCCTTCGGTCGCATCGGGCCCGACCCATTCCGTCGTCGTCTTGTAGCTCGACGAGTTCACGTCCACCGGCAGGACCGCGACGCCGTGGCGCTTGGCGTCGTTGATCAGCACCTCGACGGGGTAGAAGCCCATCGGCTGGGCGTTGATCAGCCCGACCGTGAATTGGGCCGGGTAGAAGAGCTTGAGGAAGGCCGACTCGTAGGCGGTTCGGGCGAAGGCCGCGGCGTGGCTTTTGGCGAAGCCGAAGCTCGCGAAGGCGGCGACCCGGCGAAAGAGCTCCTCGGCCTGTTCGTCCGTCAGCCCGTTGGTGGTGCGGCAGCCGTCGACGAAGTGGGCGTGCAGCTTCTCCATCTCGCGGCTCGAACGCCACGTTCCCATCGCCCGCCGGAACCCGTCCGACTCTCCGGGGGTGAAGCCTGCCACGGTGATGGCGATCTGCATGACCTGCTCCTGATACAGGATCACGCCGAGGGTCTCGCTCAGGACCGGCGCCAGACTGGGATGGAGGTACTCGACCGCTTCGATCCCCTGGCGGCGGCGCAGGTACGGGTGCACCGCATTGCCCTGGATCGGGCCCGGCCGGATGATCGCGACCTCGACCACCAGGTCGTCCAGGTTGGCCGGCTTCGATTTGGGCAGGGTTTGCATCTGAGCCCGACTTTCGACCTGGAAGACGCCCACCGTGTCGGCCGCCTGGAGCATCTCGAAGACTTCGGGCACGTCTTCCGGCAGCCGATCGAGGTCGACGCAGGTGGCGCAGTCGGATTGGATGAGCTGCAGCGTCTCGTCGATCGCGGCCAGCATCCCGAGGCCGAGCAGGTCGAGCTTGATCAGCTTCATCGTCTCGACGTCGCGCTTGTCGAATTGGACGACGACGCGATCGGGCATCGTGGCCCGCTCCAACGGCGCAATGTCGATCAGCGGCGCCGCGGTCACGAGCATCCCGCCGGAGTGGATCGAGAGGTGGCGCGGGAAGCCATCGATGCGGGCGCAGAACGCCAGCCAGCGTTCCCAGTCCGGCATCCCGACCGTCGACCCGCGCCGGATGTCGGATGGCATCTGCGGCTGGGGCTGGACCCGCGCCACGCTCGAATGCGGCTCGTGGCCGGTAAGTGGCGGCAGGCGACCGCCGTCGCTCCGCTCCGCGCCACGTTCCGGGCCACGTTCCGGGCCACGTTCCGCGCCACGTTCCGGGCCACGTTCCGCCGCCCGCTGGGCCGCCAGCCAGGCGGCGCTTGCCGGCGAATCGCCCGGACCGCCCGCCACCTCCGCCCCACCCCGATTCGCGCCGGCACCCTCCGCCTCCTCGGCGCCGCCCCGAGTCGCGCGGGCACCCTCCGCCTCCTCGGCGCCGCCCCGATTCGCGCGGGCACCCTCGGCGCCGGTTTCCGTCATATACGCCTGGTAGGAGTGGTGGCCGCGAACGTCGCCCGTGGAAGGCGCCGCGGCTCCGACTTCTGAGCGTGGATCAGGTGGATCCGAGCGCTCCGGAGCCCGCCCCGACCCCGTTTCGGGCTCCGATCCGCGTTTAGCACGCCCACCAGTAGTATCTGAAAGAAAGTGGGGGCCGGGAGGCCTGCTCACTACCCCGCCCCCGCCACCTGCCCCGATCCGGCCGCCGCGCGGGTGGTTCAGCTGGCCCATTCGGTCGACCAGGCTGTGCTCGCCGGCAGTTTCGAGCGCTGCCGTCGTGGGCGCCGCGCCCGTCGCCGCCATCCCGGCCTCCGCCACGCCCCGCGCCGCGCCACTCCGCGCCGCGCCCGTCGCCGCCATCCCGGCCTCCGCCACGCCGGCCGCATTCCCGCCCACCGCCGCGCCCGTCGCCGCCATCCCGGCCTCCGCCACGCCGGCCGCATTCCCGCCCACCGCCGCGCCACTCTCGGCCGCAGCCTCGATTTCGACCGTCTGGGCGAAGAACTGCCCGAAGCCGCCCTCCACCTCCAGATCCCGACGGACCATCACCGAGTCGTAGGTTTCGAGCGCCTTTGCGACTCGGTCGACCAGCGGCCTCGGGAAACCGAGTGCATACCCCACTTCGCGCACCGCAGACCTCGCCCGATACGTGACCAGGTTGCAGACCATGCCGGTGTGCTCGGGTCCGTAGCGCCGATAGACGTACTGGATCACCTCCTCCCGCCGCTCGGAGGAGAAGTCGATGTCGACGTCCGGGTAGCTCGTTCGACCCTCGTTGATGAACCGTTCGAAGAGCAGGTTGTGGCGGATTGGGTCGACGCGGGTGATGCCGAGCACGTAGGCCACGATCGAATCGGCGGCACTTCCCCGACCCTGCGCCGGAATGCCGCGTTCGCGGGCGAACCGCATCAGGTCCCAGCAGATGAGGAAGAACTCGGCCAGGCCGGTCCGCTCGATCACGTCCAGCTCATGAGCCAGCTGCTTCACGACCGGAGAGGAGATCGGGTGATATCTGCGGCGGGCGCCCTCGTGGCACAGCTCTTCGAGATACGAAAACGGCGTATGGCTCTTGGGAACGGTGAAGCCCGGAAACCGGTAGCGCTCGAACCCAAGGTCAACGGAGCAGCCGGCGGCCAGCTCGCCGGCGTTGCCGATTCCCTCAGCCCAAGCGGCCGCGGTACCGGCGTCCGCACCCGAATTCCCGGGCCGCAATGCCATCAGCTCGTCGGCCGCCTTCAGGAACGCTTCTCCGTCCGGTCTTCGAAGGTCGCGCAGCTCCTCGAGCGATCGGCCGTGATGGATCGCGGTCAGGACGTCGTGGAGTTCCCGGCCCTCGGGGTAGGCGTAGTGGACGTCGTTCGTGACCACGACCGGCAACCCGAGCTCTTCGGCGAGCAACGCGGTCTCCGCCACGAGCCAGTCGTCGTCGGGGAGCAGGTGATGCTGCAGCTCCAGGAAGAAGCCGGCCGTGGCCGGAGCGTCGCGCCCGGCCGTGGCGCCGCTACGCGTCCTGGAGCCGCCGAAGAGCCGCGCATACCGTTCCGCGACGGCCCGCGCCCCCGCCCGATCCCCGATCCGCAGCCGCCGGGCGATCTCGCCCTCGCGGCATCCGGAGAGCGCCACCAGCCCGTCCGTGTGCGAGGCCAGCAGTTCCTGGCTGAAGCGCGGCATGGATTTCGTGCCGGCAAGATTCGCCCGGCTCACCAGACGGCAGAGGCTGCGATAGCCGGCCGCGTTCCGCGCAAGAAGGACGAGATGCGGGCCGCGCTGCCCCTCCCCGACTCCACGCAGATCTTCCTTGACCGCGTCCCGATGCCCCGGGAGCCGGCCGCGGGCCGGGCGCGGCCGGACCGGCAATCCGTCGTCGGGGAGTGGCGCGCCCACCGCCGGAGCGTGGCGACGTGGCCTCCGCGGCGGCACAACGACCCCCGCAAGATCGGGCGCCACCGCATCCATCAGCTCGATCTCGATCCCGATGACCGGCCGCAGCCCCGCCTCCTGAGCCGCGGAGGCAAAGCGGACCACGCCGTAGAGGCCGTTGTGGTCCGTGACGGCCAGGCCGGAGAGTCCCAACTCGACGGCGCGCTGGACAAGCTCGTCCGGCGGAGAGGCGCCATCGAGGAACGAGAAGTGGGTGTGGCAGTGGAGCTCGGCGTAGGAGGCCACCGGCGCCTCGGTCGGTTCGGTCGGTCGCAGAAGCTCAATAATAGAACAGACGTTCTATCTCAACAAGGCAGCTCCGCCCAAAGTCACCCGACTCCGGTGTCTGCGCCACGAATATGACCCACCAGCCGCAACGCCCCGGGGCCGCCCTTACGCGCCGGGCTCGGCCAAGGCGACCGCTGTCCACGCCGCCGTTCACGCGCCACACTCGTTCCCGGCCGTGCGTCAGATCGACCCGATGGACCACCACGACCAACTGGCCTTCACGGTGATTGCACAAGAGTGCTGGTGGTCCTGGCCCTGATGCTTATCCTTGGTGGGCTGCCGGCGGCAGCAGCCGCGCGAGCGGCCTCGAAATAGTCGCTTCTCCGGCGACGACCCGGTGTGGTGGCCGGATCGCTCGACCTTCGGGTGGCCTGGTGAGCTGGTCTCCCGAACTGCAAGGCCCGTCGCTTCGGCGGCGGGCCTTGCCGCGTCCGGGCAAGACGTGAGCGGCGGAGCAGCGGGGCGCGCGGCTCGCGTGCGCGTGGCGGCGCGTGATGTGGCTCGCGGCGCGCGGAACCGTCGCCCTACATTCCCTCCGGCCAGTCGGGCTCGGACGGCTCAGCCGCCACATCAGCTGCCGGCGCCGGCGTAGGCGCGATCGCCTCGGGCGGCTGCGGCGTTCCATAGCGCCCGAGCGAGCTCGATGACGGACGCAGAACCGGCCGGGGAGACTCGGCCGGCGGGGTCGGCTCGTTGGGCTCCTGCACGGCCGACTCCCGCTCCGGCTCGGGCTCCGGCGCCGACGAATAGTCGCCCGCAAACTCGGCCTGGGTGCGAATCCAAAGCGGCAGCTTGGATTCCGCCGCAGGTGCCCCCTCTGCCGCCGCCGGCACGGATTCCGGGGCGTGCTCCGGCGGTGCCGGCGCCGGCGCGGACGCCGGGCCGGGTGGCGGTTGCGGTGGAGCGGTAGGCGGAGTTGGTCCAGCTGCAGGCTGTGCCGGAATCGCCGGTGGGCGAGTGACCGGTCCGACCGGCGGATTGGCGGTCGAGGCCGGGACCGCGGCGGGAAATCCCACCGGTTGCACGCCCGAAGGCCGGCCCGCGCTCGTGACCACCCAGGCTCGCCGAACCTTCTGGCTGTGAGAGAGCGATAGGGTCAAGCGGGCCAACAGGGCCAGGGCGATGATGTTCGCTACGACCTCGACCATGACGATCAGGATCAGCACTGCCGACAGCGTCGTGAGCGACGAGGCGAAGTTCAGTTCCGACGCAGGAGGTGAGCCTGTGGTCGTGCGCGTCATCTGGATGAAGGCCGCTATGACGACGACGATCGCGCCGACCACGACTAGCAGCGGGGTGATGACGTCGACCATGCGCGCCGTGCCCCACGCGGCCGACCACATGCTTGGTAGGCCGCCGTCGGAAGAACCTCGCAGGGCTAACCGGCTGGTCAGATCCTCCAGCAAGCGCCCGGGCTTTTGCAGGCTATACAAAGGGTTGTGGAGGTACCGGATCGCCAGCCACACCAGGGCGAGGGCAAACACCAGACCGAAGAGGCCCAGGACCTCCATCGACCGAATGCCGAGATAAAGCGGTATCCAGACCGTCAGATTGGCCCGCCAGGCCCACAGTGCCGCCTCGATCCACCACGCGGCCGCCCGTGGCGTCCCGAACCTTGGAGTACCGCCGCCGAGAGAAGGAACGTTCGTGTTCGTCAGGGCCAGGAAGACGCTGTGGATCACGGCCGCGATCACTACGAAGAGGCCGTAGCCCCCCAAGCAGACCTGCAACAGGAGGGACCAGCCGGCCCCGAGGAGGTACCTGTCGGGGGCGATCAGCGAGACGAGATTGGCGACCTCATAAAACAGGAACCCGATCTGGAAGAGGATGGGCGGGATCAACAGCGCCGCAGCGATGTATCCCAGGGGACCCACGTCGTTGTACGGATAGCCGGCCAGCATCGCCCTGGCCGTGTCCTGCTCGAGCTTGTCGACGCCGGGCATCATGACGTCCGCGAGATGCCGCTCGTGGATTGTTGCCATGGTCGCGCGGGCTCTGGGAGCACGGCAGCGATAACAGTGGTCCGCGTCGCCGCGGTTCATCGACTTGCAGGCTTCGCAGAACCAGAACTCCTGCATTCCCTCTCCGGTGTGCCCCTCTCGAAGACCCAGACGCCCCGCGTCGCGCCGGCATCCTCGATGAGGTTGCCAATACTACCGACCTCCGGGTGGCGCCGAGGGGCTTTGCGGGCACACTCAGTCGTACACGCGCTCGAGATGCCAGCTGCCGTCGACTCTATCCAGGTAGATCAGAGCCAGCCAGCGCGGCCCTGCCACCTTGAAGTAATCGCGGGCGATCGGCCGGCTCCACCAGCTCTCCTCGATGCGCCAGCGATTGCACACCTCGACCGGTTCGCGGCGGCCGTTCCAGCGAAACGCCACGAGAGACCCGTTCGAGTCGAGCTCGGCGTCGATGGGTGGATGCTCGCGCAGCAGTCGGGTCATCGGTGCGGCCCGCGATTGGGAGTGGCAGTGGCGGAAGTGGTGGCGGCCTTGGCAGCCGTGGCGACTCCGCCGGCGCCGACGGGGCGGCGCCACGACCAGCGCGCCTCGGCGAGCGGCGCCTCCGGATCGCCGATCTCCATCCAGCCGACGCGGTGCTCCCCGAAGCGGAGCCCGAGCCGGGCCAGCTGCCAGCCGAGCCGCCCCGTTCTGCCCGTCTGGGGCGTGAACAACGTCAGCTGGCACCCGGCCGCCGGCGCCACATCGCCCAGTTCCAGCTCGATTCGGGAGACCGGCGCCGGCGGCGGAGACGCCTCGATCCGGGCCAGGAGTAGCCGTTCCACGGCCAGACCCTCGGACGTGGGTTCGGGCAGGCGCTGGTCGATGACCAGCGAGAGCGGTACTTCTCCGGCCGCGAATGTGCCGTCCAGTTCGAGGGTCAGCCGGGCCTGGCCGGCGGCCGCGCCGCGCGCCACCAGCTGATCGCCGAATGTCGCCGCCAGTCTGTGGAGGACGAAGCGCAGCGCCTCGATCTCCGCAACGGGCGGCTCGACGGGGAGTGCCAGAGCCATTCGCTCGGGGGCGCGGCGCGGCCGGAACGGCTCCGTCTCCAGGCCCCGTGCCCGCGCATGGATCCGCTCCCCTTGCGGCCCGAACCGTGCCACGACCGCGGAGAGTGGCAACTCGGCGACCTGACCGATCCGGCGCAACCCGAATCGATCGAGACGGGCGCGCACCTCCGGATCGCGGCTCAACGCAGCCGCGGGCAGTGGCGCCAGAAAGTCCACGTCCGCGCCCGCCTCGACGACGCGCAGCCGCACGCCGCCGCCTTCCACCGTCGCAATCCCGCTCGCCGTGCCGCCCTTGCCGGCCAGCGACGCCGCCACGGCCGCCGCGAATCGCGTCCCGCCGATACCCGCGAGCAACGGCCCCGGCAGGATCTCCGCCAGCCCTTCGCCGATCCGGCCCACGATCAGCGGCTCCGGCCCCCACAGCCGGTCCAACCCGTCGAGATGCACCTCCGCCCGCCCGAAGCCCGGCATGTTCGGGTCCGCCTCGCCGGCCACGCCGGGGCTGAAACCGGCCAGCCGATCGAGCGCGGCCTCCAGGGCAGCGCCGTCAGCCTCCGGATTCGGATCGAGGAATCGCGCCTCCGGTGCCAGCCGGTGAGCTGCGCCGAGCGGCATGCCCGGCCGAACCCCCAGCTCCAGCGCCGACCTGCTCGCGTCCAGCACCCGCCCGTTCGTCCACGGCATGCCTCCCAGCACGATCGGCTCCACCGCGAAGGGTACGGAGGACCGGGTGCGGGCCAGGCGAATGAGAAGGTGGGGCCAGTAGAGGTGGAGGAGTCGCATCGGTGGAACCCTGGAGAGTGAGCTGAGGAAGAGGCGGCGACGGCCGGGCCGCCGAGGCGGAGACCGGCCGCGAACCCCCGGGCGGCGCAGCCCCAAAACGCGCGGCCCCAAAGTGCACGACCCCGGCCGGCGGGACGGCAACCCGAGGCCCGCTTCGTGGCGCCATTTCTCTCAGCAACTCGTCCCGAGCCAGACATGCGTCCCGCGGTCCACCCTCCGCGTACATGATTCGAACCTCCGCCGCCCGACCGGGCGGCCCATACCGATCCCTCGAGACGCGCACCTCGGTCCGCTGTCCGACCACGTCTCGACCGAGGCGGATCCACGCTCGCCGACTCAGCTCCAGGCGAAGCGCGGCGATCTGGGCAAGGGCGCCGGTAATGGGCGCGGGCAGATTCGGAGGCTCGAGCACCAGCAGCTGGACTTCGGCCCGGCGGGCCAGCGCCGCCAATCGGTGCAGCCGCTCGCCGAGGACGGCCGCGGGCAGACCCGCGCGATCGCCCGTCAGGGGCGGCAGGTCCAGCAGCAGCAGGTCCACCGTTCGGTCCTGGAGGAGCATCGCCGCCATCGACAGCGCCTCCTCGAGAGTGTCCGGCGTGAGGACGACCAGCCATTCGAGAGCCACGCCCCGAGCCGCCGCCTCCACCGGGTCGAGGCTCCGCGCGAGGTCCAGGTAGGCGGCAATCCCGCCGGTAGCCTGGACCTGGGCGACGGCCCGCAGCCCAAGAGTGGTCTTGCCGCTCGACCCGTCCCCTTTGAGAGCCGTCGTCGCAGTGCGAGGCAGCCCGCCCAGACCCAGGATGGCATCAAGCGCGCTAAAGCCGGTGGGGATCGCCCGTTCATCTGCCGGGGCCGGTGCAATCTCCGGCCGTCTCAGCGACCCCATTTCGTCTTCCGGAATGGGCTGCGGCGCCACCGCCAGTGACCCCACAACTTCTCCGCCCCAGCGCGGAGCTGCCCCACCCCAGCGATCCCGGAGGGTCGCTAGAGCTGCCTGGACGCTGGGCGAAGGGGTTGCCATGGGACCATCAATAATAGAACATCTGTTCTATCAGTCAAGCCTCGAACCGGCCCGACCCGGCTGGAGTTCGGGATGGGGCTCGGGCGGCAACTCGCGTATCGGCCTGCGCCGCTACGTCCGAAGCGGACGGCGCGGCGAGACGGCTTCGCCAGGCTCCCTCAGGGTTCATTCGCTGGGTGCTGTGCTAGACTGCCCATCGCTCGCGTGGGGATGTAGCTCAGCTGGAAGAGCACCGCGTTCGCATCGCGGGGGTCAGGGGTTCGAGTCCCCTCATCTCCACCACCCTCTCGTCGAGCGCACGCCCCAAGTCGTAGTCGCCGGTCGCGTGCGTTTCGGCATCCCCGAGCGTGTACGGTTCGATGTGATGCCAGTCGACTTGACCGCACCCAGGCTCGCGACCTCTACAGACGGTCTGCCGCTGCGGACGGCCGAGAGTGTGCCCGATCCCCATGCCGGCGCCTTCGAAGCGTCCTACGCCGCGGCGTGGCTGCCGGTCTTTCGGTTCGCGCTTGCCTGGACGAACGATTGGACGGCGGCGGAGGACCTGGCACAGGAGGCGTTCCTGCGGCTCTGGGATCGACGGGCCGAAGTCGATTGGTCCACGCCGGTCCTGCCGTGGCTGCTCGTCACCACACGTCGCACCGCGACGGACCGCTTCCGACGGCTGAAGCGCGCTCTCTCCGCCCGCGGGCCCGTCGCCGTCTCCCCCGGGTCCGACGCCCGTATTGAGTGGCTCGATCTTCGGGCCAGCTTCCGGGCGCTCTCTGCCCTCGAGCGTTCGGCGCTGGTGCTCACGGCTCTCGAAGACCTCGACGCCACCGAGGCCGGGGCGATTCTCGGCGTCGAGGCGAACGCCGTCCGGTCTGCCGCAAGCCGCGGACGCAGGAAACTGAAGGAACGACGATGAACGAGCATCGCGAGGGTCCCGCGGATGCCGATGAGGAGGCGCTGCTCCGCCGCTGGTACGCCGCCTCGTTTCAGTCGAGGCCGATTCCCTCGGACGAACTGCTCGCCCGGGACCAGCGCCCGCGTGGACGTCGACCTACCGTCCCGAATCTCGCCGCCGCCGTCGTCGTCGTTGCCGTCGTCGCGGGGATCGCCGGGGTCGGGGCCTGGGCGCAATTCCGCGCTGCCTCCGGCCCGAGCGCTCCCCGGCCAGTCGCCACCGCTTCCGGCGCAGGATCGCTCGCGCCCTCCCTTCGTCCGAGCCCATCTGCCCGCCCCTCGGCCGGCGGCCCGCTGCCCGGCGACCTCCCCGCGCCGGTCACGTTCTCGGGTTCGTCGGCGTGGATGCTGCTGGATAGCGGGGTTTCGCTCTCGAACGACGGCGGACGGACATGGACGACAGTTGCGTTTCCGAGCGGCGTCGCATCCTCAAAGGTCGCGGCCGTGGCGACGGCACCGGGCCGGCCCCTCTGGCTGGCTGTCGGGTCGGGCGGCGGCTATCGGCTGTACCGCCAGCCGAACACCGGCTCCGCCTGGTCGAGCGTCCTGCTGACGCCGTCATGGGGGTCGCTGCCCGGGGCCAACGGGCCAGCGGATATGGTCAAGGTCACGCCCGGCCCGGGGAGCGTGGTCAGCGTCGCGGAGACGATGAGCGGCGGCATGACGAGCGCGGTTACGTCCCTATTCGTGTCGAGCGACGACGGCAAGTCTTTCGTCCAACACCCGCCACGATCGGGCAGCGGCGCGACCACCATGTACTGGGCGTCGATCACATTCTCCTCGGCCGCAAGAGCCCTGCTTATCAACGGCCCGGACACCTATCCCCACGACTTCTTCTACACGACCGACGGTGGGGCGACCTGGTCCGTGTCGACCGTAACTGGCCTTCCCGAAGCCCCCAACTACCAGCCCGATCCGCCGCTCCTGATGGGGTCGGACATCCTCGTGCCGGTCACTATCTGCGGCGCCGACTGCGGCACGACGACCTACCTGCTGCTCGTCAGCCACGATGGCGGCGCGACGCTCAACCCGATGGGGGCTCCAATACCGTCGGGCGGAAACGCCTATCGCGCGGTCGCAACGCTGGGCTCGACCGTCTGGGTAGTAGTGGGCGATGCCTTCGTGGAGTCGAGCGACGGCGGCAAGACCTGGACGGCGGTCTCCGCAACAGGGCTGCCGGTCGGCGCCGTCTCGATTGCTCTGACCGGCCCGAACAGCGCGACCGTGGTAATCGGCGAAAGCGGCTGCAATGGTTTCAAGACGGACTGCTGGTCGAGCCGCTACCTCGTCGCCACGACCGATGGCGGCCGAACCTGGACCCACCTCTAGCTTCGGCGGACGGGGTCCGATCCGAGTTCGGGATCGACGGGCCCTAATTCGCGATCGACAAGTCACCCGTTTGTGGCCGCCGCGCCTCTTAGTTCGTAGGATGGACGCCGTGGCCAAGTCTGAGCTGTTACCCGACCAACCCGCTCTTGCGGTTGTGGCCGTCGACATCGACGCGCTCGTGGCTCAGCACGGAGCGTTGCTTCTGGCCCTGGCGCACACCATCACACGAAACTGGTCGGAAGCCGAAGACCTCTATCAGTCCACGTTCGAAATCGCCACTCGGAACGCGGGGCAGCTCCGCAACCCCGAAGCGGCCAGGGCATGGCTCGTCCGGATCGAGAGCCGCGAGGCATTTCGCCTTCGGCGGCGCCTCAGACGTTTCGTGTCGCTGGAGCTTCACGTCGAGGAGTTGCACGACGAGGGCCATATGGGCACGTCCCTGGATCTTCGGCGAGCCATTGCCGGTCTTCCGCCGAGGACTCGGGCGGCATTGCTGCTCCACCACTACTGCGGCTTTTCGGTCGAGGAAACGGCGAGCGTGCTCGGCGTGAGTTCGAACACGGTCAAGACCCAGCTGCGCAAGGGCCTCGCGCGGGTCCGGGAGGCAATTCGATGAAGAGCGATCGCGCGCCTTCTGAGGAGGAAGTGGTCGCCGCCGTACGCGGCTACTTCGAGCACGAGACGAAGGAAGCCGGTTCGAGGCTTACAGCGCCACGTCGAGCAGCACCCAAGAGCCGCGCCCTGCCGAAGGTTGTCGCGTCTCTGGCCGCGCTCGCGATCGTGGTCATCGTCGCCGCCTCGGCCGTGCGCGGCGTGATTCTTGCCCCAGGCGCATCGGCCTCGCCGGTGGCGAGCCAGTTGCCCCGCCCGACTGCCTCCCTCTCCTCCGCTCCAAGCCCCTCCCCCAGCGCACAAATAGCACGCAATCTCCCGGGGTCTCCGCACCTTTCCGGCTCGTCCTCCTGGATGGAGTTGATTGGCGGACTCTCGTGGTCTAACGACCTGGGGCATAGTTGGGCAGACGTCGCCTACCCTGCCGGCATCTCCTCCGACCAGGTGGAAACGCTGGCGGGCGCCGAGGGTCGGCCACTGTGGTTGGCCATACGGTCCGGCGATGGATGCCGAATCTATCGAAAGGCCAATGTCGCGGCCGCCTGGTCGAGCGTCCTGCTCACACCGTCTGCGGCAGTACTGCGCGCCAGCGGCCCGGCGCTCTTCTGCTATGTCACGCCCGGTCCGGGCAGCATGCTCACCGTACCGGCATTGATGAACGACGGCTCCGCGGTCCTATTCGTCTCGGACGACGATGGCCTGTCATTCGTCCCGCATCGGTCGCCGGCGGGCAACCGGATCGACATGAGCTGGGCCTGGTCCACCTTCACGACAACCGATTCCGGCGTCGCGATCGAGAGGACGGGGCCGCACGACTTGGCCCACCCCTTCTTCCACACCGCCGATGGCGGGAGCACCTGGGTCTCCGCGAATGTCGTGGGCCTGCCTGCGGCGGGCAGCTACAGGCTTGGCTCGCCACGGCTGGTCGGTTCGGACATCGAGGTGCCGATCAGCACCTGCGGAGGCACCTGCGGTACCACCCAGCTCTTCTCGCTGCTCGTAAGTCACGACGGTGGCGCTACGTTCAACCCACTGGGCATCCCCACGACCTACGAAGTGACTCTGGGTATCTCATTTGGGAACGGAACCTGGGCGGCCCCGGCGTTCGATACGCGCGGGTCCAGCACCTGGGTGTCGACCGGCGGTGGCGTCATCGCGGAGACCGCGGATGGCGACCAGACGTGGACCTCCGTCAAGGCAGCAGGCCTGCCGGCCGACTTCACCTCGTTCGCGGAGTTGGTCCTGACGGGTCCATCCAGCGCCACAGCCGTGGTCGCGGATTACGGAACCGCAAACTCCTCAACTCCCGTCGGCGCCTACCTCGTCGAGACGACCGACGGCGGTCGAACCTGGACCCGCGTCTAGGTTTGCCACTCCCGCCCCTCGGCCCTGACATAGACCGAGGCCCCGACCGAGTGGCCGGGGCCTCGTGACTTGACGGAGTTGAAGCTCAGCTCGGCATCGGCTCCACTGAGGGCTGGGCAACGACGTTGGCCGCGTCGTTGACGTGGGTCACGTCGAGGCTGTACCCGAACGTGCCGCCTTTGCCTCCGGACGTTGCGGAGTACGCGAGGACGCCCTTGACGGGATAGCCGCCGTCCTTGGCGACCCAGAGATCGGAGGTGAAGGTGCCCTGTACGCCTGCGATGGTCGAGTACATGCCGCTGAGCGAGGTGTCGCCCTTGTAGTGGATGCACGCGACGTCATTCTGGGTGTCATCGCCTGCCGGCTTGTAGCCCGACGCAAACGCGTCGAACCAGGTTCCGTACAGCTGGGTCGGGAGCATGGCGGTGAAGGCCGACGAGCTCGATCCGCCGGCCACCCAGGTGGTGCCGTCGGAAGACATGAACTGCTGGTCGCCGATGACGACGATCTGAGTGCCGCCGTAGTTGATCGCCAACCGCTTATCGGGCTTGTTGATGACCGTGCCCGAGATCGTTGTGCCGCTGCTGTCGCTGGTTGCCTGCGCGCCGAAAGAGCTGCCGGCGATGGTCTCCGTGAACTGGTAGCTGTCCAACTTATCCAGGTTGGCGGAAAGGCCCGATGTCAACGAGCCCGTGCCACCAACGCCACCGTTGCCGCCGCCGACCGTCGGCTGAGCGCCGGTCCCGCCGACACCCGGCAACGTCGAGGATCCGCCGCACGCAGCCGCGACGAGGGCCAGTGCGACGGACGTGATGAGGAGACCGCGCCTCGGCCTCCGAATAGTTCGAATCATCAAGATTCCTCCTCTTACGAAAACAACCCGGCGACGGGAGTCTAGCTGAGCCGCAGGATCGCGCTCGGCCGGGACCGCCACGTAAGTCGACCGAAGCGACGGGCGGGACGGCCACGATCGCCCTCAGGATGTCTCGCCTGACGGCCTGGCAATGAGGCGTAGGTCCCATGCCAGCCCGGGGTGCTTGACGGCAGCCGATACCAGCCCGCATGATTCGGGGTATGGACTCGCACAGCCACACTTGCCTCTGTCCCCGGCGGCCCCGCCGCAGGAGGTAGAAGGCTGTCTCGCGCTCCGACAAGGAGCCCGTCGAGTCGCCCAGGGGCCGCGGTTCCTCTCAGGACCCGCGGCTTTTTGTTACCCCTCGCGGACGCCGCCGCGCCAACGCCGATCGGCCGCTCG